>NZ_KV789876.1:52121-204497 GCF_001807705.1 Klebsiella sp. HMSC25G12 | reverse complement strand
GGGAACGTCTCAGCGATTTTGAGGCCGCCAACGCCGGCAGTTTCAGCAGCCATTGCCCCAGCGGTCATTCATTGACCTGGCCTGGAGAGGGCTTAACCGCCGTGCAGACGGCGCGCGTCAATGACATCGGGCACCTGGTTGAGCTTACCAAGCACCCGGCCCAGCACCTGCAGGTTGTAAATCTCAATGGTCATATCGATGGTTGCCAGCTGCTGACGGGTATCACTGCGGCTGGCGACACCCAGCACATTCACCTTCTCATTGGCGAGGATGGTGGTGATATCGCGCAGTAAACCGCTGCGATCGTTCGCCTCCACCCTGACCACCAGCGAGTAGCCCGCCGAGTAGCTTTCACCCCATACCGCATCGACGATGCGCTCCGGAGCATGCGACTGCAGTTCAGCCAGCTGATCGCAGTCGGCGCGATGCACGGAAATCCCGCGCCCCTGGGTGATAAAGCCGACGATCTCATCGCCCGGGATCGGCTGGCAGCAGCGGGCAATATGGTGCATCAGGTTGCCTACCCCTTCCACCACCACCCGGCCATTGTCCTTGGTGCGGTTCTGTGGGGCGTAGGTTTTCTGCTGCAGCTGCTTCAGCGCGGCCGCATCCTGCTCAGCGGCGCTCGGTTTATTGAACTGCGCCTGCAGGAAATTGACCATCTGGTTGAGACGGATATCGCCGCCGCCAATGGCAGCCAGCAGTTCATCGAGCTCGTTGAAGTTGTAGCGCGGCAGCAGGTGTTTTTCCGCATCCTTAAGACTGATGCCCAGATGCTCCAGTTCGTCGTCGAGGATCTGCCGACCGGCGAGAATATTCTTGTCGCGGTCCTGTTTACGGAACCAGGCGTGGATCTTCGAGCGTCCGCGACTGGTGGTCACGTAGCCGAGGTTAGGGTTCAGCCAGTCGCGGCTCGGGTTCGGCTGCTTCTGGGTAATAATTTCGATCTGATCGCCCATCTGCAGCTGATAGGTGAACGGCACGATACGGCCGCCAATTTTGGCGCCGATGCAGCGATGGCCGACGTCGCTGTGAATATGGTAGGCAAAGTCGAGCGGCGTCGACCCCGCCGGCAGGTCCACCACGTCGCCTTTCGGCGTAAAGACATACACCCGGTCGTCGAAAACCTGGCTGCGCACTTCGTCGAGCATTTCGCCAGAGTCGGCCATCTCTTCCTGCCAGGCAATCAGCTTACGCAGCCAGGCGATGCGGTCCTCATAGCCACGGCCACCGCCGGTGCCCGCTCCCGCCCCCTCTTTGTACTTCCAGTGCGCAGCCACGCCAAGCTCAGCATCTTCATGCATCTGCCGGGTGCGAATTTGAATTTCCACCGTCTTGCCGCTCGGGCCCAGCACCACGGTATGAATAGACTGATAGCCGTTGGGTTTCGGGTTGGCCACGTAGTCATCGAATTCATCCGGCAGGTGACGATAGTGGGTATGGACGATCCCCAGCGCGGCGTAACAATCCTGCAAACGCTCGGCCACGATGCGCACCGCGCGAACGTCAAACAGCTCGTCAAACGCGAGGTGTTTTTTCTGCATTTTGCGCCAGATGCTGTAGATGTGCTTCGGCCGGCCATAGACTTCCGCCTTGACGCCTTCGGCTTTCATCTCCGAGCGCAGGTGACCGACGAACTCGTCGATGTAATGCTCACGGTCGATACGGCGTTCGTGGAGCAGTTTAGCAATGCGCTTGTATTCTGCCGGATGCAGATAACGGAAGCAGTAATCTTCCAGCTCCCACTTCAGCTGGCCGATACCTAAGCGGTTCGCCAGCGGCGCATAGATATTGGTGCACTCTTTCGCCGCCAGCACGCGTTCATCTTCCGGCGCGTCTTTGACCTCGCGCAGATGCGCGATCCGCTCAGCAAGCTTGATGACCACGCAGCGGAAATCGTCAACCATCGCCAGCAGCATGCGGCGAATGTTATCCACCTGCTCGGAAGATACCGAGTCGTTATGGGTGGCTTTTAGCTGGCGGATAGCGGCCATGTCCCGCACCCCGTGAATCAGGGTCACGACCGATTTACCCACGCTCTCCTGCATGACCTCTTCACTAACGACTTCACCGTCCGCCAGTGGGAACAACAGCGCCGCGCGCAGCGTATCGAGATCCATACTCAGGGTGGACAGAATCTCCACCATTTCGACGCCACGCCACAGCAGCAGGTCTGCCTGCGGGTGTCCTTGCGTTTTTTCGCGACAATAATCCCAGGTTTCGGCTAAGCGCTCACACGACTGCTGGCTGGAAATCCCCAGACTCGCGATCCATTTCTTCGGGTCAAATTCACCAGCTTTATTAAGATGTGCACTTCTTACCGCAACCATTGTCCTCTCCTTAAGGGACCGGCCTGCCGAAGTCGGCAAGCCTCAACTTTCTACATGTCATCCTGCAGGTCGCGTCAGCATTGACGGCCAGGGTGGCTCTTCTGCGACGTTGTGAATGACCTTATGTAAGCCTGCGCTCAAACAACACCATTGATTCCAGATGACCGGTATGCGGGAACATATCCAGCATCGCCAGGCGTTGAATCTGATATCCAGCCTGCAACAGGGTTTCGCTGTCTCGCGCCAGCGTCGCCGGGTTGCAGGAAACATACACCACCCGCCGCGGTGCCAGTTTTATAATATGCGGCATCACGCCCGGCGCGCCGGCGCGGGCCGGGTCCAGCAGCACTTTATCAAAGCCGTGCTTCGCCCAGGCCTGACGGGTGACATCCTCTTCCAGATTTTCATGGAAGAAAGTGACATTTGATAAACCATTGAGAGCGGCGTTTTCCCGCCCCTTTTCTACCAGCGCGGGCACCCCTTCCACCCCCACCACCTGGGCGGCTCGCGTCGCCAGCGGCAGGGTAAAGTTCCCCATCCCGCAGAACAGATCCAGCACCCGGTCCTCCGGCCGCAGATCCAGCCATTCCAGCGCAGTACGCACCATCTGCTGATTCACGCCGTCGTTGACCTGGATAAAATCCCGCGGACTGAACACTAAGCGTAGTCCGTCTGAGGTGTACCATGGCGCTTCGCCATGAATATGTTCCAGTATCTCGCTTTGCGGCGCGAGGTACAGAGAAAGACCGTGAGTTTGCGAAAAGCGTTCCAGTTTTTCCCTGTCGCCCGCTGGCAGCGCGGCGGTATGGCGCAGCACCATCAGCGGGCCGTTGTCCGCCTGCACCAGCTCGACGTGGCCGAGGTGGCGTAATGCGCTCAGCGCGCTTAAGCACTCACGCACGGCGGGCAGCAATGCCTCAAGCTGGGGCACCAAAACAGGGCATTGCACCACATCGACGATCGCTTTGGCGTTGGCCTGGCGAAAACCCATCTGCAATTGTTGGGTCTTTGGTTGATAATTCAAGCTTAAGCGCGCGCGACGGCGGTAGCCCCACGGCACGCCGGCGATGACCTCATCCACCTCACGCTTCATCAGCCGCGCCAGCGCGGCACGTTTACTTTGCTGCTGAAGCGCGACGCTGGCATGCTGCTGTTGGCAGCCGCCGCAGACGCCAAAATGCGGGCAGCGCGGCGCCTGGCGCTGCGGGCTGTCGGTTAGACGGCGTTTCACCTGGGCGCGGGCGTACTGTTTTTTGTCTTCCACCAGCACCACCTCGGCCTGCTCCTGCGGCAGCACACCGCTCACGAACAGCGCCTTTCCCTGGTGGCGGGCAACGCCCTGACCAAAGGGATCGAGGTCATTGACTGTAACGGTTATGATCTGGCGCGTCGTCACACGCCGTTTTGCAGAGTAGAATTGCGCCATCGTAGAGAGTTGTCTCAATCAAATAAAACGAGCTCGTTCAGGGCGGCAGTGCCGCGAAGCGCACCGACGCGCACAGAACGATGATGTCTATATTCTCCCATAATGGAACCGCATGACCAACTACAGCCTGCGTGCTCGCATGATGATTCTGATACTGGCGCCAACCGTCCTGATTGGGCTGTTGCTCAGTATTTTCTTTGTCGCTCATCGTTATAACGACCTGCAACGCCAGCTGGAGGACGCCGGCGCCAGCATTATTGAGCCGCTGGCGGTCTCCAGCGAATATGGGATGAATTTGCAAAACCGCGAATCCATCGGCCAGCTGATCAGCGTCCTGCATCGGCGTCATTCGGAGATCGTGCGGGCCATCTCGGTGTATGATTCGCATAACCGGCTGTTTGTCACCTCCAATTACCAGCTCAACTCCAGCGAACTGCAGATCCCGAAAGGCGAGGCATTTCCCCGCCATCTCAGCGTCATCCGCGACGGCGACATCATGATCCTGCGCACGCCGATCGTCTCGGAAAGCTATTCTCCCGATGAGTCCCCCGAATCTGACGCCAAAATGCCGGGCAATATGCTGGGCTACGTCGCGCTGGAGCTGGATCTGAAATCAGTCCGCCTCCAGCAGTACAAAGAGATTTTCATCTCCAGTGTGATGATGCTGTTCTGCATTGGCATCGCGCTAATCTTCGGCTGGCGCCTGATGCGCGACGTCACCGGGCCTATCCGCAATATGGTCAACACCGTCGACCGCATCCGCCGCGGACAGCTGGACAGCCGGGTCGAGGGTTTTATGCTCGGCGAACTGGATATGTTGAAAAACGGCATTAACTCGATGGCCATGTCGCTGGCGGCCTACCATGAGGAGATGCAGCACAACGTCGACCAGGCGACCTCCGATCTGCGGGAAACCCTTGAGCAGATGGAGATCCAGAACGTTGAGCTGGACCTGGCGAAAAAGCGCGCCCAGGAGGCGGCGCGCATTAAGTCTGAGTTCCTGGCCAATATGTCCCACGAACTGCGCACCCCGCTCAATGGAGTGATCGGCTTTACCCGCCTGACGCTGAAAACCGATCTCAACGCCACGCAGCGCGACCACCTGACCACCATCGAACGTTCGGCCAATAATCTGCTGGCGATCATCAATGACGTGCTCGACTTTTCCAAGCTGGAAGCCGGGAAGCTGATTCTGGAGAGTATTCCGTTCCTGCTGCGCACCTCGCTTGATGAAGTGGTCACCCTGCTGGCGCATTCCGCACATGATAAAGGGCTGGAGCTGACGCTGAACATTAAGAACAATGTGCCGGATAACGTCATTGGCGATCCGCTCCGTCTGCAGCAGATTGTGACCAACCTCGTGGGCAATGCGATTAAATTCACCGAGCACGGCAATATCGACGTGCTGGTGGAGCAGCGGGCCATCAGCAACTCGCGGGTACAGATCGAAATTCAGATCCACGATACCGGCATCGGCATCCCCGAACGCGACCAGTCCCGACTGTTCCAGGCCTTCCGTCAGGCCGATGCCAGCATTTCACGCCGGCACGGCGGCACCGGGCTTGGGCTGGTGATCACCCAGCGTCTGGTCAAAGAGATGGGCGGCGATATTTCGTTCCACAGTCAGCCGAACCGCGGCTCCACCTTCTGGTTCCATATCAGCCTTGATCTCAACCCGAACGCCATTCCGGATATGCTGAACACCGACGGGCTGACGGGCAAACGTCTGGCCTATGTGGAAGCCAACGCGACGGCGGCGCAATGTACGCTGGAGATGCTGGCCGCCACGCCGCTGGAGGTGATCTACAGCCCTACCTTCTCCTCGCTGGCGGAAGCGCAGTACGACATTCTGCTGGTCGGCATCCCGGTCTCAATGCGCGATTTGTCGCCGCACCGGGAAAAATTAGTCAAAGCCTGCGCGATGTCTGACAACGTGCTGCTTGCTCTGCCATGTCATGCCCAGGTCAGCGCCGAAGCCCTGAAGCGCGACGGCGTCGCTGCCTGCCTGTTGAAACCGCTCACTACCACCCGCCTGCTGCCGGCGCTGGTGGCCACCAATCATGCGCCAGCTTCCGCGCCGTTGACGCAGGCCGACAGTCATAAGCTGCCGATGACCGTGATGGCCGTCGACGACAATCCGGCTAACCTGAAGCTGATCGGCGCCCTGCTGGACGACCTTGTGCAGCAGGTGATCCTCTGCGACAGCGGCCAGCAGGCCGTGGACCAGGCCAAGCGGCTGCAGATGGATCTGATCCTGATGGATATTCAGATGCCGGATATGGACGGCATCCGCGCCTGCGAGCTGATTCATCATCTGTCGCATCATCAGCAAACCCCGGTGATTGCGGTCACCGCGCACGCCCTGGAGGGCCAGCGGGAGAAGCTGTTGAGCGCCGGCATGAACGATTATCTGGCGAAGCCAATCGAAGAAGAGAAACTGCACGCTCTGCTGCTGCGCTATCAGCCCGGCCTGCTTAGCGTCGCTCCGGCGGCGCTACCGCCTGCAGAGCCGGTCATCGACCATAACCTGACGCTTGACTGGCAGCTGGCGCTGCGTCAGGCCGCCATGAAGCCGGATCTGGCGCGGGAGATGCTGCAGATGCTGATCGCCTTTATGCCGGAGGTGCGTAATAAAGTGGAAGAGCAGCTGGTGGGCGAGCAGCCGGAAGGGCTGGTGGATCTGATCCACAAGCTGCACGGCAGCTGCAGCTACAGCGGCGTGCCGCGGTTGAAAAAGCTGTGCCACACCCTGGAGAGCCAGCTGCGGTCGGGTACCGCCGCCGAGGACCTGGAGCCGGAGCTGCTCGAGCTGTTAGACGAGATGGATAATGTGGCCCGCGAAGCGTGCCGGATGGGCGTGTAAACCCCGGATAGCGGCGCTACGCGCCTCATCCGGGCTACGCCCTACGGTCCGGTATTCGGTTGGTAGCCCCGGTAAGCGTAAGCGCCACCGGGGACGGTTCCCGGATCGCAGTGTTACGGTCCAGTACCCGATTGGTAGCCCCGGTAAGCGTAAGCGCCACCGGGGATGGTTCCCGGATCGCGGTGCTACGCACCTTATCCGGGCTACAAATACCACTGCGCCAACCGGGTTACCGCTTACCGCCCATCTGCAAAACCGCGGCGACGTTACGCGCCGTCATCCGCAGGTTGGCGGCGGCATTGGCCAGCGCTTCATCCAGGGTACAGATGGTATATAACACGCTGAATACCGCATCCAGTCCGTGCTGATGCACCACCCCGACATCGGCGGTAAGGCTGCCGGCAATCCCAATCACCGGAACGTTAAAACGCTTCGCCACCTTCGCTACTCCCACCGGCACTTTGCCGTGGATCGTCTGGCTATCGATACGCCCTTCGCCGGTGATCACTAAATCGGCATCCGCCACCCGCGTCGCCAGTTGCAGCGCATCGGTGACGATCTCAATGCCCGGGCGCAGCGTTGCGCCACAAAACGCATACAGCGCCGCCCCCATGCCGCCCGCCGCGCCACCGCCTTCCAGGCTCAGCACATCGATATCTAAATCGCGGGCGATAATCCGGGCATAGTGCAGCAGGCCGCTGTCGAGGCGGTCGATCATCTGCGTCGTCGCCCCTTTTTGCGGGCCAAACACCGCGCTGGCCCCCTGCGGGCCGGTTAGCGGGTTGGTGACGTCGCAGGCAACCTCAATCCGGCAATCTGCCAGCCGCGGATCGAGTTCGCTAAGGTCGATACGCGCCAGCGTCTCCAGCGCGCCGCCCCCGGAGGCGATTTGCTGGCCGTCGGCGGTCAACAGTTTCGCCCCCAGCGCCTGCGCCATCCCGGCGCCGCCGTCATTGGTCGCACTGCCGCCAATGCCAATAATGATCTGTCGCACGCCGGCGTCCAGCGCGTGTCGGATCAGCTCCCCGGTTCCCCAGGAAGTGGTCAGCAGCGGATTACGCTGCGCCGGCGGGACGCTCTCCAGCCCGCTGGCTGCCGCCATTTCGATAAAGGCGCACTGGCGATCGCCGGACAGCCCATAAAATGCCTCAACCGGTTCACCCAGCGGCCCGGTGACCGTCAGCGGAACCTGATGCCCGCCGGTCGCCGCCACCATGGCTTCCACCGTCCCTTCACCACCGTCGGCAACCGGCAGCTTGACGTACTCCGCGTCAGGATAAATCTCGCGAAAGCCTTGCTCTATCGCCGTGGCCACTTCCAGCGCGCTCAGACTCTCCTTCCAGGAATCCGGTGCGATCACTATTTTCATGTGCTGTCCTTACTCTGAGCCAACCCCTGGCGCTGTCGCGCAATGCCGGCCCCCGCAGAGGCCGGCGGCCTTTTAGCGCACCATGCATGGACGCTTGTTGTCAAAGGTCCAGCCCGGGATCAGATACTGCATCGCCATCGCATAGTCGCGGGCGCCAAGACCATGTTTCTTATATAGCTCATTTGCCTGCATCACGCGGTCCATATCCAGCTCAACCCCCAGGCCCGGGGCACTCGGTACCTGCACCATACCGCCTTTGATTTCAAAAGGTTGTTTGGTCAGACGCTGGTTGCCCTCCTGCCAAATCCAGTGGGTATCAATCGCGGTGATTTTGCCCGGCGCCGCTGCCGCGACATGGGTGAACATCGCCAGCGACACGTCGAAGTGGTTATTGGAGTGCGATCCCCAGGTCAGGCCGAACTCATGGCACATCTGCGCCACACGCACCGACCCCTGCATGGTCCAGAAGTGCGGGTCCGCCAGCGGGATATCCACCGACTGCAGGGACAAGGTATGGCCCATCTGTCGCCAGTCGGTAGCGATCATATTGGTCGCGGTCGGCAGGCCCGTCGCGCGGCGGAACTCGGCCATCACTTCGCGGCCAGAGAAACCTTGTTCGGCGCCGCATGGGTCTTCCGCATAGGCCAGCACGCCCTTCAGCTGTTTACCAATCTGGATGGCTTCCTCCAGCAGCCAGGCGCCGTTCGGGTCGAGAGTGACGCGGGCATTCGGGAAGCGTTTCGCCAGGGCGCTGATCGCCTCAGCTTCTTCAAAACCGGCCAGCACGCCGCCCTTCAGCTTAAAGTCGTTGAAGCCATATTTTTCATACGCCGCTTCCGCCAGGCGGACCACCGCATCCGGCGTCATCGCCTCTTCATGGCGCAGGCGATACCACTCGCACTGCTCATCCGGCTGGCTCTGATAGGCCAGCGGCGTGGCGTGGCGGTTGCCGACAAAGAACAGATAGCCCAGCATTTCGACTTCGCTGCGCTGCTGGCCATCGCCAAGCAGGGAAGCGACATTGACGCCAAGGTGCTGGCCCAGCAGGTCCAGCAGCGCCGCTTCAATCCCGGTTACCACGTGAATGGTGGTACGCAGGTCGAAGGTCTGCAGGCCGCGGCCCCCGGCGTCGCGGTCGGCAAACTGGTTGCGCACCGCGCCCAGCACATTCTTGTACTCGCCCAGCGTTTTGCCCACCACCAGCGGCGCGGCATCTTCCAGGGTCTGGCGGATTTTTTCGCCGCCGGGGATTTCGCCGACGCCGGTATGCCCGGCGTTATCTTTGATAATCACAATATTGCGGGTGAAGTACGGGGCGTGCGCGCCGCTCAGGTTCATCAGCATGCTGTCATGGCCGGCAACCGGGATCACCTGCATGGTCGTAACAACGGGCGTTGAAGTGAAAGTCGTCATAGCATCATCCTTTTTAATTAGTGGCGGCCGAAAACGGGACGTTTGCGGTCGAATGTCCAGCCGGGGATCAGGTACTGCATCGGGCCTGCGTCGTTGCGCGCGCCGCCCGGCAGCGCTTTATAGGCCTCATGGGCTTTGCGCACCTGCTCCCAGTCAAGTTCCACGCCGAGTCCCGGCGCGTCTGGCACGGCAATCTTGCCGTGAATAATCTGCAGCGGATTTTTGGTCAGGCGCGCGTCGCCCTCCTGCCAGATCCAGTGGGTGTCAATGGCGGTGGGGTTGCCCGGCGCGGCGGCGCCGACGTGGGTAAACATCGCCAGGGAAATATCAAAGTGGTTGTTGGAATGGCAGCCCCAGGTGAGCCCCCAGTCGTCACACAGTTGCGCCACCCGTACCGCGCCGGAGAGCGTCCAGAAATGCGGGTCCGCCAGCGGGATGTCGACGGCATTGAGCATCACCGCATGGCCCATTTCACGCCAGTTGGTGGCGATCATATTGGTGGCGACCGGCAGCCCGGTGGCACGACGGAACTCGGCCATCACCTCCCGGCCGGAGAAACCTTGCTCGGCACCGCACGGATCTTCGGCATAAGTCAGGATATCCTGCAGCCCTTTGCACAGCGCGATGGCCTCATCCAGCAGCCAGGCGCCGTTCGGGTCGACGGTGATGCGCGCCTCCGGAAAACGCTTTTTCAGCGCCCGCGCGGTGTCGATCTCCTGCTCGCCGGGCAGCACGCCGCCCTTCAGCTTAAAGTCTTTGAAACCGTAGCGATCCTGGGCGGCTTCCGCCAGACGCACTACCGCCTCGCTGCTCAACGCCTGCTGATGGCGCAGGCGGTACCATTCATGATCGCCCGGCGTATGGTCCAGATAGCCAAGGTCGGTTTTCTGCCGATCGCCAATATAGAACAGGTAGCCCAGCACGGTGACGGCATCACGCTGCTTACCCGGCCCCAGCAGCTCGCAGACCGGCACCTTCAGCACCTGGCCGAGCAGGTCGAGCAGCGCCGCTTCCAGCGCCGCCACCGCGTTAACCTTCAGTTCGAAGGTCCATGCCCCTTTGCCGAAGGTATCGAAATCCGCCGCCTGATTGCCTTTGTGCACCTGCTGCACTACGCGATTGAGTCGGGCGACCTCCTGGCCCACCACCTGCGGGATCGCCGCCAGCAGCGTCTGGTAGATAACCTCCCCGCCGGGCGCTTCGCCAACGCCGGTGTGGCCGGCATTATCGGTCAATACCACGATATTGCGGGTAAACCAGGCGTTGTGCGCCCCGCCGATGTTCAGCAGCATGCTGTCGTGCCCGGCCACCGGAATGACCTTCATCTCTGTGATAATCGGGCTGGATTGGGTAGTCATGATGAGCGCCCCACCACAGGTTTCAGTTCGATGCGTTTGATATCGCCCACCAGCACCAGGTAGCTCAGCACCGCCACCAGGGCATGGATGCCGACGTAGATCAGCGCGCCGTTGAACGAGCCGGTGGTGCCAACGATATAGCCGATGGCGATGGGAGTGACGATACCGGAGATATTGCCGAACATGTTGAACAGGCCGCCGGAGAGACCGCTAATTTCTTTCGGCGCGGTATCCGCCATCACCGCCCAGCCGAGCGCCCCGATCCCTTTGCCGAAGAAGGCCATTGCCATAAAGCCGATCACCATCCACTCCACGTTGACATAGTTACACATCAGCATGGTCATGGAGAGCAGCATCCCCAGCACGATCGGCGTTTTGCGCGCGATGTTCAGCGAGCCGGTGCGGCGCATTAACCAGTCGGAAATCACCCCGCCCAGCACCCCGCCGACAAAGCCGCACACCGCCGGAACGGAGGCGACAAAGCCGGCTTTGAGGATCGACATGCCGCGCGCCTGCACCAGATAAACCGGGAACCAGGTGATAAAGAAGTAGGTTAAGGCGTTGATGCAATACTGACCGATATAGATGCCGATCATCATCCGCGATCCGATCAGCTGTCTGATCTGTCCCATTTTGACGCTAAACGGCACTTTCTGCGCGCTACTCTTCTGATCCATGTTGATCAGCGCCCCGCCTTCGGCGATATAGTCCAGCTCTTTCTGGTTCACGCCCGGATGGTTGTTCGGATCGTGGATCACTTTCAGCCACACAAAGCTGATCACAATCCCCAGGCCGCCCATAAAGAAGAACACGTGCGACCAACCCACCTCATGCGTCAGCCAGCCCATGATCGGCGCGAAGATAACGGTGGCAAAGTACTGGGCGGAGTTAAAAATCGATACCGCCGTCCCCCTCTCCTGCGCCGGGAACCAGGCGGCGACGATACGGCTGTTGCCCGGGAATGACGGCGACTCGGCAAGGCCGACGAGGAAACGCAGAGTGAACAGCGCGATGATAATGCCAAAGCCGCTGAAGATATCGACGAAGCCCTGCAGCAGGGTAAACATCGACCAGATGAAGATCGACCAGAAATAGACGCGCTTCGAACCGAAGCGGTCAAGCAGCCAGCCGCCCGGGATCTGGCCGATGACATACGCCCATGAGAAGGCGGAGAACACATACCCCATGCCAACAGGATCGAGGCCGATATCTTTGGCCATTTCTGAACCGGCGATCGACAGCGTCGCCCGGTCACCATAGTTAAAAGAAGTGACGATAAACAGCATCACCACTATCCAGTAGCGGGCGTTGGTGCGCTTTTCAGCCGCCGTCGCCGCCTGACTTAATGAACTCATTGTTGTACTCCTGAATCATAGCGTTTAGCTACGTTCATTCTGAACAGCACAACCTGTAGGGTAATCAGAATGACGTGGTCGTGTTTTGATAGTTGTCGTTATATCTGGCACTGCATTTATCACTGGCTGGAGCAGTATATGAAGAGGCACACCGCGGCTCACCGTGCATCTACACAGCTTTTACGCCGCTATTGCAGGTGGTTTGTGGCGAATGCCTGAAAGAATGGGGGGAAGTTCACGGAAATGAAAAACCAGCGCCGCTGGAGCCGCAAAGCACAGCAAAAAGGGCCGGAGTGTGAAATACCTCACTTGACCCGGTGAAACTGGCTGGCTTAAGCCATGATATTGCTAAGGATATTGTGGCGTTTGCCTAAAGGCGTGGCGCCAGGAACGCGCTACCATTTTGACGTCCGCGTATCTGGCCGCGACGTATTGAAAGAGCGCCCTCTGCGTAGGGAGAGGGCAGCGCTTTTATTCGAGCAGGGTGGCCCACTGCTCAACCCACGGATTGGAGACGCTCTCCGGCTCCGGGTCTTCGCTGGCGTCAATCTTCAGCATCTCGCCGATGCGCTTCGCGCCCTGCTCCTGCAGTAGCTGGTCGAACTTCAGCCCGCCGCCGCAAAAGTTAGCATAGGTGCTGTCGCCGAGCGCGATAATGCCGTAGCGCAGATGGGGCTGATACATATCTTTCATCCCCTCATACAGCGGAACAATGCTGTCCGGCAGATCGCCCTGCCCGGTGGTGGAGGTGACCACCAGCACATATTTACCCGTATAGGATTCCCAGTCGTTGACCTGCGGATCCTCGTACACGGTTGCCTTGTGTCCCAGTCCGCTGAGGATCGCTTCCGCTTCTTCCGCGACCAGCAGCGAGTTGCCGTACATGGTGCCGACAAAAATTCCGACTTCCGCCATGCTATTATCTCCCTGGATTGACCTTATTCCCTTCATCCTGACCGCAGTCGTCGGCAAACTCAACCCTTTCATTTAGCGGGAGAAGCCCGCGCCAGCCAAACTGCGACAGGGCGCGCATCCAGACCTCGTCAAAACCAGCGCGCAGGGTCAGCGGCTCGCCGGTAAAAGGATGGGTCAACGACAGCTCGCTGGCGTGCAGCATCAGGCGGTGACAGCCGAAATGTTCTGCGGCGCTGCGGTTTTGCCGCAGATCGCCGTGCTTGCTGTCGCCAAGGATCGGATGACGCAGATGAGCAAGATGACGGCGCAGCTGGTGCTTGCGGCCGGTTTTCGGCTCCAGTTCCACCAGCCCGTAGCGCGTGGTGGGATAACGCCCGGTTGCCACCGGCATCTCCACCGTCGCCAGGCCGCGGTAGTGGGTCACCGCCGGCTGCGGATCTTTGTCCTCACGAGCAAATTTATCGGCGATTTTATCCAGCTCTTCCACCAGCGGGTAATCCAGCAGCGCTTCGTCCATCAGCCAGCCGCGGACGATCGCATGGTAGCGCTTCTGGATCTGATGCTGTTCAAATTGCTGCGCCAGCAGGCGGCCCGCCTCGCTCGACAGCCCCATCAGCAGGACGCCGGAGGTGGGCCGGTCGAGACGATGAGCGGTAAAAACGTGCTGGCCAATCTGGTCGCGCACGGTCTGCATCACCACCACTTTCTCGTCGCGATCGAGCCAGCTGCGATGCACCAGCCAGCCCGAGGGTTTATTGACCGCCACCAGCCAGTCGTCCTGGTAGATAATCTCCAGCATCAGGCCTGCTCACCGGCAAACAGCGCGTCTAACAGCAGAAGTTCCGCCAGCATGGATTCGCGGACCGGGTGGGCCTGATCCAGAGCCATCTCGTAATAAGGCGCAACGGCAAAATTTTGCGGCAGCGGCTGACCGCTCTCCAGCAGCTGGTGCATACGCGGGATCAGGACCCACTGCAGCCACTCCAGCGGCTCCAGGGTATCCAGGCAAAACGGCTTATCGCTGGCGAAGGCGCTGCTGTCCGGCGCCGTCGCCTGCCAGTGCTCTGTTTCGCGCAGCAGGGCTTCAATGGCGCGCAGGCGATCGCGCACGCTATCGTGAAGAGTCATGGGGAAACCTCGATGAGTTAAAAACCGGGCGCAGGATAGCAAATCCGCAGAAGAAATAAAAAAAGGGAGCACTGTATAAACAGTGCTCCCGGTTCGTTTTGCAGCATTCCCGCTACATTGGTGCTCCCTGCTCGTCCTTGAAAACTTTTCCTGAGGTCTCCTGACCAATGTTCATCCATAAACTCGCGCATCCTGCTTTCACACCACCCCGATGCGAAATGACTTATCCTTAAGTTTGTCCCGATCTTCCTGATCCACCGTTCATCCTGAGCGGCTCTCGTTCTCCATCCTGGAGGTGTCCATTACGCGTTCCTGCGTTATCCTTGCTTCATCCTGAAGCCTGTCCTTGCAACGCCATCCTGGCGGGTCCTGCAGAAGCGCCATCATCCTGATGTTCGCTTCATTTCGCGACTTCCTGTCGACAGACATAGGATCACTGATTCTGCCTCGTCTTACAACCCTTCTTGAGACAATCTCTTAAGATTAGTCCCCACTCAAAAGGACGAAAAAATTAAGATCTGATTTGATACCAATGACTTATAAAAAAAAGAAGGGATTAAATTTGCCTTAAATGATGACGATCTCTTACAGGTTTTGTAAGAGATCTCTCACAAACGACCAGGTAGACTGGATTACAGAACCGGCTCAAGGTGGCTGAGGAAACTCGCAAGCGAGGGGGAAAGCGTGATGCGTTTGGCGGTGCCGAGGGTCTCTTTGATCACCTCGCCGCTGAGATTACAGACGGAAATCACATCCCGTTCACTCTCGAGGGTGGCGATAAACAGCGTCGGCGCCAGCTTCAAGCGCTTCTGTACCACCAGGTGCCCGATTAAGTTTTCCTGCACCCGCTGGAAATCCTCTTCACTCCAGGTCTGCAGCAGCGTCAGCGTTTCGTCGGCAAACCGGCCGGTCATGTCGCCGGCAAACTGAGTGGTATAATAAGAATGAAGCGGTTGTTGTACCACAATATCCAGGGCGCGTTCAACCGCGCTGATATTTTGCGCCAGCGAAAACGGCTGCGGCTGCCAGAATACGGCCTCGCCTTGGGTATCAACGACGCAAGGCGACGGAACGCCGTAAAGCTCTTCACTGCGCGGCAGGCTGTTGCGCTGTTGCTGCCAGGCGGCGCAGTAACGTTGGGTAAAAGCGCGCAGCGCTTCTGCGGTCTGATGGTCCACCGGTTTCTCTCTTCACGTTAGACAGGATACACTGGAGAGATAGTGTACCCGCTTTACTATGGTGAAACATGTCTTCTTACGATAATCATCAGGCGCTGGCCGGCCTGACGCTCGGTAAATCAACCGATTACCGCGATACTTATGACGCCTCGCTGCTGCAGGGTGTCCCGCGCAGCCTTAACCGCGATCCGCTGGGCCTGCATGCCGATAACCTGCCGTTCCACGGCGCCGATATCTGGACGCTGTACGAACTCTCCTGGCTGAACGGCAAAGGCCTGCCGCAGGTGGCCGTCGGCCACGTCGAACTCCCCGACACCAGCGTCAATCTGGTGGAGTCAAAAAGCTTTAAGCTCTATCTCAACAGCTTTAACCAGACGCGTTTCGCCAGCTGGCAGGACGTTGCAGAGACGCTGACCCGCGATCTGAGCGCCTGCGCGCAGGGAGAGGTCAAGGTGGCGCTGTATCGGCTGGATGAACTGGAAGGCCAGCCGATTGCCCACCTGCACGGCGCCTGCATCGACGATCAGGATATCGAGATCGATAACTATCAGTTCAGCACCGACTATCTGCAGGGCGCCGCCAGCGGCAAAATCGTGGAAGAGACGCTGGTCAGCCATCTGCTGAAATCCAACTGCCTGATCACCCACCAGCCGGACTGGGGCTCGGTACAGATCCAGTATCGGGGGGCGAAAATCGACCGCGAGCAGCTCCTGCGCTATCTGGTCTCATTCCGCCATCATAACGAATTCCATGAGCAGTGCGTCGAGCGCATCTTTAACGATATTCTCCGTTTCTGCCAGCCGGAATCGCTTTCCGTTTACGCCCGCTATACGCGACGCGGCGGTCTGGATATCAACCCCTGGCGCAGCAACGGCGACTTTTCCCCCGCCACTGGCCGCCTCGCCCGACAATAATAAATAATTTCACAATATGCGTGCGTTTAGGCGCGCGCAAGGTTGTGGAAACGCCGCTCGCAGGGCTATTGTAATCACAGGAAGACCATAAGCGTCCTGTAAGGAGTTCACTTGATTACACATGTTAGCCCGCTTGGTTCAATGGATATGCTGTCGCAGCTGGAAGTGGATATGCTTAAGCGCACCGCCAGCAGTGACCTGTATCAACTCTTTCGCAACTGCTCGCTTGCTGTGCTCAACTCGGGGAGCCTGACCGATAACAGCAAGGAGCTGCTCTCCCGTTTTGAAAACTTCGATATTAACGTGCTGCGTCGCGAACGTGGCGTGAAGCTGGAACTGATCAACCCGCCGGAAGAGGCTTTCGTTGACGGGCGTATTATCCGTTCCCTGCAGGCCAACCTGTTCGCCGTGCTGCGCGATATCCTGTTCGTTTACGGCCAGATCCACAATACCGTTCGCTTCCCGAACCTCGATCTGGAAAGTTCGGTCCATATCACCAACCTGGTGTTTTCGATCCTGCGCAACGCCCGCGCGCTGCACGTCGGCGAAGCACCGAACATGATCGTCTGCTGGGGCGGTCACTCCATTAATGAAAACGAATATCTCTACGCCCGCCGCGTCGGTACGCAGTTGGGACTGCGCGAACTGAACATCTGCACCGGCTGCGGGCCTGGCGCAATGGAGGCCCCGATGAAAGGCGCCGCCGTCGGCCACGCGCAGCAGCGCTACAAAGACAGCCGCTTTATCGGCATGACCGAACCGTCCATCATTGCCGCAGAACCGCCGAACCCGCTGGTCAACGAACTGATCATCATGCCGGATATCGAAAAGCGTCTGGAAGCCTTCGTACGCATCGCCCACGGGATTATTATCTTCCCGGGCGGCGTCGGCACTGCCGAAGAGCTGCTCTATCTGCTGGGTATTCTGATGCATCCGGAGAACAAAGCGCAGGTGCTGCCGCTGATCCTCACCGGACCGAAAGAGAGCGCCGACTACTTCCGCGTGCTGGACGAGTTTATCACCCATACTCTGGGCGAGTCCGCCCGTCGTCACTATCGGATCATCATCGACGATCCGGCGGAAGTGGCGCGGCAGATGAAAAAAGCGATGCCGCTGGTGAAAGAGAGCCGTCGCGAGACCGATGACGCCTACAGCTTCAACTGGTCGATTCGCATCTCGCCGGACCTGCAGATGCCGTTTGATCCGACCCATGAAAACATGGCCAATCTCAAGCTCTCCCCGGACCAACCGGTGGAAGTGCTGGCCGCCGACCTGCGTCGCGCCTTCTCCGGGATTGTCGCGGGTAACGTCAAAGAGGTGGGCATCCAGGCCATTGAGCAGTACGGTCCTTACAAGCTGCATGGCGATCCGGAGATGATGCGCCGGATGGACGATCTGCTGCAGGGCTTCGTCGCCCAGCATCGTATGAAACTGCCGGGCGGCACCGCCTATATTCCTTGCTACGAAATCATCGCCTGATTTCTCACTCTCCCGCCGGGGTATCTTCTGCAGCCTGCCCCCGGCGGGCTCTCTTCCTCTGACTTCCAGAACGCGCTAAAAACCTTTCTGTTATTATTCAGTCACCTGAATCATTTCTACATAGCCAATCGTTTGCGTTGGTAAAAACTGCGACAATTATCACTGCAAAAAATGGTTTTAAGCGCAAAAACGTCGACTACATCTCTTTTTTACAGTAAATCCCTCGTTATTACGCCGCTCCGCTTTTATCTCATATGCTGCAAATGGTAGCCTGCGCGCCACAAATCGCTGGCTGATCACCAGAAACAGGCTGTTGGACTAAAAATACGCACATTGAAAGTGGATTATTGCATTTGAGATCGCGATCACTGATGCATAAACCATATAAATGTATCTTTCCGGCCCAATTATTACGGAGAAAATTTCTAAAAAAACCGTAATTAAACGAATTTCATGTTACGCAATTGTATTTGTTCATTAGATTTTGTTGATTCCTCCAGGAGATACAGATGGAAACCACTCAAACCAGCACCATCGTTTCGGGCGAAACCCGCAGCGGATGGCGTAAAACCGACACCATGTGGATGCTGGGCCTGTACGGTACAGCGATCGGCGCGGGCGTCTTGTTCCTGCCGATCAACGCCGGCGTCGGCGGCATGATCCCCCTGATTATCATGGCGATTCTGGCCTTCCCGATGACCTTCTTCGCTCACCGCGGTATGACTCGCTTCGTCCTCTCCGGGAAAAACCCGGGCGAAGACATCACCGAAGTGGTGGAAGAACACTTCGGCGTAGGCGCAGGGAAGCTGATTACCCTGCTCTACTTCTTCGCTATCTACCCGATCCTGCTGGTGTACAGCGTGGCGATCACTAACACCGTCGAAACCTTCATGTCGCACCAGCTGCACATGACGCCGCCGCCGCGCGCCATTCTGTCGCTGATCCTGATCGTCGGCATGATGACCATCGTGCGTTTCGGTGAGCAGATGATTGTGAAAGCGATGAGCATCCTGGTGTTCCCGTTCGTTATCGCCCTGATGATTCTGGCGCTGTACCTGATCCCGCAGTGGAACGGCGCGGCGCTGGAGACGCTCTCCCTGAGCAGCGCCTCCGCAACCGGCAATGGCCTGCTGATGACCCTGTGGCTGGCGATCCCGGTGATGGTCTTCTCCTTCAACCACTCGCCGATCATCTCCTCCTTCGCGGTGGCCAAGCGTGAAGAGTACGGCGCAGGCGCCGAGAAGAAATGCTCCAGCATCCTGGCCCGCGCTCACATTATGATGGTGCTGACCGTGATGTTCTTCGTATTCAGCTGCGTCCTGAGCCTCTCTCCGGCGGACCTGGCGGCGGCGAAAGAGCAGAACATCTCGATTCTGTCTTACCTGGCAAACCACTTTAACGCGCCGGTTATCGCCTGGATGGCACCGATCATCGCGATGATCGCCATCACCAAATCCTTCCTCGGCCACTATCTGGGCGCCCGCGAAGGCTTTAACGGCATGGTGATTAAATCCCTGCGCAGTAAAGGCAAATCTATCGAAGTCAACAAACTGAACAAGCTGACCGCGCTGTTCATGCTGGTGACCACCTGGATTGTGGCGACGCTGAACCCGAGCATCCTCGGGATGATCGAGACCCTTGGCGGCCCGATTATCGCGATGATCCTGTTCCTGATGCCGATGTACGCGATTCAGAAAGTGCCGGCGATGCGTAAATACAGCGGCCATATCAGCAACGTCTTCGTGGTGATTATGGGTCTGATTGCCATCTCCGCGATCTTCTACTCGCTGTTCAGCTAATTCAGTCAATACCTCCCCCCGCGCCGCTTAACGGCGGCGCGCTTTCCGACAGCACGGGAATACATATGATCAGCGTATTCGATATCTTTAAAATCGGCATTGGCCCTTCCAGCTCCCATACCGTTGGACCGATGAAAGCGGGCAAACAATTCACTGACGATCTGATCGCACGCGGCCTGCTGGCCGACGTCAGCAAAGTCGTCGTCGACGTCTATGGCTCCCTCTCCCTGACCGGTAAAGGCCACCATACCGACATCGCGATTATCATGGGACTCGCCGGCAACCTGCCGGACACCGTCGACATCGACGCCATTCCGGGCTTTATTCAGGACGTTAACACCCATGGCCGCCTGATGCTGGCCAACGGTCAGCACGAAGTGGACTTCCCGGTCGATCAGTGCATGAATTTCCATGCCGACAACCTGTCGCTGCATGAGAACGGCATGCGCATTACCGCCCTGGCCGGTGACAAGGTGATCTACAGCCAGACGTATTACTCTATCGGCGGCGGCTTTATCGTCGACGAAGCGCACTTCGGCCAGATCGCCGATGCGCCGGTTGCGGTTCCTTACCCTTATAAAAACGCCGCCGACCTGCAGCGTCACTGCCGTGAAACCGGGCTGTCGCTCTCTGGGCTGATGATGCAGAACGAACTGGCGCTGCACAGCAAAGAAGCGCTGGAGCAACACTTTGCCGCGGTATGGGAAGTGATGAGCGCCGGTATCGAACGCGGCATCACCACCGAAGGCGTTCTGCCGGGCAAACTGCGCGTGCCGCGCCGGGCCGCCGCGCTGCGCCGCATGCTGGTGAGTCAGGACACCACCAACAGCGATCCGATGGCGGTGGTCGACTGGATCAATATGTTCGCCCTGGCGGTGAACGAAGAGAACGCCGCCGGTGGCCGGGTCGTTACCGCGCCAACCAACGGCGCCTGCGGTATCGTGCCGGCGGTGCTGGCCTACTATGACAAGTTTATCCGCAAGGTGAACAGCAACTCTCTGGCCCGCTATATGCTGGTCGCCAGCGCGATTGGTTCGCTGTATAAGATGAACGCGTCAATCTCCGGCGCCGAAGTCGGCTGTCAGGGTGAAGTGGGCGTCGCCTGCTCGATGGCGGCGGCCGGTCTGGCGGAACTGCTGGGCGGTAGCCCGGGTCAGGTGTGCATCGCGGCAGAGATCGCCATGGAGCATAACCTCGGCCTGACCTGCGACCCGGTTGCCGGCCAGGTGCAGGTACCGTGCATCGAACGCAACGCTATCGCCGCCGTGAAAGCGGTCAACGCCGCGCGAATGGCGCTGCGCCGGACCAGCGAGCCGCGCGTCTGCCTCGATAAAGTGATCGAGACCATGTACGAAACCGGTAAAGACATGAACGCCAAGTACCGGGAAACCTCTCGCGGTGGCCTGGCGATGAAGATCGTCGCCTGCGATTAATCCTCAGCCCCGGCACGCGTCGGCGTGTCGGGTCATCGTCCTGAACAACTCTTTTTGTTATATCAATAAAATTTTAGTTATTTAATGGTTATAAGCGCTGTTTGTTACCTTACGCAAAACCGCTAAGGAGAACAGACAATGTCCAACCGATTCCGCCCCGCCTGGCTGCTGGTCCTCGCCGCCCTCTCTACCTCCGCGCTGGCCAAAGCGCCGGAAACCGTCAACATCGGCTATCAAAAGGCGAATATCTTCGCGCTGCTGAAGTATCGCGGCACGCTGGATGAGAGCCTGAAAAAACAGGGTATTGCCGTACGCTGGGTCGAATTCCCCGCCGGACCGCAAATGCTGGAGGGGCTGAACGTCGGTAGTATCGATCTGGCCGCGACCGGCGATGCGCCTCCGGCCTTTGCCCAGGCGGCGCAAGCCGATCTGGTCTACCTTGCCCATTCCCCCGCTAACCCGAAAACGGAAGCGATTGTGGTGCCTGAACAGTCGGCAATCCACAGCGTGGCCGACCTGAAGGGCAAGCGCGTGGGGTTGAACAAGGGGTCTGACGTCAACTACCTGCTGGTTGCCGCACTGGAAAAAGCGGGCCTCAGCTATAAAGACATCACCCCGGTCTATCTGCCGCCGGCGGATGCCCGCGCCGCTTTCCAGCGCGGGGCGATTGATGCGTGGGTGATCTGGGATCCGTTCCTCGCAGAAGTGGAAACCAACGCGAAAGCCCGACAGATCCGCAATGCCGAGGGGCTGGTGCCTCACTACACCTTCTATCTCGCCAGCCGCAAGTTTGCAGATACCTACCCGGAGACAGCAAAGCAGGTGGTGGATGAGCTGGGTAAACTCAGCGCGTGGGCGAACAGCCATCAGGACGAGGCCGCCGGGCTGCTGTCGACCTCAACCGGACTGGATAAAGCCATCTGGCAGAAGACCCTGGCCCGCCTGCCCTACGGTGCCGAACGCATGACCCCGGCGGTGTATAACGAACAGCAGGCGCTGGCGGATACCTTTACACGCATCGGCCTGCTGCCGGTGAAAGTCGACGTGCGCAGCGCCACCTGGTCGCTGGATAAACCTTGATTTTCCTGACGACGGGAAGCACTGCGCCTCCCGTCGCCGACAGGCTTACCCCGCCGTTTTCTCACCATTGCCTATCTGCCAGATAAAGGTGGGCGCTTCACCGTTCACCAGCCAGTTACCGATATTACGTGCCTTATAAATCACCGGATTATGCGAGGCAACCGTCCGCGCATTGCGCCAGTGGCGATCCAGCGCAAGGCGAGTTCGCGTATCCGACGCCCCGAGGGCATTAAACAGCTCCGTCGCCGCCCGCGGGATCCAGTCGCTGGCGATCACCTGCGCCTGCGCCGCTTCCACTTCCGCCAGCTGGTTACGCCGGGCGATCAGCGCTTCGTCGTCGCTGACGTGCGCCACATAGGCCTGCTGCAGCGATTCCGCGGCCTGCAGGACCGCGGCCCGGGTCGCCCATGCCCAGCTGCTGATCTGCCCAACGACCTGCAGAACCTGAGCGTCATCGCGCGGCACGGCGGCGTTGCCGTGGCTGTACATCCGGGAGCGATGTTTGACGCCCTGCGCGGCATCCCGCTCAACCGCCAGGCCAATGCCCGCGAGGGTCGCCAGCAGCACATGCTGGTAGAAGGCGGTCTGATAGCGAAAGCGCTGGGCAAAATCATAGACATGTTCGGTTTCCACCCGAGCGCCGGTAAAGCGGGTGGTCCCGCTGCCGGTCAGCCGCTGGCCAAAGCCATCCCAGTCATCTTCCCGCGCCACGCCGGTCTGCTGGGTGCTGACCAGGGCTATCACATCGCCGGCGGTATCACTGCGCCGGGCAAACACATCGATCCAGTCGGCGTACAGCGCGCCGGTGCTGTAAAACTTCTCGCCGTCGAGTCGCCAGCCGCCCTCTGTCGGCGTCACTCTGGTGTTCACCTCTCCCAGCTTAACCGCGCCGATCTCGGTCCAGCCGCTGCCCACCAGCTCACCGTCGAGGAAGCGACGAAACCAGCGGTCGCGCCCGGCGGAATCCGGCTGATTCAGCTGATCTTCCACAAAGGCAAAGTGCGCGCGCAGGGCCTGCGGCAGGTTAGAGTCCGCTTGCGCCAGCTCGATCAGCAGCGCGCTGAGCTGCGGCAGCGAAGCGCCCCAGCCGCCCTTCTCGCGCGGGATACGCAGCGTGCCGAAGCCCGCTTCTTTCAGCCAGCGGATCGGCTCATCGGGCAGAATGCGCTGCTGTTCGCGCTCCGCAGCGCCCTGGGCGATACGGGTGAATATCGGGCGGAAGGCGGCCGCCAGCGCGTCATAATCGGTGCCAGTGGAGAGCAGGGTCATTGTCAGTTCCTTATTCATGGAGTGCGTCGATATCTTCTCGCGTCGGTTCATGACGGACCGCCAGCAGGAAGAAAATGGGAATAATGGCGGCAAGCGAGACCACCCAGAACATCTGCGTGCCGAGGGAGGCCTGCAGCAGCGGCAGAATAAACAACGCCAGCGCGCTGCCGATCCCGGAGAGCGCCCGGCTGAAACCGACCCCGGTGGCGCGAATGGCAGTAGGATAGGAGAGCGCCGGGTAGATCATCAGCTGCGCCCCCGGGCCAAACCCTTCGGCGAACAGCCACAGCCCCAGCATCGCGATAGCCAGCACGATACCTGCCGTCGCGTGCGGTTGCCCCACCAGCGCCAGCACAATCAGCGCCACAAACTGCAGGGCGAAGCCGGCTATCGCCACATGACGCGAAGGATATTTCCACGCCAGATGCATACCGAGCAGCCCGCCGGTAAAAGCAAACAGGGCGTTCAGCCCCAGCGATGCCGAAATAGTTTCGAAGACGCCAGCCCCGAGGAACTGGGCAAGAATTGACGGCAGGAAAAAGGCAATCGCCGTGTACTCGAAGGAGATACAGATATTCATCACCCCGGCGACGATAGTCCGCTCGCGGTAGGGTTTTTCGAACAGCACGCGGAAGCTCACTTTCGGCGCTGGCGCGGGCTTCGCCGCCGGGACCTCATGGGCATGGATCCCCCAGGAGTCGCGTAAAATACGCACTGCAGAGGTCAGATCGCCCTGGTTCGCCGCCCACAGCGGGGATTCATTCATAAATCGACTGCGGACGGCAATAATCAGCAGTGCCGGCACGGCGCCGAACAGCAGGGAGGCGCGCCACAGCCAGTCAAGATGCTCCTGCGGCAGCAGGAAATAGAGGCCGAAGATAATGAGAAAGCAGACGGTTGAGGCGGCGTACCACATCGGGCACCACGCCGCGAGGCGAGCCGCTTTGTTGCCTTTGCCGGCAAAGCGGGAAAACTCGGCCAGATAGGACATCGCTACCGGCAGGTCGATGCCAACGCCGATGCCCATCAGGAAGCGGGCGCCAATCAACACCCAGACGTTCGGCGCCAGCCCGGCGGCGATAGCCGAAATCACGAAAAAGAACATATCGGCCATAAAAACCGAATAGCGACCATATTTATCGGTCAGCCAGCCGCCGATAATATTGCCGACGATAGTCCCGACCATAATGGACGAAGTCACCAGGCCGGTCAGCAGCGGTGAGAGCTGAAATTCACGTACAACGTCATCAATACCGTAGGAGAGCGTGGTTAAGTCATATGCGTCGAGAAAAACGCCCCCCAGCGCGAGGAAGACAATCATCCGCGCATATTTCGCTTGTTCCTTGCCGGAATTAATTAGCCGCGCCACATCCCCGACGCTACTGACCGGTACCGAAGCGATACCGGGATTATCCACTGGTAATGTACTCATTTTTTCACCTTATTATTTTGTGCAGGTCATCAGCGGTTATAGACCGCGCGCGACGAGAATCAAAACAACAAATCATTCTATAAAAATCAATATAATCAATAATTTAATAAATATTACCAGCACAAAAAGGACGCGCTTTCGCGCATCCTCAAGGGAAATAAATAACAACGAAAATAGACGTCGTGCAGGACGCTTATTCCGCGGACACTGGAACTAATACGTCTTTTACCAGCGGGTCATCGGTGGTTTTTAACCACGTCTGGATCCGCGGGTCAGAAAAAGCCTGTTTTAATTTGACGATATTTTCCTGCGATAAATACGGTGTACCAATCACTAATTGCGAAGCAAAGGTGCGCGGCGCCGGCGGGAATAATATGCCTTTCTCACGCGGCACTTTCCCGGCGTCAAATTGCGAGACATAGCCGATGGCGGCATCCACCGAATTTAACGCCCGCGGCATGGTCAGCAGATCCAGCTCTTTAAAGACAAACTGATGCGGGTTACCGACAATATTTTTCAGCTTCGCCGTACGCGGCTCCACCGCCGGGTCGAGCGAGATCAACCCAATGCGCTGGAGCAGCCACAGGGCCTGCCCCTGATTGGCGCCATCGTCAGGCACGACAATGGTCGCGCCGTTGGGCAACGCCTGTACCGACGAGTAGCGGTCGGAATAGATGCCAAACGCCCACTGGAACACCGGCACCGTGGTCGACAGCGCAAAGCCGTTAGCGTCCACCACCTGTTTAAGCCACCACTGATGCTGATAGATCGTCCCGGCATACTGTCCTTCCGCTACCGCGCGGTCAGCCTGGACCGGATCCTGCACCCCCACCGCCTCCAGTTTCAGACCGTAATCGGGCGCAATATGCTGATTAATATACTCAATGATCCGCTGCTCGCCGGCCATCGCCGGCTCGTAGTGAATTTTTAACGTGCTGCCGAAGACCACCTGCTGGCTTTGGGTATGTCCCCGCCACCACCAGAAGGCGATGGCGAGCAGGATAATCACCGCCAGCGCCGCCAGCCAGGGCCAGCGCCGCGCTTTACGTAACTCAAATTGCTCTGTTGTCATACAAGGTTCCCCTGCGTGTGGCGTAAACGGTTGACCAGACGGTCACCCAAAAATTGAATCAACTGGATCGTGGCGATCAGGGCAACGATCGTCGCGATCATGATGTGGTTGTCGAAGCGCTGATAGCCGTACACCACGGCCAGGTAGCCGATGCCGCCGGCGCCGATAGTCCCGGCGATAGCCGAATACTCAATCATCGAGACCAGGTTTAGCGTCACCGCCGCCACCAGCGCGGGCAAGGCTTCACTGAGCTGCGCGCTGGCAATGATTTGCCAGCGCGACCCGCCGCAGACGACACCCACTGCGGTGACCTCCGCCGGCAACTCGCGCAGCGCGTTCTCCACCAGACGGCCAAAGAACGGGACGCCGGCGGCGATCATCGGCACCACCGCGGCGGGGATGCCAATCGTGGTGCCGGTCAGCCAGTAAGTGAACGGGATAATAGCGGCCATCAGCACCAGAAACGGCAGCGAACGTCCCATATTGACCACCCAGTTCAGCAGCCGGTACAGCAGCGCGTGCGGAAATAAGCCCCGCGGCGAGGCGTTAAACAACACCACCCCCACCAGCCCTCCCAGCGTGACGACAAACAGCATCACAATGGCCACCATCAGCCAGGTTTCGCCATAGGCGGGGAGCAGCAGCGAAGGGATTTCGCCCCAGGGGGTATCCTGACTGATGACTGTCGGTTTCATACCGCCTCCCTGAGCAACGGCGCGCTGTCGAGGATCTCCGCCGTTATGCCGAGCTGCGCCAGCAGGCCCTGCAGTCGCGCGGGCGACAGGCGTTCGCCCTGAAAGCGCACTCCGGCCTGCAAGCGACCGGCCAGCCGACCATTAATCACCTCGACGTGACCGCCAAGGAGATCGATCTGCAGCGCCCACTGCTGGCTCAGGCGGCTGATCCAGTCGGTGGCCACCGGCACATCCCAGCGGTAGCTCAGACGCAGCAGCAGATCGCTGTGGGTCGCTGCCGCCGGCGTCAGCGGCAACAGCTGCTGGCCGAGCAGAGAATCGGGGCGCGCCAGCAGATCTTCGATCCGCCCGTACTGGACGATCGTCCCGTCGCGGATCTCCGCCACCGCATCCGCCGCCGTGCGCACCGCGTCCATTTCATGGGTGATCAGGACGATCGCCAGCTGGTACTCATCACGCAGCCGCTTGAGCAGAGCCAGCACCGAGGCCGTGGCCTGAGGATCGAGGCCGGAGGTGGCTTCATCCGCCAGCAGAACGGACGGGCGCAGCGCCAGCGCGCGGGCAATGCCGATCCGCTGGCGCTGGCCGCCTGAGAGCTGGGCCGGCCAGGCATCCGCTTTGTGGCTCAGGCCGACGCTCTCCAGCAGCTCGCCAACCCGCGCCTTGATATCGCGCTCCACCACGCCCAGCCACGCCAGCGGCAGGGCGACATTCTCCCAGGCGGTCCTGCGGCTCAACAGCGCCGAAGACTGGAAAACGGTGCCAATCGCCCGCCGTTCCCGGCGCAGCGCCTCGCCGGACAGCGCCGACAGATCCTGGCCATTGATACGAATGCTGCCGCTGTCCGGTTGCTCCAGCAGGCTGATGCAGCGCGCCAGGGTTGATTTACCGGCGCCGCTCGGCCCCACCACCGCGGTGATGGAGCGCTCAGGCACCTGCAGCGTCAGCCCTTTCAGCACCGCGCTGAGCCGGCCATCCGCCGTGCGGTAACTTTTATGCAGGTCATCGATAGCGATCATGTCACCTTCTCCTCTACCGATGCCGCCGTGCGCGCATCGCGGCGGTAGCTGGCGCCCGGGTGAGGCGCGGCCAGACGCGGGCCGGCGCCGAACAGTTTTTCGCGCAGGGTCCCCTCGCGGTACTCCTGCTTAAAGACGCCGCGCTTTTGCAGCTCAGGCACCAGCAGCTCGACGACGTCGCGGAAGGTTTCGTGAGTGACGGCATAGGCGAGGTTAAAGCCATCGACGTCCGTCTCTTCGACCCAGGACTGCAGTTCGTCCGCCACGGTTTGCGCGCTGCCAACCACCAGCGGACCGAAGCCGCCGATCCCCGCCCAATCGGCCAGAGCCTGCACCGTCCACTGGCGGTTCGGATCAGCGGTCGAAAAGGCCTCCACCGCCGACTGAATGGCGTTGGTGTGCAGATACTTCAGCACTTGATCCGGCTGATACTGGCCGAAATCGATCCCCGTCCAGCCGGAGAGCAGCGCCAGCGCGCCTTCATAGCTGACGTACTGCTTATATTCCTGCCACTTCGCCTGCGCCTCGCGGTCGGTGTCGCCGACAATCACCGTCTGCAGGTTGAAGATCAGGATGCTGTGCGGATCGCGCCCCGCCTCAACTGCCCGGCGGCGAATATCCGCCACCGTCTTCTTCAGCAGCACCTTCGACGGCGCTGCGACGAAGACGCATTCGGCATGGCCGGCGGCGAACTGTTTGCCGCGGCTGGACGCCCCCGCCTGATACAGCACCGGCGTGCGCTGCGGGGATGGCTCGCAGAGGTGGATCCCCGGCACGGAAAAGAACTGTCCCTGATGGTTAATGGGATGGATTTTCCGCGGATCGCTGAAGATCTTCCGCTCTCTGTCGCGCAGCACCGCCCCGTCCTCCCAGCTTCCCTCCAGCAGTTTGTAGATCACCTGCAAATACTCATCGGCATAGTCATAGCGGGTGTCATGATCGGTCTGAGTCTGCTGGCCGATATTGCGCGCCCCGCTCTCCAGATAGGAGGTGACGATATTCCAGCCCACCCGCCCTTTGGTCAGATGGTCGAGCGTCGACAGACGACGAGCGAAGGGGTAAGGATGCTCAAACGACAGCGAGGCGGTCAGGCCGAAGCCCAGATGCTCCGTCACCAGCGCCATCGGGGTGATCAGTGCCAGCGGATCGTTGACCGGAACCTGCGTCGCCTGGCGGATCGCCGCGTCGCCGCTGCCGTTCAGTACGTCATAGATCCCCAGCACGTCGGCGATGAACAGCCCGTCGAACTTGCCGCGCTCCAGCAGCCGCGCCAGATCCACCCAGTACTCCAGATCTTTATACTGCCAGGAGCGATCCCGGGGATGCGCCCACAGGCCCGGCGACTGATGGCCGACGCAGTTCATATCGAAAGCGTTAAGACGAATTTCACGTTGTGATGACATAGCAATCTCCATAGCGCGGCCCGTCGCCGGGGCGCACGCGGCAAAATGAATCAGGGAAAATAAAGGGAGGTATTCAGTACGCAGGACATCGGGAGTCCAGCGGGATCCCGAGCGTGAGTAACGCTTGCGCCGCCACGTCGGCGGCATGGTCGGCTACCTGCGGCAGGCCCATCAGTTCGCCAAAACGCCCGCGGGCGGCCGGACCGGCCACCAGCACCGGCGGCGCCTCAACGTGCGGCTCAGCCACTGCCCGGGAACGGCTGTCCACCTCCAGGCCCATGCCGAGGGCATCGGCGCGAATCAGGCCGCGGCGGGCGAGGTCCTGTAAAAATGGCTGGCTGTCGGTCAGGGCGCGGTGTGCGGGTCCGGTCGTCAGGATCAGGTGATCGACGCTCAGCGTTTGCACACCGCCGCCGCCGCGCCGCGCCAGCGTCAGTCGCAGCGTTTCGCCTTCACCGCTTATCGACAGTAGCCTGGCCGCCTGCACCTGCAGACTGCCCGTGCGCTGGCGCGCCTCCAGCACCTCGGCGACCTGCGGCGCCACGCGGTAGCGGTGGACATCCCAGTAATGGCGCAGATGGCGCAGAAAACGCTGGCGATCGGCGACGCTGAGCGCCTGCCAGATCCGCTGCCCCTGTTGACGAACCGCATCCAGCACCACCTGCCAGCTCAGGCCCTGCTGCGCCGCATACGCGACGTCGAGGCGGATCTGGCGCAGGCGCTGACGCAGGCTGCCCTGCTGATAGTCGCCGGGCCAGGTTGTCCCTGTGCCGCTAAGGTTGCCGCGCGACAGCAGGCCATGGCGCGAAAAGGCGATGATACTGCCGCGGTGGCCCAGCCGGTCCAGCGTCGCGACCGTATCGGCCATGGTTAATCCGGTGCCCATCACCGCCACCCGGGCGTGCGGGGCGATGGCATCGAGCGCGCCGGGCTGCCACGGGTTGGCAATCAGCGCCGGATGATGACGCCAGGCTTCGGCCTGCGGCGGCAGAGAAGGCGGTGGATGACTGATCGCCAGCACCAGCAGATCGGCCTTAAGCTGCAGGCCGCCGTCGGTGGTCACCGTCCCCTGATGAAAAGCGAGCGCCCGATCGCGCAGGTGGCGAAGCCGTCCGCCGCTGGACGCCACGGCGTCGGCAAAACGCTGCGCCACATAACGACCAAACTGGCCGCGCTGAGGGTAGACGGAACCGTCCGGGCGCAGCGCCTGCACATCGACGGCAAAGGCAGGCTGATGGCGGTACCAATGATCGAAGGCGCCCTCTTCGTCGCCGGCCAGCTGCATGCGAGCGGCCGGGACGTTAATCCGGTGCGTCGGCTCCGCAGTGGAGTAGGCCACCCCTGCCCCGGGGGACTGGCGCGGCTCCAGCAGCGTCACGCGCACCCCGTTCGGCGCCAGGCGCAGCAGCTCAATCGCCACCGCCGCGCCGCTAAAGCCGCCGCCGATAATCACGATATGCGGTTCTGCACTCATCGCAGCCCTCCTCCGGTATGCTGTCTCATGGTCGCGCTCCGGGCCATCAGCTGGCGCTGACCTGGCGCACCGGGCGCTTATCGCCGCCGATGGTTTCGCCAAACGGACCGGTGTTCACGCTACGCGCCTTCGACGAGGCCGCGTTTTCCAGCGGCAACAGAGGCATCACCAGCTCAGCAAAGCGGTGCGCTTCTTCCAGATGTGGGTAGCCGGAGAAGATAAAGTTGCTGATGCCGAGCGCCTGATATTCGCGGATGCGTTCCGCTACCTGCTGCGGATTACCCACCAGCGCGGTACCCGCGCCGCCGCGCACCAGTCCGACGCCGGCCCACAGATTGGGCGCAATGCGCAGATTATCGCGCGACCCCTGATGCAGGGCGCTCATCCGCGCCTGGCCGGCCGAGTCCATGCGGGCGAAGATCTTTTGCGCCTGGGCAATGGTATCGTCGTCAAGATGGGCGATCAGCCGGTCGGCGGCGGCCCATGCCTCTTCTTCCGTTTCGCGCACAATGACGTGCAGACGAATGCCGTACTGCAGGGTGCGTCCGCGGGCCGCGGCGCGCTCGCGCACCACCGCCAGCTTCTCCGCCACCAGTTCCGGGGGTTCGCCCCACGTCAGATAGCTGTCGATCTGCTCGGCCGCCACATCAATGGCCGCATCAGAAGAGCCGCCGAAATAGAGCGGCGGGCCATTCTCCTGTACCGGCGGGAACAGCACTTCAGCGCCTTCCACGTGAATATGCTCGCCGTGATAGTCCACTTTTTCCCCGCGCAGCAGGCGGGTGTAAACATCAAGAAATTCGCGGGTCACCTGATAGCGCTCGCTGTGGCTGAGGAAGATACCGTCGCCTTTGTTTTCCACCGGGTCGCCGCCGGTAACGACGTTGATCAGCAGCCGACCTTCCGATAAACGGTCGAGGGTGGCCGCCATCCGCGCCGCCAGGGTTGGCGGCTGCAGGCCCGGCCTGACCGCCACCAGATAGCGCAGACGGCGGGTCAACGGCGCCAGCGCCGAGGCCACCAGCCACGAATCTTCACAGCTTTTACCGGTGGGGATCAGCACGCCGTAGTAGCCCAGACTGTCGGCCGCCAACGCCACCTGCTGCAGATAAGGTAAATCGACCGGGCGTCCACCCTCGGTGGTACCCAGATAACGGCCATCGCCATGGGTAGGTAAGAACCAGAAGACATTGATCTTGTCGGGAGCTTGCTGCGTCATTATCTATTTCCTATATAACCATATCCGATATTTATCGAAGAGATGTTTTAATTTGGTTATATGAGTGTTAGCGATAATCATGCCAATGGTGAATAAAAAATTAATCTTTTAAAATCAATGCACTGAAAACGGCTTCTCCGCGCCGCGCTGTTGCAAATCGCGCAGCCGCCGCGCATCCGCTGGCGCATTTGCAACAGCCGCGGGCCTTCCCCCTCTGGTTTCTGCGGCCGCCGCAGGATAAGTTCAGAGCGTCAACGATCGGAGGCCCGCTATGCTGAACCCAGAATCCCCTTCCACCGCTCCCGCGCTGATCGACCCGGCGTCGAAGGCCTTCCAGAGCCTGCTGGACAAGCTCGCGCCAACGGAGGCGACCGTGCTGATCGTGGGCGAAACCGGCACCGGCAAGGAGGTGGTGGCCCGCTATCTCCATCATCACAGCGCCCGTCGCCAGCAGCCGTTTCTGGCGGTCAACTGCGGCGCGCTGACCGAGAGCCTCGCCGAAGCCGAACTGTTCGGCCATGAGAAAGGCGCCTTCACCGGCGCGCAGCAGGGACAGCCCGGCTGGTTTGAAGCCGCGGAAGGGGGGACGCTGCTGTTGGACGAGATCGGCGAATTAAGCCTGCCGCTGCAGGTCAAGCTGCTGCGAGTCCTGCAGGAGCGTGAAATTACCCGCGTCGGCTCACGCAAAGCGATTAAAGTGAATGTCCGGGTGATTGCCGCCACCCACGTCGACCTGGCCCAGGCGATCCGCGAGCGCCGCTTTCGCGAGGATCTCTACTATCGACTGAATATCGCGGTGGTGCCGCTGCCGCCGCTGCGCCAGCGTCGGCAGGATATCCCGCTGCTGGCGCACCACTTTTTATCACTCTACGCCCGGCGCCTCGGGCGGCCAACCCTGCGTCTGGCGCCGGAATCACTGGCCCGGCTGATGGACTATTCGTGGCCGGGCAATATTCGCGAGCTGGAAAACACCCTGCACAACGCGGTGCTCCTCAGTAAAGAAGAGGAGATCAGTCCTGCCCAGCTGCGCCTGGCGACGCTCAACGACGCCCCGGCGCCGGCGAGCGATCATGAACTGGACGACTTTATTCGCCACCAGCTGGCGCTTCCCGGCGAGCCGCTGTGGCAGCGAGTGACCAGCGCCCTTATTCGCCACGCCATGGCGCATTGCGACGATAACCAGAGCCAGGCGGCCGCGCTGTTGGGGATCAGTCGGCATACCTTGCGCACCCAGCTCGCTAACCTCGGGCTGATCAAAAGCCGCCGCCGCCCGCCTGCGCCGCCGCGGGCGTTCGCCAACGCAGCCGGGGCCGATCGCGAACTGCGCATTGGCTACCAGCGCTTCGGCAGCCTCGGGATCCTGAAAGCCCGTCAGAGTCTGGAAACCGCCTTCGCCAGCCTCGGCGTCAACGTGCTGTGGAGTGAGTTTCCTGCCGGACCGCAGCTCCTCCACGCCCTCGCCTGCAACGAGATCGACTTTGGCACCACCGGGGAAGCGCCGCCGGTGTTTGCCCAGGCCAGCAATAGCGAACTGATGTACGTGGCGTGGGAGCCGCCGGCGCCGCGCAGCGTGGCGATGGTCGTCCCGCAGGAGAGCGACATTCGCCAGCTCAGCGATCTGCGCGGTAAACGCATCGCCCTCAATAAAGGGTCAAATGTCCACTGGCTGCTGCTGCAGATCCTCGAGGACGCTGGCCTGGGTCTGAACGACGTGCGGGTGGTCTATACCCCGCCGAAATACCCGCTGACCGCCAGCGACTACCTGGCGGTTGACGCCTGGATGATGTGGGACCCGCTGCTCAGCGACGCCGAACACACCGGCGAGCTGCGGGTGGTCGCCAGCGGCGAAGGACGAGTCAACAACCATCAGTTTTATCTTTCGCGACGGGACTACCTCGCTCAGCATGGCGATATCATGCGCCGTCTGTTGACGGAGCTGACCCACACCGGGCAGTTTATCGACTCACATCGTGGCGAAGCGGCCCGCTTACTCTCGGCAGAGCTGGGGATTGACGCCCGGTCACTGAGCATGGCCCTCGCCCGCCGCAGCCATCGCCCAAGGCCGATGGATCTGTCGGTGATCCGCGCCCAGCAGACCATCGCCGATCGCTTTTACGCCCTCGGGCTTATCGCCAAACCGGTCCCGGTGCGCGAAGCGGTGTGGTACGGCGAACCCGCGCCCGGTATCGTCAGCCCGCAGATGGCGGTCAGTTAGCGAAATTTGCGCGTTATCTTCCTGATTGTTCAGGCGCAGATAGCCTCGATCCGATGGCGATGTTACCCTAAAGACGCTGAGAATAAGGGGGTATCTGTGGCTGTTCATCTGTTAATCGTCGACGCGTTAAATCTGATCCGCCGCATCCATGCGGTGCAGGGTTCGCCCTGCGTCGATACCTGCCTGCATGCGCTGGAGCAGCTGATCGTCCACAGTCAGCCCACCCACGCGGTGGCGGTGTTCGATGATGAGGATCGCGCCCACGGCTGGCGCCACCAGCGCCTGCCAGAGTACAAAGCCGGCCGCGCGCCGATGCCGGAGACGCTGGTGGCCGAGATGCCAGCGCTGCGGGCGGCCTTCGAACAGCGGGGGATCCGCTGCTGGGCCTCGCCGGGCAGCGAAGCGGACGACCTCGCCGCCACCCTGGCGGTAAAGGTGGCCCAGGCGGGCCATCAGGCCACCATTGTCTCCACCGACAAAGGCTACTGTCAGCTGCTGTCGCCCACCATCCGCATCCGCGACTACTTTCAGAAGCGCTGGCTGGACGCACCCTTTATCGCCAGCGAGTTCGGCGTCACCCCGGAGCAGCTAGCGGATTACTGGGGGCTGGCGGGGATCAGCAGCTCGAAGGTGCCGGGCGTGGCGGGCATTGGTCCCAAAAGCGCCGCCCAGCTGTTGAACGAGTTTCAGGACCTGGAGGGGCTGTACGCCCGTCTGGCCGAGGTGCCGGAGAAGTGGCGCAAAAAGCTGGCCGCGCATCAGGAGATGGCCTTCACCTGCCGGGAAGTGGCCCGCCTGCAGACCGACCTCCAGCTGGATGGCAATCTGCAGCAGCTGCGGCTGACGCGCTAACCATCGTTAAGAGGTGCGCCGGTGCAGGGTAACTGCCTCCGGCACTGCCTGCTTTACCCGGGCCAGGCAATCACCAGGCCGCCTGATATAACCCGACGATATCGGCCAGGCTCGCCTCACGCGGGTTACCGCCGGTACACACATCCTCCAGCGCCGCCTGCGCCAGCGCCGGAATATCCTCTTTCCTGACGCCCACCTCGCGCAGATGGCCGGGAATACCGACATCGCGGTTTAGCTGGCAGACCGCCTCCACTGCCGCCTGGCGCGCGGCAGTCAGGCTTAACGCTTCCACCCTGACGCCCATCGCCCGGGCGATATCGCGATATTTTTCCCCCGTCGCCTCAGCATTAAAGCGCATCACGTGCGGCAAAAGGATGGCATTCGCCACGCCGTGCGGCGTGTTGTAAAAAGCGCCGAGCGGATGCGCCATGCCGTGCACCAGCCCGAGCCCGACGTTGGAAAATCCCATCCCCGCGACGTACTGGCCCAGCGCCATGGCTTCGCCCGCGCCGGCATCCCCGGCAACTGAGCCGCGCAGCGCCCCGGCAATGATCTCGATAGCCTTGAGGTGCAGCGCATCAGTCAAAGCCCAGGCGCCGCGAGTGAGATACCCTTCGATAGCGTGCGTCAGGGCGTCCACGCCGGTGGCCGCCTTCAGCGCCGGCGGCATGGCGTCCATCATATCGGCATCGATAAAGGCCACCTGCGGGATATCATGCGGATCGACGCAGACGAACTTACGCCGCTGTTCTTCATCGGTGATGACATAGTTAATCGTCACCTCCGCCGCGGTACCCGCGGTGGTCGGCACCGCGAAGATCGGCACGCTGGGCTGACGGGTGTGCGACAGCCCCTCGAGGCTACGGACATCGGCGAATTCCGGGTTACGCTGAATAATACCGATCGCCTTACAGGTATCCTGCGGCGAACCGCCGCCGATGGCGATCAGGTAATCCGCCCCGCTGCGCTGAAAGGCCTGCAGCCCCTGCTGGACCACGGCAATGGTCGGGTTAGGGATCACGTCGCTGAACATATCCCATGCCAGCCCGGCGGCATCCAGTTTATCAGTGACTTTCGCCGCCACGCCGCACCGGGCGAGGGTGCTGTCGGTGACGATCAATGCTTTGCGATAGCCGCGCCGCGCCACTTCATCGGTTAATGCGTTTATCGCCCCCCGGCCAAACCACGCCGTTTCGTTGAGGATCATTCGGTTTGCCATCGCGTCTCTCCTGTTAGCGTTGCGGCATCACTCTTCAATACGTAATCCGTAGGTTTTGAACTTCTCCAGCACGATGGCGATCGCCTCGTCATCCAGCACCGGTACCGGGTCGATAATCGCCAGCGTGCTGAGGTAGAGCTGGGCCAGGACTTCCACTTCATGCGCCAGCCAGAGCGCTTTCTCCAGGCTGGCCTCGCAGGCGATCAGGCCATGATGCTGCAGCAGCGTGGCTTTGCGGTGCTTCAGCGCTACCGCGACATGCTCAGACAGCTCGCGGGTGCCGAAGGTGGCATAGGGCGCGCAGGGGATCGAATTCCCGCCGGCCGCGGCGATCATATAGTGGATGGCCGGGATGGGCCGGTTGAGGATCGACACCGCCGTACAATGGACAGCGTGATTGTGGACCACCGCCTGGGCATCGGGCCGCGTCTGGTAGGCCGCCTGATGAAAACGCCATTCGCTGGAGGGCAGTTTTCCCTGCTCATGCTGGCCGTCGGCATCAATAAAGACGATCTTGTCTTCCGTCAGCTTTTCATACGGGATACCGGTGGGGGTGATCAACATTCCTCCCTGATAGCGCACGCTGACATTGCCGGCGGTCCCCTGATTTAACCCCAGGCGGGTCATTTCCAGGCAGGTATCGATAATCTGCCGGGCCAGTCTGTTTCTTTCCATTGCGTTCCTCTTGTGGTGACTCATCATCCGTCAACGGCAGGGCAACAGGAATATCGTCGGCTACCGTGGGATAGGGTGAATAATGGTCTTCATCATCAACCTGAATAATCAAAGGGGAATTTTCATGACTATATTTTGTGAACCGCGTCAATAATTCCGCCATGAATAAAGCAACCATGCCCATTAAGAGAGTGTTTAAAATGCCCGTTCTTAATAATATTTCATCAAGCGGGCATTTTATTTCTTTGTAACATTTGCCCGTTTTCCACGATATACATTCATTCGGTCATTAGCGTTGTGGTTTTGTGAATTTATTTTCTCAAACGGTCAGCGTTTTTGAAAAATTAAAGTGACAATTATCACATAAAATGGCCCGCAGATCGTTAAGTGTGACCATCATCATATTAACAGGCGGTTTTTATTTGAAAATGAAGTCATGAGTTCCGCCGTGACTTTCATTTCACTCACCGGCGCGTCACCTGAGCTCACTTAATTTTGCGGTCTGCTGCAGCACCAGACTGCGCCCTGAATGCTGTTGTAAATGCTTCTGAACTGATGAGGACGCTATGGGAAACACAACGATACCAACGCAAAGTTACCGCGCCATGGAGAGCGGGCAGAGTAAGAGCTACATTATTCCTTTTGCTCTGCTGTGCTCCCTCTTTTTTCTGTGGGCGGTGGCTAATAATCTGAATGATATTTTATTACCGCAATTTCAACAGGCCTTTACCCTGACTAATTTCCAGGCCGGATTAATTCAGTCGGCCTTTTATTTTGGCTATTTTATTATTCCCATCCCCGCTGGGATGCTGATGAAAAAATTCAGCTATAAAGCAGGCATTCTTACGGGTCTGTTTTTATATGCCTGCGGCGCCGCGCTGTTCTGGCCTGCCGCCGAAGTGATGAACTACACTTTATTCCTGATTGGATTATTTATTATCGCCGCCGGGCTTGGCTGCCTGGAAACGGCGGCCAACCCGTTTGTGACCGTTCTCGGTCCGGAAAGCGGCGGTCACTTCCGCCTTAATCTGGCCCAGACCTTTAACTCATTTGGCGCCATTATTGCCGTGGTATTTGGCCAGAGTCTTATTTTGTCTAACGTCCCGCATCAGCCGCAGGATGTGCTGGATAAAATGACGCCAGAACAGCTCAGCGCCTGGAAGCACAGCCTGGTCCTGTCGGTACAAACCCCCTATATGATTATCGTGGCCATCGTCCTGCTGGTTGCCCTGCTGATCGTCTGTACCCGCTTCCCCTCCCTGCAGAGCGATGACCACAGCGACAGCGCGCAGAGCACCTTCCTCGCCTCGCTGACGCGCCTGATGCGCATCCGTCACTGGCGCTGGGCGGTGCTGGCCCAGTTCTGCTACGTCGGCGCGCAAACTGCCTGCTGGAGCTACCTGATTCGCTACGCTATCGAAGAGATCCCGGGCATGACGGCCGGTTTCGCCGCCAACTACCTGACCGCCACCATGGTCTGCTTCTTTATTGGCCGTTTCACCGGCACCTGGCTTATCCGCCGCTTTGCGCCGCATAACGTGCTCGCTATCTATGCGTTTATCGCCATGCTGCTCTGTTTGCTCTCTGCCTTCAGCGGCGGCCACGTCGGTCTGCTGGCCCTGACCCTGTGCAGCGCCTTTATGTCCATTCAGTACCCGACCATCTTCTCGCTGGGGATTAAGCATCTGGGCCAGGACACCAAATATGGCTCGTCCTTTATCGTCATGACCATTATCGGCGGCGGGATCGTCACCCCGGTGATGGGCTTTGTCAGCGACGCCGCCGGCAATATCCCGACCGCCGAACTGGTCCCGGCGCTGTGCTTCGCCATCATCTTTATTTTTGCCCGTTTCCGTTCACAAGCGGCGACGAACTAAACCTGTTATCCGCATAACCTGAGGGATCTGTAATGAAAAAAATCAGCTTACCGAAGATCGGTATCCGCCCGGTAATCGATGGTCGTCGCATGGGGGTCCGCGAGTCGCTGGAAGCGCAAACCATGAACATGGCGAAAGCCACCGCCGCGCTTATCAGCGAGAAACTGCGCCACGCCTGCGGCGCCCGGGTGGAGTGCGTGATTGCCGATACCTGCATCGCCGGCATGGCCGAGTCGGCCGCCTGTGAAGAGAAATTCAGCAGCCAGAACGTCGGCGTCACCATCACCGTCACCCCCTGCTGGTGCTACGGCAGCGAAACCATCGACATGGATCCGCTGCGCCCGAAGGCCATCTGGGGCTTTAACGGCACCGAACGTCCGGGGGCGGTCTATCTGGCCGCCGCGCTGGCGGCCCATAGCCAGAAAGGGATCCCGGCGTTCTCCATCTACGGACATGACGTGCAGGATGCCGATGACACCTCGATCCCGGCGGATGTCGAAGAAAAACTGTTGCGCTTCGCGCGCGCCGGCCTGGCCGTCGCCAGTATGAAAGGGAAAAGCTATCTGTCGCTGGGCGGCGTCTCAATGGGCATCGCCGGCTCCATCGTCGACCACAATTTCTTTGAATCCTGGCTCGGCATGAAGGTCCAGGCTGTCGACATGACGGAGCTGCGCCGGCGAATCGATCACAAAATCTATGATGAAACCGAGCTGGAGATGGCGCTGGCGTGGGCGGATAAACACTTCCGCTACGGCGAAGATCAGAACGCTGAGCAGTATAAGCGCAATGAAACGCAGAGCCGCGCGGTGCTGAAAGAGAGCCTGCTGATGGCGATGTGCATCCGCGACATGATGCAGGGCAACCCGAAACTGGCGGAAAAAGGGCTGGTGGAGGAGTCGCTGGGCTACAACGCCATCGCCGCCGGTTTCCAGGGTCAGCGCCACTGGACCGATCAATACCCCAATGGCGATACCGCTGAAGCGCTACTCAACAGCTCTTTTGACTGGAACGGGGTGCGCGAGCCGTTTGTCGTCGCTACCGAAAACGACAGCCTCAACGGCGTGGCCATGCTGATGGGTCATCAGCTCACCGGCACCGCCCAGGTGTTTGCCGACGTGCGCACCTACTGGTCGCCGGACGCCGTTGAGCGGGTCACCGGGCAGCCGCTCACCGGACGGGCGGAGCACGGCATCATTCACCTGATTAACTCCGGCTCTGCGGCGCTGGACGGCTCCTGCCAGCAGCGCGACGCGCAGGGCAACCCGACGATGAAACCTCACTGGGAGATTGAGCAGAACGAGGCGGATGCCTGCCTCGCGGCGACCGAATGGTGCCCGGCGATCCACGAATACTTCCGCGGCGGCGGCTTCTCTTCCCGCTTCCTGACCGAAGGCGGCGTGCCGTTCACCATGACCCGGGTGAACATCATCAAAGGTCTGGGGCCGGTGCTGCAAATTGCCGAAGGCTGGAGCGTGACGCTGCCCAAAGCGATGCACGACCAGCTCGACGCCCGCACCAACTCCACCTGGCCCACCACCTGGTTTGCCCCACGTCTGACCGGCAAGGGTCCGTTCAGCGATGTTTACTCGGTCATGGCCAACTGGGGCGCCAACCACGGCGTGCTGACCATCGGCCACGTTGGTGCGGATTTCATTACCCTCGCCGCCATGCTGCGCATTCCTGTCTGCATGCACAACGTGGAAGCGGAGAAAATCTACCGCCCCTCCGCCTGGGCTGCGCATGGCATGGATATCGAGGGCCAGGACTACCGCGCCTGCCAGAACTACGGGCCGCTGTATAAGCGTTAACAGGTTGGTTTCGACCGGTGGCGCAGGCTTACCTGGCCTACAGATGCGCGCGGTCTGTAGGCCGGATAAGCGCCGCGCCATCCGGCGAAGTTGTTTCGGGAGTCACTATGAAGCAAGACGTTATCCTGGTCCTCGACTGCGGCGCCACCAACGTGCGGGCGATGGCCGTTGACCGACAGGGAAACATTATCGCCCGCGCCGCAACGGCGAACGCCAGCGACATCGCGGCGGAGAACAGCGACTGGCACCAGTGGTCGCTGGAGGCCATTATGCAGCGCTTTGCCGACTGCTGTCGGCAGATCCATGACCAGCTGGCCTCCTGCACGGTGCGCGGCATCACCGTCACGACCTTTGGCGTCGATGGCGCGCTGGTGGATGAGCAGGGTGCCCTGCTGTATCCGATCATCAGCTGGAAATGCCCGCGCACCGCGGCGGTGATGGAGAATATCAGCCAGTATATGCCAGCACACCAGCTGCAGCAGATTGCCGGCGTCGGCGCCTTTGCGTTCAACACCCTGTATAAGCTGGTGTGGCTGAAAGAGAACCACCCGCAGCTGCTGACGCAGGCCCATGCCTGGCTGTTTATTTCGTCGCTGATCAACCACCGGCTGACCGGGGAGTTCACCACCGACCTCACCATGGCGGGTACCAGCCAGATGCTCGATCTCCGGCAGCGCGATTTCAGCGCGCCAATCCTGCAGGCGACCGGCCTGCCGCGCCGCCTGTTCCCGCGGCTGGTTGAAGCAGGCCAGCCGATCGGCGCCCTGCTGCCGGAGGCCGCTGCGCTGCTGGGCCTTCCCGTCGGGATCCCGGTTATCTCGGCCGGGCACGACACTCAGTTCGCTCTGTTTGGCGCCGGCGCCGGGCAGGATGAGCCGGTGCTCTCCTCCGGGACCTGGGAGATCCTGATGGTGCGCAGCGCCCAGGTCGACACTTCGCTGCTCTGCGACTACAGCGGCTCCACCTGCGAGCTGGACAGCCAGCCGGGCCGCTATAACCCGGGAATGCAGTGGCTGGCCTCCGGCGTGCTCGAATGGGTGCGCAAGCTGTTGTGGAGCGCTGATACGCCGTGGCAGACGCTGATTGCCGAAGCGCAGGCGATCCCGCCCGGCGCCCAGGGCGTCAGGATGCAGTGCGACCTGCTCGCCAGCCAGCACGCCGGCTGGCAGGGCGTCACGCTCAACACCACCCGCGGCCATTTTTACCGCGCCGCGCTGGAGGGGTTAAGCGACCAGCTGGCGCAGCATCTGCAAACCCTGGAAAACATCGGCGGCTTCAGGGCGAAAGAGCTGCTGCTGGTGGGCGGCGGCAGCCGCAACGCGCTGTGGAACCAGATCAAGGCCGACCGGCTTGGAATACCGATCAAAGTTCTCGATGATGCCGAAACCACGGTGGCCGGCGCGGCGATGTTTGGCTGGTATGGCGTGGGCGAGTTCTCTTCGCCGGAACAGGCCAGAGCGCAGGTCGCGTACCGCTACCGCTATTTTTGGCCGCAAACTGAACCTGAATTAACAGAGGAAGCCTGAGATGCTCAAAACCATTTCCCCGCTGATATCGCCGGAGCTGCTGAAAGTGCTGGCCGAAATGGGCCATGGGGATGAAATCATTTTTTCCGATGCCCATTTCCCGGCGCACAGCATGGGGCCACAGGTGATCCGCGCTGATGGCCTGCGGGTCAGCGATCTGCTGCAGGCGATTATCCCGCTGTTCGAGTTAGACAGCTACGCGCCGCCGCTGGTGATGATGGCCGCCGTCGAAGGCGATGCGCTGGACCCGACGGTGGAACAGCGCTATCGGCAGGCGCTCTCGGCGCAGGCCCCCTGCCCGGATATCGTGCGGATTGACCGCTTTGCCTTCTACGACCGGGCGCAAAAAGCCTTTGCGATCGTTATCACAGGAGAGCGAGCTAAGTACGGAAATATCCTTTTAAAAAAAGGAGTCACGCCGTAATCTCATGCCGGAGCGTCTGCCTGATGCAGACGCTCAATCAATGATGGGATGAGAATAAATGAAAGCAGCCCGCCAGCAGGCGATCGTCGATCTCCTGATCAACCACAGCAGCCTGACCACCGAAACCTTGTCAAAACAGCTCAACGTCAGCAGGGAAACCATTCGCCGCGATCTGAGCGAGCTGCAGGCGCAGGGCAAAGTGCTGCGCAACCACGGCCGGGCCAAAGTGATCCATCAGCGCAGCCAGGACAGCGGCGACCCTTTTCACATGCGGCTGAAAAGCCATTACGCGCATAAAGCCGATATCGCCCGCGAAGCGCTGGCCTGGATTGACGAAGGGATGGTGATCGCCCTCGATGCCAGCTCCACTTGCTGGTATCTCGCCCGCCAGCTGCCGGACCGCCCGCTGCACGTCTTTACCAACAGCCAGCCCATCTGCCAGGAGCTGGCCAAACGCGACCAAATCACGCTCACCTGCTCCGGCGGCACTCTGCAGCGGAAATATGGCTGCTACGTGAACCCGGCGCTGATTTCCCAGCTGAAATCGCTGGAGATCGATCTGTTTATTTTTTCCTGCGAAGGCATCGACCCGCAGGGCGCGCTATGGGACTCCAATGCGTTCAATGCCGACTTTAAATCGATCCTGCTTAAGCGCGCGGCGCAGTCGCTACTGCTGATCGACAAAAGCAAGTTCAACCGTTCCGGCGAGGCGAGAATTGGTCATCTGGATGACGTGACGCATATTGTGTCGGATGCGCCGCAGCCTTAAGGGGAAGGCCGGAGGACGCGCACGCGTCTCCGGCCTGAGGGGGAAGGATTAACGCTCGTCGCGACGTCCGCCGACGGCGGCCCACAGGCGACGCACGTGAACGGTCACCTCTTCACGATCGTGATACAGCTGACGCGCCTGGATCTGGGCGTTGATGCCGTGCTCGTCCAGCTGGGCCTGAATATAGGCCAGATTCTGCGACACCTCTTCATAGCGCTTTTTCATCGGCAGCTTGAGGTTGAAGATGGTCTCCCGGCACCAGCCGTTGACCAGCCACTGCGCCATCAGCGCCGCCACCTTCGCCGGTTTCTCCACCATATCGCAGACCATCCACGAGATGTTGTTGCGGTTCGGACGATAGCGGAAGCCATCTTCGCGCAGCCAGGTCACCTGGCCGGTATCCATCAGGCTCTGGGCCATCGGACCGTTATCGACCGAAGAGACCCACATGTTGCGCTTCACCAGCTGATAGGTCCAGCCGCCCGGGCAGGCGCCGAGATCGACGGCATACATGCCGTTCGCCAGGCGCTCGTCCCACTCGTCTGCCGGAATAAAGACGTGGAACGCCTCTTCCAGCTTGAGGGTGGAACGGCTCGGGGCATCGGACGGAAACTTCAGCCGCGGAATGCCCATATAGAACGGTGAGTTGTTGTTGCTGTACGAGTAGCCGGTATAGCAGCAGCCGGGGGCGATAAAGAACACATGCACCACCGGTCGCTTTGGCGTTTCATAGTTGGTCAGCACGCCCGCCTCGCGCAGCGCCGCGCGTAACGGCACCGTGAACTTGCGGCAGAACTTCATCAGCTCTTTGCTTTCGTTGGTATCCGCCACTTCCACACGCAGCTCGCCACCCTTCTCCACCACGCCCTGCAGCATGCCGACGATCGGGGTAATGCGATCCTCCGGCGGCAGGTCGCGCAGCAGTTCGCCGACCACGAACATCTGGCGGGCGAAGATCAGCGAGCTGAACGGCAGATCGCGTACCAGCTTCTCACCGTCGTCTTGCTGATAACCTTCAAAAATCACATAACCAGAGTCTTCTTTGACCCGGGCAAAACCAAACACCTCAAGGCGGGCGGCCTTATCGGTAATTTCTGCTGCGCACTCTTTCTCAAACCCAGGGCGACAATAGAGGACAACCTTATTCATGAACAACGCCCTTACGTTTCAGACGAATTGCACCAATTAACATTAAAACCCAACCGGCGAGGAAGCTTACGCCGCCCACCGGGGTCACGAACGCCCACAGACGTAAATGAGACAGCGCCAGACAATAGAGGCTGCCGCTGAACAGCACGGTCCCTAACGCCAGAAACACGCTGCTCCAGTAGAACCAGATACTGATCCGACGCTGCATCGCCACCGCCAGACCAAAAATCGCCAGGGTATGGAAGGCCTGATACTCCAGGCCGGTATGGATCCAGGCCATCTCCGCCGCGCCGAGCGATTGACTTAATACATGCGCGCCAAAGGCACCCAGAGCCACAAAGATAAAGCCGCTAATCGCGGCGAATATCAGCATAAAACGGCTGGTCATGTTTTTACCCTACAAGTATTTATTGTTCATAACGAAAGCGGAATTTTTCTTGCTCACTTGCCGCTTTCGCCAGGATCCATTGCCGGAAAGCGGCTATTTTACCCAGTTCTGCCTGACTGTCATGGCAAACAAGGTAAAACGCATTCTTACTGACCAGAACATCATTAAACGGACACACCAGACGACCGGCTTCAATTTCGGACTGCGCCATCACGTTGTTGGCCAGCGCCACACCCTGCCCGTGAATGGCCGCCTGCAGCACCATCGCGCTATGGCTGAAAATCGGCCCCTGTTGCACATTAATATGGCTTAGACCAAGCTGGCGGGTATAAGTTTGCCAGTCGCGGCGGGACGCATCGTGAAGCAGCGTATGTTGCGCCAGATCGGCAGGCGTTTTCAATGCTTTGTCGCCGGTGAGCAAGAGCGGGGAACAGACCGGCAGCAGATACTCGGCGTACAATTTTTCCACACGCAGGCCCGGCCAGTTGCCGCGGCCGTAAAAAATCGCCACATCGACATCGTCCGCCAGCTTATCCTCCTGGCGGTCCACCGCCTGGATCCTGACGTCGATTCCCGGATAAGCTGAGTTAAAGCTTGTCAGTCTCGGCACCAGCCACTGGATGGCAAAACTTGGCAATAAACTGACCGTTAATGCCCCTTTGGCGCTGCGCGCCTGCAGTTTACGCGTCGCTTCCGTCAGTTGCGAAAAAATCTCTTTAATATCCTGAAAATAGCTCTGCCCTTCTTCCGTTAACAGCAGCGAACGATTGCGCCGCCGGAACAGCTTAAGGCCCAGAAAATCCTCGAGAGACTTGATTTGATGGCTGACTGCGGCCTGCGTCACAAAAAGCTCATCGGCTGCCCGAGTGAAGCTGAGATGACGTGCGGCTGCATCAAAAACACGTAATGCATTCAGAGGTGGTAATCGCTTCGACATGGTTATTCTGGCTTAGACGTTAACTCAATTTAACAAATAGGAAACAATGATTAACCTATTAGTTTTTTTTATCTGAGCCATTATAAATTGTCCGTTGAGGTTCTACCAGCAAATACCTATAGTGGCGGCACTTCCTGAGCCGGAACGAGAAGCTTTTTTTGGAATGCGTGTTCCATCAAGCTTTTGGCTTACGGTTGTGATGTTGTGTTGTTGTGTTTGCAATTGGTCTGTCTTTGCAGACCCTGGTAGCAAAGCTACCCCTTTTCACTTCCTGTACATTTACCCTGTCTGTCCATAGTGATTTAATGTAGCACCGCAACGCGCGGTGCTTTTTTTTGCCTTTTTACTGCCTTACTCGTCCAGCTCACCCAGCTGTTTCACGTCAGAGCGATTGATCTGCTGTTTGTTGCCCCACGCGTCCTTATACGAGATCATGCCAGTATCATTATCGGTTTGCGGTTTCCCGTCGGTAACGATGGTTCGCCCATCATTGGTATGCATCACATAGTTAGAGGAACAGGCGCTCAGGCCTAAAGTCAGCATACAGGCAGAGATAATCGCAGCGGCCTTAGTCATTTTCATTTTTCTCTCCTTACGGCTATTTATACTATTCGTGACTCGTTAAGTAATAGGTTAAAACACAAACCCAACACTTTTCAGCATAACCCTCTTTGACCCACCTGAAGTCACATTCGGACAATTCCACAGGGCGCAGAGGCCTTGTCACGCCCGGCAAATTGCGCGACGATCGCGGGATTGATACGAGGAATTCCATGAACGCATTCAACCCGGCGCACTTTCGCGCGCAGTTTCCGGCTCTGGCCGATGCCGGCGTCTATCTCGACAGCGCGGCGACCGCGCTCAAACCGCAGGCGGTGATCGACGCCAGCGACCAGTTTTATCGCCTGAGCGCCGGCAACGTCCATCGCAGCCAGTTCGCCGCCGCCCAGCGGCTGACCGAGCGCTATGAGGCGGCCCGCGAACGCGTCGCGGCGTGGCTTAACGCCCCGTCCGGCAAAGATATCGTCTGGACGCGGGGAACCACCGAGGCCATCAATATGGTGGCGCAGAGCTACGTCCGGCCGCGACTGCAGCCTGGCGATGAAATTATCGTTAGCGAAGCCGAGCATCATGCCAACCTCGTGCCCTGGCTGATGGTGGCCGGGCAGACCGGCGCCAGAGTGGTCAAACTGCCGCTTGGCGCCGACCGCCTGCCGGATATCGCCAGCCTCAGCGCGCTCATCACCCCGCGCAGCCGGGTGCTGGCCATCGGCCAGATGTCCAACGTCACCGGCGGCTGCCCGGACCTGGCGCAGGCTATCCGCCTTGCTCACGCCGCCGGGATGGTAGTGATGGTCGATGGCGCCCAGGGCGCGGTGCATTTCCCCGCTGACGTGCAGGCGCTGGATATCGATTTTTACGCCTTTTCCGGCCATAAGCTGTATGGCCCGACCGGGATCGGCGCCCTGTACGGCAAAAGCGAGCTGCTGGCGGCGATGTCGCCCTGGCTCGGCGGCGGGAAAATGATCGCCGAGGTCAGCTTTGACGGCTTTACGCCGCAGCCGGCCCCTTATGGTCTCGAGGCCGGCACGCCGAATGTCGCCGGGGTTATCGGTCTTAGCGCCGCCCTGGAGTGGCTGGCGCAGAGCGATATCGGCCAGGCGGAAAACTGGAGCCGCAGTCTGGCGAGCCTGGCGGAAGAGGCGCTGGCGAAACGGCCGGGCTTCCGCTCTTTCCGCTGCCAGCAATCAAGCCTGCTGGCCTTTGAGTTCGACGGTGTTCATCACAGCGATCTGGTGACGCTGCTGGCGGAGTCCGGCATTGCTCTGCGCGCCGGGCAACACTGCGCCCAACCGCTGCTGGCGGCCTTAGGGGTCAGCGGCACGCTGCGGGCCTCTTTCGCCCCCTACAATACCCAAGACGATGTTGCGGCGCTGGTCCACGCGGTGGATCGCGCTCTGGAAATTCTGGTGGATTAATGACAACTCTGCACCCCTTCGGCACAACCATTACCGACGCCACGCTGCGCCAGACCTTCGCCCCGCTGAACCAGTGGGAGGATAAATATCGTCAGCTGATTTTATTGGGCAAAAAGCTGCCGACGCTGACCGATGAGCGCAAAGCGCAGGCCCGGGAGATTGCCGGGTGTGAAAACCGCGTCTGGCTGGGCTATGAGGAGGATGCCGAGGGCAGGCTGCACTTCTTTGGCGACAGCGAAGGCCGGATTGTGCGCGGTCTGCTGGCGGTGCTGTTGACCGCCGTGGAAGGAAAAACCCGCGCCGGGATCCTGGCGCAGGATCCGCTGGCGCTGTTCGACGAGCTGGGGCTACGCGGCCAGCTCAGCGCCTCGCGCAGCCAGGGCCTCAGCGCCCTCAGCGAGGCGGTGCTCGCCGCCGCCCGCGAGGTTGAGGTTTAAGCTCATCCCGGGGGCGGCGCTTGACGCGCCTTGCCCGGGCTACGGGCTCATGCAGTTTTGTCGCCCGGACAGGTGCGCAGCGCCGCCTCCGGGGAATTGTCCTGTAGACCGGGTAAGGCGCCTGCGCCGCGGCCCGGGATTTACGTCGTCTGCCGCTCCGCCTTCGCCAGCATCTTCTTCAGAGCATGCGATACCGCGACGAAGCCAAAGGTCGCGGTCACCATGGTGGCCGCGCCAAAGCCGGAAGCGCAGTCCATCCGTTTCGGCCCTTCCGCCGTGCTCTTCATCGCGCAGACGCTGCCGTCCGCTTGCGGGTAGACCAGCGCTTCCGTAGAGAAGACGCAGTCCACGCCGAGCTTGCCTTTGCTGTTTTTCACCACCCCAAACTGGCTTTTCAGCCGCTCGCGCAGTTTAGCCGCCAGCGGATCCTGGATGGTCTTCGCCAGGTCAGCGACCTGGATCTGCGTTGGGTCAATCTGACCGCCCGCCCCGCCGGTGGTGACCAGCGGCACTTTGTAGCGGCGACACCAGGCGATAAGCGCCGCTTTCGGCCGGACGCTATCGATCGCGTCGATAACATAGCTAAAGCCGACGCCAAGATATTCCGCCACGTTTTCCGGGGTCACGAAATCATCCACCACCGTCACCCGACACTCCGGGTTGATGAGACGAATACGCTCTGCCATCACTTCCGCTTTCGCCAGCCCGACGTTGCCGCTCAGGGCGTGGATCTGACGATTGGTGTTGGTGACGCAGACATCGTCCATATCGATAAGGGTGATCGCCCCGATGCCGGTTCGCGCCAGCGCTTCCGCCGCCCAGGAACCGACCCCGCCGATCCCGACCACGCAGACGTGGGCCTCGGCAAAACATTGCAGCGCTTTTTCACCATATAAACGTGCCGTACCGCCAAAACGCTGGCGCCAGGCATCGCTGATAACAACAGACATAGAACCTCAGAACAAAATGACAGCGCCCGGAGGCCGCCGTAAACGGCGTCATCCGGGCGCCCTGGTCAACAGGCATGGCCAGGGGAGTTAGCCGCTAAAAACATTCCCCGCGCCCGGGGCGTTTTTCAGCACCCATACGCGGCCATAGTGGTTATACCAGCCGGCACGGTGGCCTGCGTCAGGCCCAATGCCCTGATAGATGTCGAAATGCTGGCCTTTGATGGCCCCGCCGACGTCGAGAGCGACCATCAGGCGCAGTTCGTACTGGCCGTTAAACTTGCCGTTATTATCCAGCAGAGGCACCTCGGCCAGCAAGGTGGTTCCCGGCGGAATAATCGACCGGTCAGAGGCCACCGAGGCGCGGCCGATCAGCGGCACAGCGCTGGCCCCTTTCACCGGCGCGAAAGACTGCGGTTTAAAGAACACGAACGACGGGTTCTGCTCCAGCAGCTCGCGCACTTCCGCTTCGCTGTGCTTTTCACCCCACTCGCGGATCGCCTGCATCGACATATCTTCTTTCTTCACTTCCCCGCGGTCGATCAGCACTTTGCCGATGCTGCGATAGGGCCAGCCGTTTTTCCCGGCATAGCTAAAGAAGTTGAGCGGCGAACCATCGCCAAAGTCGATATAGCCGCTGCCCTGCACGTCCATGATGAAGTTATCCATCAGCGAATTGCTGTACGCCAGCACATAGTTATCGCTCAGCGCGCCGGCATAGATGCTGGCGCGGGACGGCAGCTTACCGCGTTTCGGCGGCATCCGGTAAATGGGGTACTGGAATTCGCCCTGACGGGTGTGGCGCGCCTGCACTACCGGCGTGTAATAGCCGGTAAACTGGACGTTGCCATAGTTGTCGGTGCCCTGCATCTGCCAGGCGTCGATGCCGAACTGGCGCAGCGTGCGGGTGTCGCCGCCGGCGCGCAGCCACTCCTGCAGCGCGTTATAGACGTTGCTCTGGCTATTATAGAGGCGCGGCGAGGCGTTACGAATTTGATTAACCTGCTCGGAGAAGTCGCCAGCGTTGATCGGCGCCCCGACGGCATCCGGCTGGTTTACCAGTGAAAACGGCTGGGTGAACTTGCCATCGCTATATTGCTGACCGCGGTCGGTCGGTTTTGAGGAACAGGCGGCGAGCATAGCCAGCATTGCCCCCGTCGCTACATATTTTGCCCAACGTCCTTTCATGGTGTCTCATCTTTTGCTGCGAAGCCTTAGTGCGTGTTGAAGATAACAAAGCGCCGGGGCTATTGAAATGCGCGATCTCATCGATGGCACAGATTTGTGTAAAAAAACACCACAACGTGGCGTTTTATAAGCCAATTCTTACAAAAATGTCGATTTGGTCGAAAAAAGGTTGCATCATCTCGCTAGCGGAGTATAGTGCGCTTCCACGGACGCGGGGTGGAGCAGCCTGGTAGCTCGTCGGGCTCATAACCCGAAGGTCGTCGGTTCAAATCCGGCCCCCGCAACCAACATCATAAACACCCTCAAGGGTGTTTTTTTGTTTCTGCCGCCGGCAAACCTCTGCCGAAAACGGGAACGGCCATTGCCGCCCCCTCGCCGGCTTACCCCTTCGGTAACACAATATTGCTTGCCGCCAGCATGCCCATGCGATGGTACATCGCGCAGGCTGCCTCGACGATCGGCATCGCCAGCGCCGCGCCGCTGCCTTCTCCCAGACGCATGCCCATATTGAGATACGGTTCGAGGCCCAGGTGCGCCAGCGCGATACGCGCCCCCTTCTCCGCCGAATAGTGGGACGGGATCAGATACGGTTTTACCTCCGGCGCTATCTGGCACGCCGCCAGCGCTGCGGCGTAGGAAAGAAAGCCATCCAGCACCACCGGCAGCCCACAGGCCGCCGCCCCCAGCATCACCCCCGCCATCCCCAGCAGATCGAAACCACCGACTTTGCTCAGCACATCGAGGCCATCCTGCGGGTCGGGCTGATTGACGGCGATAGCCCGCCGCACCACCTCCACCTTGTTGCCAACCTTCGCCAACGGCAGATTGGCGCCAATCCCGACCACCTCCTGCGCATCGCTGCCGGTCAGAACGCTGACGATCGCCGCCGCCGGCGTGGTATTGGCCATCCCCAGCTCGCCGACACCAAACAGAGTAACGCCCTCCTGGGCCAGCGCGCGGGTGTAGCGCATCACCTCCAGCAGCAATTCCTGCCCCTGCTCACGGCTCATCGCCGGGCCGCGGGCAATATTGCCGCAGCCCCGCGCCACCCGCATATTCACCATCCCGGGGAGCGGTTCGCTATCGATACCGACATCAATCACATGCACTTGCGCCCCGGCCTGGGCGGCGAGCACGCAGACGCCGGTGGTGCCGCGGGTCATATTGGCTGCCTGGATGGCGGTGACCGCTTTCGGCGAAATCGCCACCCCTTCGTCCCACACCCCATGGTCGGCGCACATCACCAGCAGCGCCTTTTTCGCCACCTGCGGCTGGCCGCCCAGGCCGGGCATTCCCGCCAGCTGAACCGCCAGCGCCTCCAGACGGCCGAGGCTGCCGGGGGGCTTAAGCAAGCCGTCGATATGGTGTTGTGCCCGCACCATGGCGTCAGCGTCCGGCGCGGGGATCGCCCGCAGAACCGTGTTTAAATTTTCCATACAGAATCCCTGCCAGGGCTGGCCCGGTCAGCCAGCGATTGAGTTATTTGATTTTGACGCCGATGCCGGAGACCACCAGCCAGACCGCATCCGCCGCGGCCGCCAGGCGCTGATTGACCCGCCCGGCGATATCGCGAAAATGCCGCGCCAGGCGGTTCTCCGGCACAATGCCCATCCCCACCTCGTTGGTCACCAGCACGACGTGCGCCGGGCAGCGCTGACAGGCGGCAATCAGCACACCAATTTCGTCATCAATAGCCCGCTCCATGGCGGCGTAATCCCAGCCGTCGGGGTCGCTGTCGCCGCCGAGCGCGAACAGCAGGTTGGTGACCATGGTGGTGATACACTCCAGCAGAATCGCCTCCGCTGGGGCGATATCCGGGGTGATCAGTTCATCAAGCTGCTGCCAGCGCTCGGCGGTGCGCCAGTGGGCGGGCCTGCCGTCGCGATGGTGCTGGATCCTTGCGGCCATCTCGTCGTCAAAGATTTGCGAGGTGGCGATATATAACACCTGCGGCGCATCGGCAATCAGCGCCTCGGCATGGCGGCTTTTGCCGCTGCGCGCGCCGCCGGTAACCAGAGTCAGCATAGGGGCTCCTGATGTTGGCGCATGATGGCGTAAATTTTATCGATGGCGATATGTTCGCGCATGGCGTCCGCCAGCCGATCAAACTGCCGGGTTTTATAGCGGGCATACTCCAGGGCGCTATCCAGCGGCGCCAGCCCTTTGCGCTGGCGCAGGCCGTTGAGCAGCGCCCGGGTAAAGGCATCGCTGTCGAACAGGCCATGGAGATAGGTGCCGAATGCCAGGCCGTCGTCGCTTATCGCCCCGTCCTCTACTGACTGTCCCGCTTTATGCAGTTGCAGCAGCGGCGGGCAGCCTGCCTCGCGGCGCGTCTCGCCCATATGAATTTCGTAGCCACTGACGCGCAGACCTGCCGCGTCGGCTAACCATTCCGGGAGGTTAGTTCCCAGGGTCGCCTGCACCTGGGTGGTGGTTTTGTGCTGGGCGAAGTGGGTCACGGTCTTCAACACCCCCAGTCCGGGCTGGGTGCCAAGGCCAGACTCCACCTCATCGATAATGGTTTCGCCGAGCATCTGATAGCCGCCGCAGATCCCCAACAGCGGCACCTTGCGCTGCCGGGCCTGCTCGACTGCATGCGCCATGCCGCTCTCGCGCAGCCAGCACAGATCGCCGAGGGTATTTTTACTGCCCGGGAGAATGACCAGGTCGGCGTCGGCCAGCGCCTGCGGGTCGCGGACATAGCGCACCCGGACGTCTGGCTGCGCCGCCAGGGCGTTAAAGTCGGTAAAATTGGCGATATGCGGCAGGTGAACCACGGCGATGTCGATGTCGCGCCGGTCGGTGCGATGGTATTTCCCGGCCTGCAGCGCGACGCCGTCCTCATCCTCGAGATCCACGTCAAGCCACGGCATAACGCCCAACACCGGCACCCCGGTCAACGCCTCGATCTGCTCTATCCCGGAGCGCAGGAGCGCCACATCGCCGCGGAATTTATTGATAATCACCCCTTTCACCCGCGCCCGCTCCTGAGGCTGCAGTAGCGCCAGCGTACCGTAAATCGCGGCAAACACCCCGCCGCGGTCGATATCGGCCACCAGGATCACCGGACATTGCGCCATCTCGGCCATGCCCATATTGACGATATCGCGGTCGCGCAGGTTAATCTCCGCCGGACTGCCGGCCCCTTCCAGCACCAGCGCCTCATACTCTCCGGCCAGGCTCTGGTAGACCGCGAGGATCTGCTCGCGCAGGCGCGGCTTGTACTGGTGATAGCTCACCGCGTCCATGCTGGTCGCCACCTGCCCCATCAGGACCACCTGCGCCTGACGGTCGCTGGTGGGCTTGAGCAAAATCGGGTTCATGCGGACATCCGGCGCGATCCCTGCCGCTTCGGCCTGGAAAATCTGCGCCCGGCCCATCTCTTTGCCATCCGGCGTAATGCCGGAGTTCAACGCCATATTCTGTGATTTAAACGGCGCGGTACGCAGCCCATCCTGATGAAAAATGCGGCACAGTCCCGCCACCAGTACGCTTTTCCCCACGTCGGAAGCCGTGCCCTGTAACATCACTGCCAGCGTCATGACGCCTCCTTTATCGCGCCTATCGCGTTGTTGTGCATCCGCTGAAAAAACTCCGCTTCGGTTTTACACAGCGGCAATCCCAGTTCGCTATGAAGTTTCACCAGCCACGGCTGCGTCAATCCCGCCTGGGCCATGATCGCCGCGCAGGCAAATACCTCGCCGGGATCCCCCGCGGCCAGCACTTCGCCGTGACGCAGAACGTAAACGGCGTCGCTCACCTCATAGATCAGATCGATATCGTGGCTGGAGATCACCACGCGCCGCCCCTGCCCGACAATGCGCCGGATGATGGCGATCATCTGCGCCCGCCCCCGGGGATCGAGGCCCGCGGTGGGCTCGTCAAGCAGCAGGTAGCGGGCCTGCAGCACCAGCGCCCCGGCGATCGCCACCCGTTTTTTCTGCCCATGGCTGAGGCACTGGATCGGCTGCTGGCGAAACCCCTGGGCATCGACGAGGGTCAACGCTTCATCCACCCGGCGGGCGATCTCCTCTTCCGCCACCCCGAGGTTGCGCAGACTAAAAGCGATATCGCTGTCGATATCGGTATAGAAGATCTGCTGGTCCGGATCCTGAAACACCGTCGCCACCTGCTGGCGCAACGCCAGCAGACCGCGCTTGCTGTAATTCAGCGCCTCTCCCTGCCACAGCACCGCCCCCTGCTGCGGGCGCAGCAGGCCGCTCAGGTTCATAAACAGCGTCGACTTTCCGCAGCCGTTGGCCCCCACCAGGCCGGTCACCGCGTGGCGGGAAAAATCCAGCGTCAGCCCTTTGAGTACCGGCTCATCCTGATAGCGAAACCAGAGATCGGTTGTGGCAAGCATACTTATCCTTAGAGGTGAAAATCACCCTGGTACAATTTGATATCCAGCGCGGTGCTCATCTGCTGATAGCGCAGGAGGACGCGAGTGAACAGCAGTCCCACCAGCATCGCCAGCGAGCGATAGCCCTGCGGCACGCTACCATAGCCAAAACGCAAAGTTTGCGCGCGGTGAATCGCCATCGCCTCGTCCAACAGAATAAAAATGAAGCGCCAGGTCAGCAGGATCTGCTCCGTCAACAGTCGCGGTACGCGACCGCGCTTGAGCAAGATAATCAGCTGTGGGAAAGGCAGATTAAGCACCAGCCAGAGCGTGGCCGCCATCGCTGCCAGGCTGCGCCAGAAGGTCTCCCCGGCCACGACCAGCCCCGGAGTGGACACTCCTATAGAGAAAGCGCCCAGCCGGATGCTGGCTAACAGCATCTGCGGGTCGCGGCTGACGCTGAACACAATGGTCAGCACGCCGACCAGCAAAAAGCCAAAGGGTAGCGCCATCCAGCGGCACCAGCGCCAGAATGAGACCCGCAGCAGCCAGCAGGTCAGCGCGGCGGTCAGCGCCAGCGTCAGCGCCTGGCCCCACGCCGGCAGCGTAAAGGCCAGCACCATCAGCAGCAGCCAGAGCAGAAACTTACGCTCTGGCGCCACGTGCAACCAGCGGCTCTGGTAGCTGAGTCGGTCAAACCCGGTCATCACGGCGCTGCCTGCCCCTCGCATAGCCGAGAATGTAAAAAATCACCGCCGCGCCCAGCGAGCCCTGCAGGGTAAACAGCAGGCTCTCAATCTCGCCGCTCGCCGGTTCGTACAGCGGCTGGAACCAGGGTTGATAATCCGGCGCCACCACCTGGATCTGGCTCTCCGCTTCGCCGTCCGAACCGCCAAACTCACCGCCATGATTAATAAAAAAGGGCAGGATCATCAGGGCAACCACCATTGCCAACAAGATCAGGGGCTTTTTCATATTAATGTCCCTCCGCGGCGATCAGCCGCCGTTTGGTCAGTTGATCGTAGATCATCACGGTAAGCAATCCTTCCGCGATGGCGATCGGGATCTGCGTCAGGCAGAAGATCCCCATAAACTTCAGGATCGATCCACCTGCCCCGGTGGCCGGATCGGGAAAGGCCACCCCGAGCTGGACGGAGGTGACAAAATAGGTCATCAGATCCGCCAGCATGGCGCAGAGAAAGACCCCGACATCGCGACGGATCCCCGCCCGGCAGGCCAGCTTCCACACCAGATAGCCGACCATCGGGCCGATCACCGCCATCGACATCCCGTTAGCGCCAAGGGTGGTCAGGCCGCCATGCGCCAGCAGCAGCGCCTGGAACAGCAGAACGATCGCCCCCAGCACCGCCACCACGCCCGGCCCGAAGAGGATCACCGCCAGACCAACGCCGGTCGGGTGCGAGCAACTGCCGGTCACCGACGGGATCTTCAGCGCCGAAAGAACAAAAATAAACGCCCCGCACAGGGCCAGGAGCACCTTCTGATTGCTCTCCTCCTGGACGATACGCCGCAGGCGCACCAGGCCGTACCACAGGCAGGGTAAAAACAGCAGCCACCACGCCAGCGCCCACATCGGCGGTAAAAAACCCTCCATGATATGCATGGCGAACGCCTCCTGCGGGACGATGATCAGCAGAACAGCCGCTGCCAGCCCCCCGTACGAAAGCTGCTTCAGCGATTTCACCTGATTCATTACGCCTCCTCCCACTGTTTGTTAACCAGGATGGTCGAGAAATAGGGCAGCGGCTGGTCATCGCTGACCTCGCGCAGACGGCGCCAGCACTGCTCGCCCGGCAGGGTGGCCTCTGACATCATCAGCGCCGCATCCAGCAGCCCCGCCTGCGCCAGCAGCGCCTTAATGCGGGCGAAGCGGCCGTAGACTTTCATCAGCACCAGACTGTCATGCTGGCGCAGCGCCGCGGCAATGTCCGTTTCCGGCGCGGTACAGGAGATCACCGCCAGCGACTGCTGCTCCATAGCCAGCGGGGTTTTCGCCCGCGCGGCAATGGCGGCGAAGGAGGTAACGCCAGGGACAATCTCCAGCCAGTCCGGGCAGCCAATCCGCTGCAGCAGAAAGACCCAGGTGCTGAACAACATGGCGTCGCCGAGGGTGATAAATCCGACCTGCCTGCCCGCCGCCACCTCCTGGGCCAGCGCCGCGGCAACGTCGTTCCACACCGCCTCTTTTTCCGCGCTGTCGGCGCTCATCGGAAAATGGCAGCAGCGGACCTCCGTGTGTGCGCCAAGGTACTCGCGCACGATGGAGAGCGCGAGGCTGTCGCCGCCTTTGCGGCCGGCTGGCGCATACAGCACATCCAGCTGGCCGAGGATCCGCGCCGCACGCACGGTGATCAGATCGGCCGCCCCCGGCCCGGTGCTCAGGGCGTAGAGTTTGCCGCTCATGCTGCTTTCTCCATCGCGTTATTCAGCGCCTGCTGCAGATGGGCAACAAACATTGCCCGCACCGCCGGATTTTCCCCTAACCCGTTCAGCCACGGCGTGGCAGGAATACCGGCGGCATTAAAGCGGGTTTTCCACGAATCGTCTTCGTCGGAGGCCATATCATTAATGGCATGATCGCCGGCCACCAGCATCAGGGGCATCAGATGCACGCCGGTCACGCCCTGGCGGGAGAGTTCGTTAATGACGATGTCCACTTCGGGATAGCTTTCCACCGCCCCCACCCGCGCCGGAAAACCCTGCACCGCCATCATATGATCCAGACAAGCGTAGGCCGCGAAGGCGTGGTGGCTGGCGCCGTGCCCCATAAACACCACTCGCTCCGTCGCCGCCAGCGGCGGCATCTGCTGGCGCAGGGCCTGCATCAGCTGAACATAATCGCCATGACCGCTCAGCAGCGGCACGCCCAGCGTCAGGCGCTGAAAGCGCGGGCGCAGGCTCTGCACTTCGCGAACGATCTTCTCGTACTCGTCGCCGTTGATAATGTGCAGGGACTGGATCGCCACATCCTGGTACCCCTGCTCAGCCAGCTTTTGCAGGGCCTGCAGCGGGGTATCGATATGGATACCGTCGCGCTGCCGCAGTTTGCGAATAATCATCCCCGAGGTGAAGGCGCGGAACAGCGTGCGATCCGGACAGCTGGCGGCAAGATCGCGCTCGCAGGCGGTAATGTTCTTCTCGCGGGTGTCGTGATAGCTGGTGCCGAAGCTCACCACCAGAAGTGCTTTTTTCATATCCTGTTCCTCAAGTCGCCGACAGCCAGCGCGTCAGCCGCGTAGCGAAATCGGCCTGGCTTTCCAGTAATTCATCGCCCTTCACCAGCGGCGCCGGGCGGGTAATGACGATGCAGGGGATCCCCGCATCAAGACAGGGTTGTACTTTTTCCTGATAGCCCCCTTCCGCGCCCGAGGCTTTCGTGACCACAACATCAGCCCGGCACTGGCGATAAAAGGCGGCGTTAAATTCGGCGCTGAACGGCCCGCAGAGGGCAAAGATTTCCCCGACGCCAAACCCCAGATCGCTACAGTGCTGAACCACCTCCGGCACCGGCAGCACCCGGGCGAGCAGCGTTTTCTCCGCCAGTCCCGCCCGCCAGGCCGCCAGATCTTTGCTGCCGGTGGTCAGCAGGATCCGCTCCCCGAGGCGACGAGCCACCGCGCAGGCCTCGTTCAGATCGCCGACCACGTGAAGTAGCGGATGGCGCAGATCGCTCAGCTGCTCCGGCCTTTGATAGCGGCTGAGCAGGACCCCGACGCTGGCGCAGGCGCGCACAATATTCTGGCTGACCACTTCGGCGTAGGGGTGAGAGGCGTCAATCACCCAGCGGGTGCGCTGCGCCCTGAGCCACTCCGCCATCTGCTGCCACTCCATGCGCCCGCAGCGTATCCGCCCGCGGATATCGCCGGCCAGCCGCTCGCCGGTGGGGGTCGCCACCGACAGGGTGTAGCGCACGCCGGCGGCGTCCAGCTGCTGGCAGATCGCCCGCGCATCGCTGGTGCCCCCGATAACCAGCACGTCGCCGTGGTTCACAGCGCGTAGCCTCGCGGGGTGATCATCAGACCGTTGTCGATGTAAGTCGCTTTGTTGCCGACGATGACCAGACTGGTCATATCCACCGGGGCAAAATCCATCTCTCCGAGGGTGGTCAGCCATTTCTCCTGCTTTTTGCGCCCGGCGGATTTGACTACGCCGACCGGCGTGTCCGGGCTTTTGCTGGCCGCCAGCAACGCAAAGGCGCGCGCCAGATGCCCTTCGCGGCCGCGGCTGCGGGGGTTGTAAAAACAGATAACGAAGTCTGCTTCCCCTGCGGCGACAATGCGTTTTTCAATCACCGGCCACGGCGTCAGCAGATCGCTGAGGCTGATATGGCAGAAATCATGCATCAGCGGCGCGCCGAGCAGCGAGGCGGCGGCGATACTCGCCGTCATCCCTGGGATCAGACGGACCTCAATGTCCAGCTGCTGCTTATTGACCAGCTCCAGCACCAGCCCCGCCATGCCGTAGATGCCGGCGTCGCCGCTGCTGATCAGCGCAACGTTGTTCCCGGCCTGCGCCAGCTCAATGGCGGCCTGGCAGCGTTCAATCTCTTTGCACATGCCGGTTTTGATCACCTGCTTGTCACCGGTAAAGGCTTTTACCAGGTGGGTGTAGGTCTTGTAGCCCACCACAATCTCTGCCGCCTGCAGGGCCTCCACGGCTTCCATGGTCATCATCGCCTGCGAGCCAGGGCCAATTCCGATTACGCTTAACATCAGTGTGTTACTCCCAAAGTAATGGTCACGCCCTGCTCGCGCAGGGTTTCGCCGGACAGGTTTCCCTGACTCAGCAGCCAGGCCACCGGACCGGAGACGCTGCCGACGCCGACCGTCTCCCGGACAAAAGACGAGGCCGGAAAGCGGTGCTCGTGCTCGCGCAGCGCCTCGGCGCTGAAGGTTTCGAACGGCACCCGGCAGCGGTGAGCCAACTGGCGCAACCCCGGCTCGTTTGCCTTCAGGCTCACGCTGCCGATCGCTTTCAGCGCCAGCGGGTCAAGACGCTGAGCGGCAAGCTGGCGATCCAGCAACGTACAGAGCAAGGAACAGGGGGTGTCGCGCCGACAGCCGATGCCCGCCACCACCCGCTGGGGCACCAGCTTCCAGTGAGGTACCAGCAGCGGCAGCAGCGACCGGCGCAGGGTGACGCAGATCAGCGCGTCGAGCGCCGGCAAGCGCGCCAGGTCGCTTACCGGGATAAAGCCGCGTTGGTCGCACCGGCTTAGCGCCTCGGTAAATTCAGCGTCGCACCACAGCCCCACCCGCTTGCCGCTCACCAGCATCTGGTTGACGGTTTTCACCGCCGCGCGAAAATCGGTCATCCGGGCGTTCAGCTGGAAGGCCAACGTGTCGAGGGCGGCCAGCTCGTTGACATCGGTGGCGGTGGTGATCACCGGGTCGGCGTCGAGCATCCCGGCCAGATAGCGGGTCAGCGCATTCGCCCCCCCGGCATGGCCGGAGAGCAGGCTGATGACGTGCCGGGCGCGCTCATCAATCACCACCACCGCCGGGTCGCTGAACTTGTCATTCACCAGCGGGGCCAGCACCCGCACGGCAATCCCGGTGGCGCCGATAAAAATCAGCGCCGAGAAACTGCTGAATGCCTCGCGGGCTGCGCTGGCAAAGCCGCCGTTGAAGGGGATAAACCCCTCTTCCTGCAGCGCTTCGCTGGTGTAGCAGGTGAGCGGCAGCATGGCCGCCAGCCGTTTTGCCAGCCGCACGCCGCCGGGCGTCAGGCAAAACAGGGCAATGGATTCAGGCTTTACGGTATTCATGGCTAAAATCCGCTGCGTACAGTTTTGAGTAGTGATACTCATCGCCGAGGAAGGGACCGACCAGGATCAGCGCCGTTTTGCGGATCCCGGCGTCGCGTACTTTGTCGCCGATGTCCGCGAGGGTACCGCGGACGGTCTGGCTTTCCGGCCAGGTGGCCTTGTAAATCACCGCGACCGGGGTGGTCGCGGGGTAGCCGCCCTCCACCAGCCGCTCCGCCACCCGGTGAATACGTTGCACCGACAGGTAAATCGCCATCGAGGTTTGATGGCTGGCAAAGGCCTCCAGCTGTTCGCGCGCAGGAACCGGCGTGCGCCCTTCCAGACGGGTAATAATCAGACTTTGCGATACCTCAGGCACCGTGTACTCCACCCCCAGCTCGGCCGCCGCGCCGAGGAAAGCGCTGACGCCCGGCACCACCTGCCAGCGGATCCCGCGGCGGGTCAACTCTTCGCCCTGCTCGCGCACCGAGCCGTACAGCGAAACATCGCCCGTCTGCAGACGCACCACCGTTTTTCCCGCCTTCACCCCCGCCTCCATCAGGTCGAGGATCTGCTCCAGATGCAGCGCGGCGCTGTCGTGGCACTCCGCCTGTGGCGGACAGTAGGCCAGCAGCTCGGTGTTGATCAGCGACCCGGCGTAGATCACCACCTGCGCCTGCTGCAGCAGACGGTAGCCTTTGAGAGTAATCAGTTCGCGATCGCCAGGACCGGCGCCGACGAACCACACGCAATGGGGATCAAAAGTCTCAGCCATGGTTTTCTTCCTTCTGACAGGCGATGACAAAAACGGGATTATGGGGTTTGAAATAGTGGCCGCTGCCCAGCGTGGCCAGAGTGGAGACCGCCAGCTGCTGACAGTCCACCTCGCGAATGCGGCACTGCTGCAGGTGCCCCAGGGCGCTATGAAGGTTTTCCTGCAAAATAAAAGTCATCACCAGCCGGCCGCCAGGATGCAGCTGCGCCAGCGACCAGTCGATCAGCGCCGTCAGGTGGCCGCCGCTGCCGCCCATAAAGATCGCGTCGGCTTTGTCGGCGACCGCCAGCGGCGCAACGCCCGCCACGATAGCGATATTGTCGCAGCCAAAGCGCTGCCGGTTGTCCGCCAGCAGGCGCAGCGCGTCGGCCTGACGCTCAATCGCCGTCACCCGCAGCACCGGGTTCTGCAGGGCGGCCTCAATGCTGACGCTGCCGGTGCCCGCGCCGATATCAATCAGGTGGCGCGCCCGGTGCAGCTCCAGCTTCGCCAGCGCCAGCGCGCGCACGGCCTCTTTGGTCATCGGCACCTGGGCGCCGCGCAAAAACAGCTCATCTTTCATCGAGGATCACCACCGCATTCATCTCATATTCGTCCTCCACGGCGCTGACCGGCAGCCAGTGGATCCGCTCGTTTTCCATCGCCAGATTTTCGCCGATCACCATCCAGCGGTGGCCTTTGCCGCGGGCCGTCAGCTGGGCGGCAATCTCCCGCGGACCACAGCGGCCGTCGGTCACCATGGCGACTTTCCGGTGGGCGGCCAGCGCATCGAAGCTCACCGCCCGGCCATGGCTGCTGGTCAGCCACATGTCGTTCATGTCGATGCCCGCCCGGGCGCAGAGGTACTGCACCGCGCTGATGCCGGGGATCACCTGCACCCGTTCCCGGCCAAAGTGGGCAATCAGCCGGGTGCCAATGCCATAGAACAGCGGATCGCCGGAGGCCAGCACCACGACGCGGCGCCCGGCGCGGGCCTCGATCCACGCCAGCAGCGCCGGCATATCAGCCCCCAGCGCAAAGCGCTCGCCGGCGAAGGCGGGAAACTGCCGGAGATGGCGGCTGCCGCCCACCAGCGCCTCGGCGGCGGCGATCGCCTCGCGCGCGGCCGGGGTCAGCCACTGCAGCCCCGCCGGGCCCATCCCCACGACCGTCAACATGCCAGCTCCCGGGCAATCGCCGCCAGCGGACGGCTGCTGCCCAGCACCTGGTTATCAAAAGAAAACAGAACCGCGTCGCAGGCAGGCGGTTGCTGAGTGAAGCGCAGCATCTCAAGAACGCGCTGGCAGATACGCTCAGCCAGATGGTTATAGAGGCGCTGGTATCCCCAGGCGTCGATATGCTCCATTGCCGCTTCGGTGGTGTCGCACTCGCTGACCAGCGTCAGCAGCGGCAGCGGCGCGCCAAGCAGCGCCAGATGGGCGACGAGGGTTTCCATCCGCGCATCGGCGATATGGCTGTGGGTATGAAAGATCCCGGCGGCGATTTTGATCAGTTTGCCGGGGTGGCCGATGAGCACAATCTGGCGGAAACCAAGCCGGACCGCCTCTTCAATCATGTAGCCGACGAAGTTGCTCATGGTGACCACCACCTGCGGGTCGATGCCCATCTGCTCGCGGACAAAGCGCTCGCCGTGGTTGCCCGGCACCAGCACCACGCGCTCCAGCCCGGCGGCGCGTTTTATCTCCAGCTCGAGGGAGAGCGAGCGCTTCCAGCTCTCTTCCGACATCGGGGTGACGATCCCGGTGGTGCCGATAATCGAGATGCCGCCGAGGATCCCCAGCCGCGCGTTATAGGTTTTTTGCGCGCGAAGTACACCTTCCGGGGCAAAGATCTCCACCTGCGCGCCACGGGAAGGGCCAATCGCTTCGCGAACGGCGGTCTCGATGGTGTGCCGCGGAGTACGGTTTATCGCCGGGCTGCCTGTCGGCAGACCGATCCCTTTGCGGGTCACCGTGCCGATGCCCTCGCCGCCCTGCAGGCTAATCTCTCCGCTGTCATTGAGGGTCACCCGGGCAAAAATCAGCATGCCGTGGGTGGCGTCGACATCATCGCCGCCGTCTTTACGGATCGCGGCGACCGCCTGCTGCCCTTCGACGTGCGGAGACTCGACGTTCAGGCACAGGGTGACGCCGGAGGGGGTGACGATCGAGACCTGGTGGATCAGATGCTGGCGCATCACCATCAGCGCCGCCACTTTTGCCGCCGCCGTGGCGCAGGAGCCGGTGGTGTAGCCCTTGCGCAGCGCTTTGCCGTGATGCCACACCGGGGCGTCAAAGGTCTGATCGCTCATTGCGCCTCCCGCAGGTGGTAAAGCAGAGCGTTCACAATCGCTGCCGCCACGTTGCTTCCCCCCTTGCGGCCGAGCGCGGCGATGGCCGGCAGGCCGCTCTCGCTGAGCGCCGCTTTCGACTCCGCGGCGCCGACGAACCCGACCGGCACCCCCACCACGCCGCCGATGGCCGTCTCGCGATGTTCCAGCAGGCGAAACAGTGCGGTTGGCGCATTGCCGAAGACGAACACTTTCTCCCCGGGCTCCTGCACCGCAATATCCACCGCCGCCATCGAGCGGGTCATCCCCCGGCTTTGCGCCTCGCGCACCACCCGTGGGTCGCTGATATAGCAGCGGCATTCGCCGCCAAAGCGGGCCAGCAGGGTTTTGTTGATCCCGGACAACGCCATGGTGGTATCGGTATACAGCGTGCAGGGCCGGCTCAACGCCTCGCTCAGCGCGATCAGGGCATCCGGAGAAAACCACAGAATATCCAGCCAGTCGAAGTCAGCGGTGGTGTGGATCACCCGCTTGATAATCGCCTCGTGCAGCGGGCTGGCGAAACGGTAGTCCGGTCGCGTTTCGGCGATGATCTCGCTGATGATGTCGAAGCTTTTCGCCTCGATCGCCTGCGGTTGTTGGATGTACTGCATCAGGTTCTCCTCAGGCCGCGCCGACCAGCCAGTAGCGCACGCCGATAAATAGCGCCAGCGCCAGGCTTGACGCCACCCACATTAATCGAATGGTTCGGGAAATATCGTCCACCGCGATGTCGCGGACGGCGTCGCCTATCCAGGGCTTTTCAACGCGCTGGCCGAAGTAATCGTTCGGGCCGCCAAGGCGGATCCCCAGCGCGCCGGCGACGGTCGCTTCCGGCCAGGCGCAGTTAGGACTGCTGTGCTGATAACGATCGCGCCAGCCCGTACGCAGCGCCCGGGCGCCATCTTCCCGGCATAGCACTGCGGCAAGGCTGAGCAGCAGCCAGCTCAGCCGGGCGGGAAGGAAGTTGGCTACATCATCAAGACGGGCGCTGACCATGCCGATCGCCCGGTATTTTTCGTGTTTATAGCCGACCATGGAATCGAGGGTGTTGACCGCTTTATAGGCCATGGCCAGCGGCGCGCCGCCCAGCAGCAGGAAAAAGAGCGGCGCGATAATGCCATCCACCGTGTTTTCCGCCACGGTCTCCACCACCGCACGGTTGATCTGCGCTGGCTGGAGCTGAGAGGTATCGCGCCCGACAATCCAGGAGAGCTTATGCCGGCTTTCGGCGAGATCCCCGGCCTGCAGCGGCCGGGCCACCGCCATCGCCGACTGTGCCAGACAGCGTCCCGCCAGCACGGTGAAGATCATCCACACCTCCACCAGCCATCCCAGCCAGGGATGGAGCCTGTGCGCCAGCGCCAGTGCGCCCCAGGCCACGCCCCATGTCAGGCCGGTCACCACCAGCCACATTACCCCGCCGCCGATGCGCAGCGCCCGGTCGCTATGGCAGACGCGCCGCACCACACGCTGGCTGACGGTGATCAGGCGACCTATCCAGCGCACCGGATGCGGCCAGTGCGGCGGATCGCCAATGAGCACATCAAGTATCCAGGCCACACACCAGGCGAGAAGAGTCATTGCGCCCTCCTTGCCGCTCGCAGCCAGTGGTTGAGCATGGTGGGGCGCTGGGCAAAGTGGACATGGAGATAGCTGGCAAAGGCGCTGCCGGACTGCCATCCTCCCGGCCACTGCTGGAGCGTCTTACCGTCTCGCTGTTTACGGCAGGCCAGTACGGCAGGGGTGGCGGGCGAAAAATCGGAGTAATGAAATTCATGGCCGCGCAGCCACTCGCCAGGAGCGGCCAGCAGCGTCTGCTGCTGCGCCTGCGCTTCGCAGTAGCCGAACCGGGTCAGACGCGTCCCCATTCGGCTGTGTCCAGGAATAATATCCACCATGGCGTAGCGCTCGCCGCCGGTGACTTCCAGGGTCGTGCCCAGATACATCAGGCCGCCGCACTCGGCGTAGATCGCCACCCCGCGCCGGTGCGCCGCGCGAAGCTGCGCCAGCATCTCATGGTTGGCGGACAGCCCGGCCGCATGCAGCTCCGGGTAGCCGCCGCCGAGCCAGATCATCTGGCAGGCCGGCAGCTGGCGATCGCGCAGCGGGCTAAAGCGCACCATCTTCACGCCGCAGCGCGCCAGCAGCGCCAGGTTATCGGGGTAATAAAAATTGAAGGCCTCATCGTCGGCGAGGGCCAGCGTCAGTCCTTCGCCGGCGTCGGCGGCAAGCTGTTCCCCCCACTCGCCGGCCGGCATGGCGGCCAGTTCGCTGAGGGCCAGTAGCCGGTCTATGTCGAGGGTGCGCCCCAGCAGGCTGGCAAAATCCCGCCATGCCTGCTGATTGACCACCGACTCGCGGGCGGTCACCAGCCCCAGATGCCGTTCGGGCAGCGCCACGCCTTCCACGCGCGGCACATAGCCGAGCACTGGCACCTGACAGTAGCGCTCAATGGCGCTTTTCAGCAGCTGGAAGTGCGCGTCGCTGTTAACCCGATTGACGATAACGCCAGCGATGTTGAGGGCCGGATCAAAGTGTTGAAAGCCCATCACCGTGGCGGCGACGGAAGTCGACACCGCTTTGCCATCCACCAGCAAAATCACCGGGCAGCCAAGCTGTTTGGCCATGGCCGCGCTGCTGCAGTAGTTGGGGTCGATGCCGTAGCCGTCATACAGGCCCATCACCCCTTCGATAACCGCGATGTCGGCCTGCTGCAGTTGTTCGGCAAACAGCGCGTTGAGTATCGGGGCGGGAAGCATAAAGCTGTCGAGATTGCGGGAGGCGATGCCGCTGATGGCGGTGTGCCAGGCGGTGTCCAGGTAGTCTGGCCCCACTTTACAGGGTTGCACCCGCAAACCGCGCTGTTGGAGCAAGCTGAGCAGGCCAAGCGTAACGGTGGTTTTGCCACAACCGCTGCCGGTACCCGCAAGAATAAACGCACGCCTGGTTGCCATACCCTGTCCTGTTCAGGTGGTCGGGGTATAGCTGCGCGCATGCCTGGTCCTGCGACCACGCACCGCTAAGCCACCCACTTCCCACCGAAGTTGTTGGTCAGTTACCGGCAGGCAGGTCTTCTGGCTTAGCCTCGTTCTCGCCCGCCCTTCCCAATCTTTCGATCAGTGGTTTTTGCGGGGTCGTCAGCATCACAGCAGCGGGGGCTGCGGGGGATTTACACCCCCTTCCCTGACACCAAACTGGTGTCGAACCTGTCGGTTGTATTCGCCGATGCGCCATGCATCCGCGGTTAATGTTTCAAGCTTACTTTTACCGCCTCATCGCCTGCAAAATGACGTCCGCGAGGTGAAGCGGTGTTGTGATATTCATCAGTCTCGTATTAACGGACACTCTATCCCATCACAAAAATAAAAACTGGTGTAGTTTATCCCTCGAATATCACTATTTTGTTGCGCTATGACAATTTATTGCTCTACTGTCGTTTTTTTCATTTTATAATGATGAAGATACTCCGGGATATCAAAAATCGGCAATAGCAAAATATTGTCATTTAAAAAGACTCAGTTTGTGATCCGGCATTAATTTGCTGACGAAATGCCTGCGGCGTTACCTGATAGGTCTGGCGAAACACTTTGCAAAAATAGCTGGTTTGCGAAAAACCTAAATTCCGCGCGATGCTGGCAATGCTCCAGTCGCTGTGGCATAGCAGCTCTTTTGCGCTCGCCATCCGCTGCTGATTGACCCAGGCGTTAAAGCCGATCCCCTGATACTTTTTAAACAGTTTGCTGAAGTAGTACGGGCTGAGATAGACGTGCGCCGCCACGTCCTCCAGACGCAGCTCATCGGAGAGATGCGCGTCGATATAGCGCAGCGCCTTCTTCATTTTGCCATCGTGCGGCGAGGCCGCCCGGCAGGCCTGCGCCGGGTCGTTCTGCGGCGGGTTATCTTTGATAACCACAAAGTTGAGCTGTTTTTTCAGGCAATTCTCGACGATCAGCTTCAGCAGATCCGCCGAAGCGATAACCCGCGAATAGTCCATCTCAGGCACATCGCGAAACGCCTGGACCAGCGCCGGATCGTCCTGCCAGCGGTCATCCACGTTCAGAATATCAACCAGTTCAATATCATTGCTCAGACGCACCTGGCCGCACAGCACGAAGCCAACGAGGTGGCCGGCGATCACCAGCGGGATGGAAAAATCAGTTAACCCCGCGTGACAGCGGTAGATACACAGCTGGTCATTTTTCGAGGCTTCCAGCCCGCCGCAGCGGTCGCTCATGCGACAGCGTCCGCTGTGCTCCGGGTGCTGACGCATGAGTTGGCAAAACGGCGTGAAATTAAACAGTTCAGAAATCTCATCACCGTGAATATTGACGACCACAACCGCCAGACTGGTGGCTTGCGCAAAATCCTGTGCGATTTTATTGATGAGTTCTGAGTTCAGGGTACTCGCAGAAATCATGATAAAACCCCTCAGTTAATTTTTTGTTATAAATAAAACATATTATTCATATTTCCCTTTTTTAGCATCAGATCCCGTCGACGATAAAAAAGTGCATTGACAATAACAAAAGTCTCCCACCCCGGGGAGACTTTTTGAGCGGTTCGTGATATCGGTTCATGAAATAGTTTTGCTATTTCAGTAATACATTTTTCACTGGATGCTAACGCGTATTTTTCTCCTCAACGCAGGTATGGCAGGGAAGATTATTGGCGATGAGAAAACGATAAATTGCGGCGCCGAGGCAGGCGCCCAGCAATGGCGCGATGATGGGCACGATAAAATAGGGAATATCCCTTCCGCCAGTCATCGCGATGTCGCCCCACCCGGCGAGCCAGGCAAATAATTTCGGGCCAAAATCGCGCGCCGGGTTCATCGCAAAACCGGTAAGCGGCCCGGTCGAGGCGCCGATCACCGCTACCAGAATGCCAATCAACAGCGGCGCCAGCGGGCCCTTGGGTACGCCATTGCCATCATCGGTGAGCGCCATGATCATCCCCATCAACATCGAGGTGATCACCACCTCCACCAGCGCCGCATGCCAGATGCTGAGCTCAGGCGCCGGGTAGGTACTGAAGATACTGGCCAGCTGCAGGCTTTCCAGGCTGCCACGCACCATATGATGTACCGTTTCAAATTGTGTAAACAGGGTGCTGTAAAGTATCCAGGCCAACACGGCGCCGCCAAACGCGCCGGCGACCTGGGCCACGATATAGGGCAACACTTTTCTGCCCGGGAAGCAGGCAAACAGCCACAGGGCGACGGTGACGGCGGGGTTCAGATGCCCCCCCGAAATGCCGGCCGTCAGGTACACCGCCAGAGAAATACCCAGTCCCCAGATAATACAGATCTCCCACAGCCCCAGGCTGGCGCCAGCCAGCTTCAGAGCACTCAGGCAGCAGATACCAAAAAACAGAAACAGCCCGGTGCCTAAAAACTCGGCGATACATTGCGCACGTAAAGAACCATTCATTGTGACACCTCTTGACGAAGTTCGTGTCCAGGCCAGCCAACCATCCGCTGGCGCCTTGGGTACGGCGAGGCCCACTATAGAAACCGGCGGCAGCAAAGTGTTGGCATCCTGCGGAAAACGGGCGGCGTAAAGTCGCTGAAGAAGAGCAATTTATTGCTATTTGCTCGCGAATTCATGCAGCAATGGCGGGCGTTCAGGGGATATTTTTATTTCCAACTCAATAATAAAAAATTGCAAAAGCGCAGTGCTTATTTTCCAACAAATATCACACCATGCAAAATCTCGCATAGCAAAAATAATTTAAAAAATCACGCCTGAAAATGTAAATACGGAACAGCATCCGCAAGATAATCACATTAATAACAAAAATAAAAACCAATAAAAACAACAATATAAAACAAATTATGACTATTTATTATTATATAAAAACCACTATTTTTTCGCTCTACACTATCAACTCAGCCATTCTTTTTCGCCGCCCCGCCATATAGTTCCCTCACTGGAACATACCCTGCGAGGTCTTTATGCAACAAGAAGCATTAGGAATGGTAGAAACCAAAGGCTTAACCGCAGCCATAGAGGCCGCTGACGCAATGGTTAAGTCGGCCAATGTTTTATTAGTGGGCTACGAAAGGATCGGTTCAGGCCTGGTGACCGTCATCGTGCGCGGCGACGTGGGAGCCGTAAAAGCCGCCACCGACGCCGGTGCCGCCGCAGCCCGCCACGTGGGTGAGGTGAAAGCCGTACACGTCATTCCCCGCCCCCATACCGATGTTGAAAAAATCTTACCGAAGGGGAATAGCCAATGAGCAGCAATGAGCTGGTTGAACAGATCATGGCGCAAGTCATAGCCCGTGTGGCGACGCCAGAGCAGCAGGCGCTTCCCGATACCCCCCATCCCACAGGAGAAACGGCTATGGCAGAGAAAAGCTGCAGCTTAACGGAATTTGTCGGGACCGCCATTGGCGACACCCTCGGGCTGGTCATCGCCAACGTGGATGCCGCATTGCTGGAAGCCATGAAGCTTGAAAAACGCTATCGCTCTATCGGCATCCTCGGCGCTCGCACCGGCGCCGGGCCGCACATTATGGCCGCCGATGAAGCGGTCAAAGCCACCAACACCGAAGTGGTCAGCATTGAGCTTCCTCGCGACACCAAAGGCGGCGCAGGCCATGGCTCACTGATTGTGCTGGGCGGGAACGATGTTTCCGACGTCAAACGCGGGATTGAGGTCGCGCTGAAAGAGCTGGACCGTACTTTCGGCGATGTCTACGGCAACGAGGCGGGTCATATCGAGCTGCAGTATACCGCGCGCGCCAGCTACGCCCTGGAAAAAGCCTTCGGCGCTCCGCTGGGCCGCGCCTGCGGGATTATCGTCGGCGCGCCGGCGTCCGTTGGCGTGCTGATGGCCGATACCGCGCTGAAATCAGCCAACGTCGAAGTGGTGGCTTACAGCTCACCGGCCCACGGCACCAGCTTCAGCAACGAAGCCATCCTGGTGATTTCCGGCGACTCCGGCGCGGTGCGCCAGGCGGTGATCTCCGCCCGGGAGATCGGCAAAACCGTACTGGGGACGCTGGGCGCCGAACCGAAAAACGATCGCCCCTCCTACATTTAATACCCGCGAGGCTGATTCATGAGATCGAAAAGATTTGAAGCACTGGCGAAACGCCCTGTGAATCAGGATGGTTTCGTTAAGGAGTGGATCGAAGAGGGCTTTATCGCGATGGAAAGCCCTAACGATCCCAAACCCTCTATCCGCATCGTCAACGGCGCGGTGACCGAACTCGACGGCAAACCGGTTGACCAGTTCGACCTGATTGACCACTTTATCGCGCGCTACGGTATTAATCTGGCACGTGCCGAAGAAGTGATGGCCATGGATTCGGTCAAGCTCGCCAATATGCTCTGCGACCCGAACGTTAAACGCAGCGACATCGTGCCGCTCACTACCGCGATGACCCCGGCGAAAATCGTCGAAGTGGTGTCGCATATGAACGTGGTCGAGATGATGATGGCGATGCAAAAAATGCGCGCCCGCCGCACGCCATCCCAGCAGGCGCATGTCACCAATATCAAAGATAACCCGGTACAGATTGCCGCCGACGCCGCTGAAGGCGCATGGCGCGGCTTTGACGAGCAGGAGACCACCGTCGCCGTGGCGCGCTACGCGCCGTTCAACGCCATCGCCCTGCTGGTCGGTTCACAGGTGGGCCGCCCCGGCGTCCTCACCCAGTGTTCGCTGGAAGAAGCCACCGAGCTGAAACTGGGCATGCTGGGCCATACCTGCTATGCCGAAACCATTTCGGTCTACGGTACGGAACCGGTGTTTACCGATGGCGATGACACCCCATGGTCGAAAGGCTTCCTCGCCTCCTCCTACGCCTCGCGCGGCCTGAAAATGCGCTTTACCTCCGGCTCCGGCTCTGAAGTGCAGATGGGTTATGCCGAAGGCAAATCGATGCTGTATCTCGAAGCGCGCTGCATCTACATCACCAAAGCCGCCGGGGTGCAAGGCCTGCAGAATGGCTCCGTCAGCTGTATCGGCGTGCCGTCCGCCGTACCGTCGGGTATCCGCGCCGTACTGGCGGAAAACCTGATTTGCTCAGCGCTGGATCTGGAGTGCGCCTCAAGTAACGATCAAACCTTTACCCACTCGGATATGCGGCGTACCGCGCGCCTGCTGATGCAGTTCCTGCCAGGCACCGACTTTATCTCCTCCGGTTACTCGGCGGTGCCGAACTACGACAACATGTTCGCCGGTTCCAACGAAGATGCCGAAGACTTCGACGACTACAACGTGATCCAGCGCGATCTGAAGGTCGATGGCGGCCTGCGGCCGGTGCGTGAAGAGGACGTGATCGCCATTCGTAATAAAGCCGCCCGCGCGCTGCAAGCGGTATTTGCCGGCATGGGTTTGCCGCCAATTACGGATGAAGAGGTGGAGGCCGCCACTTACGCCCACGGTTCAAAAGATATGCCTGAGCGCAACATCGTTGAGGACATCAAGTTTGCCCAGGAGATCATCAACAAGAACCGCAACGGCCTGGAGGTGGTGAAAGCCCTGGCGAAAGGCGGCTTCCCCGATGTCGCCCAGGACATGCTCAATATTCAGAAAGCCAAGCTCACCGGCGACTACCTGCACACCTCCGCCATCATCGTCGGCGAAGGCCAGGTGCTCTCGGCCGTGAATGACGTGAACGATTATGCCGGTCCGGCAACAGGCTACCGCCTGCAAGGCGAGCGCTGGGAAGAGATTAAAAATATCCCGGGCGCGCTCGATCCCAATGAACTTGGCTAAGGGGTGAAAAATGGAAATTAACGAAACGCTGCTGCGCCAGATTATCGAAGAGGTGCTGTCGGAGATGAAATCAGGCGCAGATAAGCCGGTCTCCTTTAGCGCGCCTGCCGCTTCCGTCGCGTCGGCCGCTGTTGCGCCTGTGTCCAGCGACAGCTTCCTGACGGAAATCGGCGAAGCCAAACCCGGCACGCAGCAGGATGAAGTCATCATTGCCGTCGGGCCCGCCTTTGGCCTGGCGCAAACCGCCAATATCGTCGGCATTCCGCATAAAAATATCCTGCGCGAAGTGATCGCCGGCATTGAGGAAGAAGGCATCAAAGCCCGGGTGATCCGCTGCTTTAAATCTTCTGACGTCGCCTTCGTGGCGGTGGAAGGCAACCGCCTGAGCGGCTCCGGCATCTCGATCGGTATTCAGTCGAAAGGCACCACCGTCATCCACCAGCGGGGCCTGCCGCCGCTTTCCAATCTGGAACTCTTCCCGCAGGCGCCGCTGCTGACCCTGGAAACCTACCGCCAGATTGGCAAAAACGCCGCGCGCTACGCCAAACGCGAGTCGCCACAGCCAGTGCCGACGCTCAACGATCAGATGGCTCGTCCCAAATACCAGGCGAAGTCGGCCATTTTGCACATTAAAGAGACCAAATACGTAGTGACCGGCAAAAACCCGCAGGAACTGCGCATGGCGCTTTAACAAAGGATATCCCGATGAATACCGACGCAATTGAATCCATGGTACGCGACGTGCTGAGCCGGATGAACAGCCTACAGGACGGGGCAACGCCCGCGCCAGCCGCATCGACAAACGACACCGCTCGCCAGCCTAAAGTCAGCGACTACCCGTTAGCCACCCGCCATCCGGAGTGGGTCAAAACCGCTACCAATAAAACGCTCGATGACCTGACGCTGGAGAACGTATTAAGCGATCGCGTTACGGCGCAGGACATGCGCATTACCCCGGAAACGCTGCGGATGCAGGCGGCGATCGCCCAGGATGCCGGACGCGATCGGCTGGCGATGAACTTTGAGCGGGCCGCCGAGCTCACCGCGGTTCCCGACGACCGGATCCTTGAGATCTACAACGCCCTGCGCCCATACCGTTCCACCCAGGCGGAGCTACTGGCGATCGCTGACGACCTGGAGCATCGCTACCAGGCCCGGATCTGTGCCGCCTTTGTTCGGGAAGCGGCCGGGCTGTACGTCGAGCGTAAGAAACTGAAAGGCGACGATTAACAGGGGGCAAGCATGCGCTATATCGCTGGCATTGATATTGGCAACTCATCGACAGAGGTCGCCCTGGCGACGGTCGATGACGCAGGTGTGCTGAACATCCGCCACAGCGCGCTGGCTGAAACCACCGGTATTAAAGGCACATTACGTAATGTGTTCGGTATTCAGGAGGCGCTAACACAGGCGGCAAAAGCGGCAGGCATTCAGGTCAGCGATATCTCGCTTATTCGCATTAACGAAGCCACGCCGGTCATTGGCGATGTGGCGATGGAGACCATCACGGAAACCATCATCACCGAGTCCACCATGATCGGCCACAACCCGAAGACACCCGGCGGCGTCGGACTGGGGGTCGGCATCACCATCACACCGGAGGCGCTGCTGTCCTGCGCTGCGGACGCCCCCTATATTCTGGTGGTCTCCTCAGCCTTTGACTTTGCCGATGTCGCTGCGATGGTCAATGCGGCGACGGCAGCGGGCTATCAGATTTCCGGCATTATTTTGCAGCAGGATGACGGCGTGCTGGTCAATAACCGGCTACAGCAACCGCTGCCGGTGATCGATGAAGTTCAGCATATCGACCGTATTCCACTTGGCATGCTGGCGGCGGTCGAGGTCGCTTTACCCGGCAAGATTATCGAAACGCTCTCCAACCCCTATGGTATTGCCACCGTTTTCAATCTCAACGCCGAAGAGACCAAAAATATCGTGCCAATGGCGCGGGCGCTGATTGGCAATCGTTCGGCCGTAGTGGTGAAAACCCCCTCCGGCGACGTCAAGGCACGGACTATTCCGGCGGGGAATCTGCTGCTCATCGCTCAGGGGCGCAGCGTACAGGTTGATGTGGCCGCCGGGGCGGAAGCCATCATGAAGGCGGTTGACGGCTGCGGCAAACTGGACAACGTCGCGGGAGAAGCGGGCACCAATATCGGCGGCATGCTTGAGCATGTGCGCCAGACCATGGCTGAGCTTACCAATAAGCCAGCTCAGGAGATCCGCATTCAGGATCTGCTGGCCGTTGATACGGCGGTGCCGGTCAGCGTGACCGGTGGCCTGGCGGGGGAGTTCTCGCTGGAGCAGGCGGTGGGTATCGCCTCGATGGTCAAGTCGGATCGCCTGCAGATGGCCCTGATCGCCCGTGAAATTGAGCACAAACTGCAGATTGCGGTTCAGGTGGGTGGCGCTGAGGCGGAAGCGGCCATTCTCGGGGCGCTCACCACTCCCGGCACCACGCGCCCGCTGGCGATCCTCGATCTGGGCGCCGGGTCGACCGACGCCTCCATTATCAATGCGCAAGGAGAGATCAGCGCCACTCACCTGGCCGGCGCCGGCGATATGGTCACGATGATCATCGCCCGCGAGCTGGGGCTTGAGGACCGCTACCTGGCGGAAGAGATCAAAAAATACCCGCTGGCGAAAGTCGAAAGCCTGTTTCATCTGCGTCATGAAGACGGCAGCGTCCAGTTTTTTCCGTCGGCCTTACCACCGGCGGTATTTGCCCGCGTCTGCGTGGTGAAACCGGATGAACTGGTTCCCCTGCCCGGCGATCTGCCGCTGGAGAAAGTGCGCGCCATTCGCCGTAGCGCCAAATCACGCGTCTTTGTCACCAACGCCCTGCGGGCGTTACGCCAGGTGAGCCCTACCGGCAACATTCGCGACATCCCGTTCGTAGTGCTGGTGGGCGGCTCGTCCCTCGATTTCGAGATCCCCCAGCTGGTCACCGACGCGCTGGCGCACTACCGGCTGGTTGCCGGGCGCGGCAACATCCGCGGCAGTGAAGGCCCGCGCAATGCGGTCGCCAGCGGATTACTCCTTGCCTGGCAAAAAGGAGGTACGCATGGAGAGTAGCCTCGTCACCCCCGCCATCGTCATTGCGGTCACTGACGAATGCAGCGAACAGTGGCGCGATGTCCTGCTGGGCATTGAAGAGGAAGGCATTCCTTTCGTTCTGCAACCGCGGACCGGCGGCGATCTTGTCCATCACGCCTGGCAGGCGGCGCAGCGTTCGCCGCTGCTGGTGGGCATCGCCTGCGACCGGGAACAGCTCATCGTGCACTACAAAAATTTACCCGCATCAACTCCGCTGTTTTCGCTGAGGTATCACCAGGACAGGCTGGCCCGGCGAAACACTGGCAACAATGCGGCTCGTCTCGTCAAAGGGATCCCATTTCGGGATCGCAATGCTTAATCCACAGGAGAACACAATATGAATAACGCACTAGGACTGGTTGAAACGAAAGGCCTGGTTGGCGCCATTGAAGCCGCTGATGCAATGGTGAAATCCGCCAACGTGCAGTTGATTGGTTACGAAAAAATTGGCTCCGGGCTGATTACCGTGATGGTCCGCGGAGACGTCGGCGCGGTCAAAGCCGCCGTTGACGCCGGGAGCGCGGCGGCCAGCGTGGTCGGCGAGGTCAAGTCCAGCCATGTGATCCCACGCCCGCACAGCGATGTCGAGGCCATTCTGCCGAAATCCGTCTGACCTTGAAACAAGGAGCACTGCGTGAAGCAATCACTGGGATTACTTGAGGTCAGCGGCCTGGCCCTGGCCATCACCTGCGCCGACGCCATGGCGAAAGCGGCCGCCATCACGCTGCTCGCCCTGGAAAAGACCAACGGCTCCGGCTGGATGGTGGTGAAGATCGCCGGTGATGTGGCCTCTGTCCAGGCGGCGGTGATGACCGGGGCCGAACTCGCCGACCGGCAGCAGGGGCTGGTGGCGCAGAAGGTTATCGCCAGGCCCGGCGCAGGCCTGCTGCCAGCCCGCGTCGAAGCGCCTTCACCAGCGCCTGACGCTGCTCTGGAAGAGGAGAACGCCACCGTAATGGATGAGCGCAGAGATCCCGCAGACACCCTCCCCCGCCCTGCGGAGCAGGTGACCTGCAACCTGTGCCTGGACCCGCACTGTCCACGGCAAAAAGGCGAACCTCGCTCGCAGTGCCTGCACGCCGGTAAACGAGGTGACGCGTAATGGATAAACAACAGCTGGCTTCAACAGTCAACAAAGTGCTGGATGAGATGCGCCAGCGTCCCATCCCAATCGGTATCTCCAGTCGCCATATCCATTTAGCGGCGGAGGACTATGCCAGGCTCTTTCCCGCTCAGCCCATCCAGCCGAAAAAAGCGCTGCTGCAGCCCGGGCAGTATGCCGCAGAGCAGACGGTGACTCTGGTTGGCCCCAAAGGACGATTAAATAACGTGCGCCTGCTCGGCCCTTTGCGCCAGACCAGTCAGGTGGAAATCTCACGCACCGACGCCCGGACCCTCGGTATCGCCGCGCCGCTGCGCATGTCCGGCAATCTGCAGGACACGCCGGGGATCCGCCTGATAAGCCCCTTTGCCGAACTGGAGCTGAGCAGCGGGACGATCGTCGCTCAACGACATATTCATATGTCCCCGCTCGATGCCCTGATCCTGCGCGTCGCCCATGGCGATAGCGTCGCGGTGGCGATCGAAGGCAGCGACAGGCGGCTTATCTTCGACAATGTAGCGGTCCGCGTAGCCCCGGATATGCGTCTTGAGATGCACATCGATACTGACGAAGCCAATGCGGCAGGCGCTGACGCTGCGCAGGCCTGGGCTACGCTGGTGACGAAGCCATGAACCACGCGATGCTGCAGCGTATCGTCGAAGAGGTCGCCGCCCGTCTGCGTCGTCGCGCCCGGAGTACGGCCACGCTCAGCGTGGCCCAGCTCGGCGAAGCGGATATCCACAGCCTGCTGTGCCAGCACGCTTCGCTGCGCATCGTGCAGGTGGATTTACCGCTGCTGGAGCAGCTTACCGGCCAGCGCGCGCTGACGGCCGCCGGTTGCGCGTTGCATGAGGCGATGGCCTGGGGCGTTCGGGTACAGCTAACGCTGCTTCCCACCCTGCTCCCCGCGCTGGCGGTAAAAAAACTCGCCCGTTTGCCGCTGACGTTCAGCGACCCGCCTGGCCAGCCCGTCAGGCTTCACGCCGCGTCGGTGCTCACCTACGCCGATGTAGCCCGCCTCCACGGAGGTTATCTGGTGCTGCGCCGCCGCCCCATTATCACCGCCCTCGCCCGCGAAGCGGCCGTCGCGCGGCATGTTCAATTGATTACGCAGGAGTGAACTATGCATCTGGCACGCGTGACCGGCGCCGTCGTCTCGACGCAAAAATCGCCCTCTCTGAACGGCAAAAAACTGCTGCTGGTGCGCCGGGTAAGCACAGACGACGAACATCCATTTCCGCCCGCGAGCGGCGATGAAGTGGCGGTAGATTCGGTTGGCGCTGGCGTCGGCGAACTGGTGCTGCTCTGCAGCGGCTCGAGCGCACGCCACGTCTTTAGCGGCCCGAATGAGGCCATCGATCTTGCCGTTGTGGGCATTGTTGACTCACTTTCACGCTAAGGGGGCGCCTGTGGCTATCTATACCCGAACCGGCGATGCCGGCAGTACATCACTCTTTACCGGCCAGCGGGTCAGCAAGACGCATCCGCGCGTCGAAGCCTACGGTACCCTGGATGAACTGAACGCGGTGCTGAGCCTGTGCGTCTGCGCCGTTGCTGAAGAGGAACATCGCGTCCTGCTCGAAGCCCTGCAGCAGCATATTTTCTGGTTCAGCGCGGAGCTCGCCAGCGACAGCGAACAGCCATCACCGGGTAAGCGCTATATCAGCAGCGAAGAGATTGCCCTGCTGGAGCAGACCATCGATCGCGAGATGGCCCGCGTGCCGGCGCTGCACCAGTTTGTGTTGCCCGGACGGTGCGAAGCCGCCAGTCGCCTGCACCTGGCCCGCACCGTTGCCCGTCGGGCGGAGCGTCGGCTGGTCGAGCTGGCGGCAGAGGTCACTCTCCGTCAGATACTGCTGCGTTATCTGAACCGCTTATCTGACTGTCTGTATGCCCTGGCGCGCAGCGAGGATCATGCCGATCACCAGCGCCGGCTCGTGGCGGAGATCGCGGCCCGCTACCTGGCCGCCAGCGGGTCGCCTGCGCCCGACGCGCCCAAAGCCCAGGCCGGGTCGCTCTCCTTTCACGAGCTGCATCAGCTTACCCGTCAGGCCATCGAACACGCCCGCCTGCTGCAGGTGCCGGTGGTGGTGAGCATCGTTGACGCACACGGTACCGAAACCGTGACCTGGCGAATGCCCGATGCGCTGCTGGTCAGCAGCGAGCTGGCGCCGAAAAAAGCCTGGACCGCCGTCGCCATGAAAACCGCCACCCACGAGCTCGCGACGACCGTACAGCCAGGCGCTGCGCTGTACGGTCTGGAGAGCCATCTGCAGGGCAAAGTCGTCACCTTTGGCGGTGGATATCCGCTGTGGCGCGATGGCCAGCTAATAGCCGGCCTCGGGATTAGCGGCGGCAGCATCGAGCAGGATATGGCTATTGCACAGGCTGCTATGGCGGCCATTAACGTGAGAACACATCAATGAATACAGCAGAACTGGAAACCCTTATCCGCACCATTCTCAGCGAAAAGCTCGCGCCCGCCCCCGTTTCTCAGGAACAGCAGGGCATTTTCCGCGACGTCGGCAGCGCCATCGACGCCGCCCATCAGGCTTTTCTCCGCTATCAGCAGTGTCCGCTAAAAACCCGCAGCGCCATTATCAGCGCGCTGCGGGAGACGCTGGCCCCCGAGCTGGCGACGCTGGCGGAGGAGAGCGCCACGGAAACCGGCATGGGCAACAAAGAAGATAAATATCTGAAAAATAAAGCTGCCCTTGAGAACACACCGGGCATTGAGGATCTCACTACCAGCGCCCTCACCGGCGATGGCGGGATGGTGCTGTTTGAGTACTCACCGTTCGGGGTTATTGGCGCCGTGGCGCCCAGCACCAACCCAACGGAAACCATTATCAACAACAGTATCAGCATGCTGGCGGCGGGTAACAGCGTCTATTTCAGCCCCCATCCCGGCGCGAAAAAGGTCTCGTTAACGCTTATCGCCAGGATCGAAGAGATCGCCTACCGCTGCAGCGGGATCCGTAACCTGGTGGTGACCGTTGCCGAGCCGACCTTTGAAGCCACCCAGCAAATGATGGCCCACCCGCTGATTGCCGTTCTGGCTATCACCGGCGGCCCTGGCATTGTGGCGATGGGCATGAAAAGCGGTAAAAAAGTGATCGGCGCTGGCGCCGGCAATCCGCCGTGCATCGTTGATGAAACGGCCGATCTCGTCAAAGCCGCCGAAGATATCATCAGCGGCGCCGCCTTCGATTACAACCTGCCCTGTATCGCCGAAAAAAGCCTGATCGTCGTCGCCTCCGTCGCTGACCGCCTGATCCAGCAGATGCAGGATTTTGACGCGCTGCTGTTGAGCCCGCAGGAGACCGATACCCTGCGCGCCGTCTGCCTGCCCGACGGCGCGGCGAATAAAAAACTGGTCGGTAAAAGTCCGGCTGCGCTGCTGGCGGCCGCCGGTCTCGCCGTCCCTTCCCGCCCCCCTCGCCTGCTGATAGCCGAGGTGCAGGCGAACGACCCCTGGGTGACCTGCGAGCAACTGATGCCGGTGCTGCCGATCGTCCGGGTCGCCGATTTTGATAGCGCCCTGGCGCTGGCCCTGCGCGTTGAGGAGGGTCTGCACCACACCGCCATTATGCACTCGCAGAATGTCTCGCGGCTCAATCTGGCGGCACGCACGCTGCAGACCTCCATCTTTGTCAAAAATGGTCCGTCTTACGCGGGAATCGGCGTCGGCGGCGAAGGGTTTACCACCTTCACCATCGCCACGCCAACCGGGGAAGGCACCACCTCCGCGCGGACGTTCGCCCGCCTGCGGCGCTGCGTGTTGACCAACGGTTTTTCCATTCGCTAACCGGGGGCGCCATGCACACCTTTTCTTTGCAAACGCGCCTCTACAGCGGCCCGGGGAGCCTGGCCGCGCTGCAGCGCTTTAGCCATCAGCACATCTGGATCGTCTGCGACGGCTTCCTGGCGCGTTCGCCGCTGTTCGAGCGGCTGCGCGCCGCGCTGCCCGCCAGCAACCGCGTCAGCGTGTTCAGCGATATTACACCGGATCCGACCATTCACACCGTGGCGAAAGGGATAGCGCAGATGCAGGCCCTGCGTCCGCAGGTGGTGATCGGCTTCGGCGGCGGCTCGGCGATGGACGCCGCCAAGGCGATCGTCTGGTTCAGCCAGCAGGGCGGGCTGCCTGTCGACACCTGCGTGGCGATCCCCACCACCAGCGGTACCGGGTCGGAAGTGACCAGCGCCTGCGTCATCAGCGACCCGGAAAAAGGGATCAAGTACCCGCTGTTCCATGAGGCGCTCTGTCCCGACATGGCGATCCTCGACCCAACGCTGGTGATCAGCGTACCGCCCACCATCACAGCCCATACCGGACTGGACGTCCTGACCCACGCCCTTGAGGCATGGGTATCGCCGCAGGCCACCGATTTTACCGATGCGCTGGCGGAAAAGGCCGCCAGGCTGGTGTTTCGCGCCCTACCCGTTGCGGTTCGCCAGGGCGACTGCGTTGCGACCCGCAGCAAAATGCACAATGCTTCAACCCTCGCCGGTATGGCCTTTAGCCAGGCTGGCCTTGGGCTCAATCATGCTATCGCCCATCAGCTTGGCGGCCAGTTTCACCTCCCCCATGGCCTGGCCAACGCGCTGCTGCTGACCGTGGTGATCCGCTTTAACGCCGGCGAGCCGCGAGCGGCGAAGCGCTATGCGCGCCTGGCCAGGGCCTGCCGGTTCTGCCCGCCGGAAGCTGGCGAACAGGAGGCTCTCCAGGCGCTGCTTGCCGCGGTGGAAACACTGAAACAGCAGTGCGCCATTCCCACCCTCAAGGGCGCCTTGCAGGAAAAATATCCCCTTTTCTTATCGCGAATTCCCGCCATGGTGCCGGCCGCGCTGGCCGACGCCACCCTGCGCACCAACCCGCGTCCGGCCGATGGCGCGGCCATCGCGCAACTGCTGGAGAGCCTGCAATGAGTGAAGCGATAGTGCCACTACCAGACATGGACGCGGCGGAGATCCGCGAGCGCGTCCGGGCCGCCGGCGTGGTGGGCGCCGGTGGGGCGGGCTTTCCGACCCACATCAAACTGCAGGCCAGGGTGGATACCGTGCTGGTGAACGCCGCTGAATGCGAACCGATGCTGAAGGTTGATCAACAGCTGATGGCGCAGCAGGCTGACCGGCTGATTCGCGGCCTGGGTTACGCAATGACCGCCACCGGCGCCCGGGAAGGGATCATTGCCCTGAAGGCGAAATATACTCCGGCGATTGCGGCGTTAACCCCGCGACTACCGGAATGGGCCCGGCTGCATATTCTGCCTGATGTCTATCCGGCCGGGGATGAGGTGCTCACTATCTGGCTGGCGACGGGTCGTCGCGTGCCGCCTGCCGCGCTGCCGGTCAGCGTCGGCGTAGTGGTCAATAACGTTCAGACGGTACTCAATATCGCCAGAGCCGTGGAGCAGGGCTATCCGGTGACCCGCCGGACGTTGACCGTCAACGGCGCCGTCGTCCGTCCTCTGACGCTGACCGTACCGCTGGGCATGTCGTTGCGCGAGGTGTTGGATCTGGCCTGCGGCGCGACGGTTGACGATCCGGGCTTTATCAACGGCGGTCCGATGATGGGCTCGCTTATGACCTCCCTGGAGACACCGGTCACCAAAACCACCGGCGGCCTGCTGGTGCTCCCGGGCAACCATCCATTGATCCAGCGACGGCGGCAGGATGAACGCACCCTGCTCGCCATCGCCCGCACCGTCTGCGAACAGTGCCGTTTATGCACAGATTTATGCCCCCGGCACCTGATCGGCCATGAGCTTTCTCCCCACCTGCTGGTGCGGGCGGTGAACTATCGCCAGGCGGCCACCCCGTCGCTGCTGCTCAGCGCCCTGACCTGCTCGGAGTGCAACGTTTGCGAGAGCGTCGCCTGCCCGGTGGGGATTTCCCCTATGCGCATCAACCGTCTGCTGAAACGTGAGCTGAGAGCGAAAAATCTGCGCTACGAAGGACCGCTGCGTCCGGCGGACGAGATGGCGAAGCACCGCCTGGTGCCGGTCAACCGGCTCATCAGCAAACTGGGGCTTGATCCCTGGTATCAGGAGGCGCCGCTGACGGCGGTGGAGCCGGAGGTGGGCTGCGTCACCCTGCCGCTGCGCCAGCATATCGGCATCAGCGCCGTCCCCTGCGTCGCGCCGGGAGAGCGAGTAACGCGCGGCCAGCTGCTGGCAGACATCCCTGCCGACGCCCTCGGTGCGCCGGTACACGCCAGTATTGACGGCCAGGTCTCCGCCATCACGGAGCAGGCCATTACGCTTGTAAGAGGTTAATCATGACCCAGGCTATCGGAATTTTAGAACTGACCAGTATCGCCAGGGGAATGGAGCTGGGCGACGTCATGCTGAAAAGCGCGAACGTACAGCTCCTGCTCTGCAGAACCCTTTGTCCCGGGAAATTCCTGCTGATGCTCGGCGGCGACGTCGGCGCCGTGCAACAGGCAATCGCCGCCGGCACGGCGCGCGCCGGGGAGATGCTGGTGGACAGCCTGGTGCTGGCCAACATTCACCCCAGCGTACTGCCGGCGATCAGCGGACTCAACGTGGTCGAGCAGCGGCAGGCGGCGGGGATCGTCGAAACCTGGAGCGTGGCAGCGTGCATCAGCGCCGCCGACCGCGCGGTGAAAGCGGCCAACGTCACCCTGGTGCGCATCCATATGGCGTTTGGTATCGGCGGCAAGTGTTACATGGTGGTGGCGGGTGATATCGCCGATGTCGACAACGCCGTCACGGTGGCCAGCGACAGCGCAGGCGAGAAAGGATTACTGGTTTACCGGGCAGTGATCCCGCGACCGCACGACGCGCTGTGGCAACAGCTGATGGAGGGATAATGGAACCGCAAACCCCTACCGAACGCATGATCCAGGAGTATGTCCCGGGTAAACAGGTCACTCTGGCGCATCTCATCGCCAATCCGGGCAAAGATCTGTTCAAAAAGCTGGGTCTGCCGGACGCGGTCTCCGCCATCGGCATTCTCACCATTACCCCCAGTGAGGCGTCAATCATCGCCTGCGACATCGCCACCAAGTCTGGCGCGGTGGAGATCGGCTTTCTCGATCGCTTCACCGGCGCGGTGGTGTTGACCGGCGATGTCTCCGCGGTGGAGTACGCGCTCAGGCAGGTCACACGCACCCTTGGTGAGCTGATGCGCTTCACCGCCTGTCCAATTACCCGGACCTGAGCCCATGAAACGCCTGATGCTTATCGGACCCAGCCAGTGCGGCAAAACCTCGCTGACCCAGGTATTGCGTGGCGAAACCCTGCGTTATCAAAAAACGCAGGCCATCGTCTGGACGCCGGCCGCCATCGACACCCCGGGGGAATATCTGGAAAACCGCTGCCTGTACAGCGCACTGCTCACCAGCGCCTGCGAGGCCGATGTCATCGCGCTGGTACTGAATGCCGATGCGCCCTGGTCACCCTTTTCTCCGGGGCTTACCGCTCCGATGAACCGCCCGGTCATCGGGGTGATCACCAAAGCCGATTTAGCCGCCCCGCCCCGTCTGCAACAGGTCCGGGCATGGCTCGAGGCGGCAGGCGCCGAACATATCTTTATCACCAGCGCGTTAACCGGCGACGGGCTTGATGACCTGCTCGCCTGCCTGAACGCAGAGGAATATCAATGACCTATAAAATCATGGCGATCAACGCCGGCAGCTCCTCCCTGAAGTTTCAGCTGCTTAACATGCCGCAGGGAGCGTTGCTCTGCCAGGGGCTGATCGAACGTATTGGCTTGCCCGAGGCTCGCTTCATGCTGAAAACGTCGGCACAGAAATGGCAGGAGACGCTGCCCATCGCCGATCACCATGAGGCAGTGACCCTGCTGCTGGAGGCGCTGACCGGCCGCGGGATCCTGAGCAGCCTGCAGGAGATAGACGGCGTTGGCCACCGCGTCGCCCACGGCGGCGAACGCTTCAAAGACGCCGCGCTGGTCTGCGACGACACCCTGCGGGAGATCGAACGCCTGGCGGAGCTGGCGCCGCTGCATAACCCGGTCAATGCGCTGGGCATTCGCCTCTTTCGCCAGCGGCTGCCGGCGGTACCGGCGGTAGCGGTCTTTGATACCGCCTTTCACCAGACCCTGGCGCCGGAGGCCTGGCTCTATCCCCTGCCCTGGCGCTATTACGCCGAGCTGGGCATTCGCCGCTACGGTTTTCACGGCACCAGCCATCACTATGTCAGCAGCGCGCTGGCGGAAAAGCTGGGCGTACCGCTGAGCGCCCTGCGGGTAGTGAGCTGCCACCTGGGCAATGGCTGTAGCGTCTGCGCCATCAAAGGCGGGCAGTCGGTGAATACCTCAATGGGCTTTACTCCCCAGTCCGGGGTGATGATGGGCACCCGCAGCGGCGATATCGATCCGTCGATTCTTCCCTGGCTGGTGGAGAAAGAGGGGAAATCCGCCCTGCAGCTCAGCCAGCTGCTGAATAATGAATCCGGGCTGCTGGGCGTCTCCGGCGTGTCTTCTGATTACCGCGACGTCGAACAGGCAGCCGACGCCGGCAACGAAAGGGCGGCTCTGGCGCTGTCGCTGTTTGCCGAACGCATTCGCGCGACTATCGGCAGCTATATCATGCAGATGGGAGGTCTGGACGCGCTGATCTTTACCGGCGGCATAGGCGAGCATTCCGCCCGGGCGCGGGCGACGATCTGCCGCAATTTGCATTTTCTCGGCCTCGCACTGGACGACGAGAAAAACCAGCGGAGCGCGACCTTTATTCAGGCGGATAATGCGCTGGTCAAAGTGGCGGTGATCAACACCAATGAAGAGCTGATGATTGCCCGCGACGTCATGCGTCTTGCCTTGCCGCAGGCGCGCGAGCTTGCGGTGTCGGCCTAAACGACGTACCTCCTCTTGCGGAGAATCATGGTAACCGGCGGGTCGCCATGCCACTATGCGCCCTGGCGAAGGTAAGCGGAAAGGTGAAAACGTGGCTGTTGCACAATGTCCCGCCTCGTGCGGAGAACTTATCCAGGGCTGGATCCTCGGCAGCGAGAAACTGGTCTCCTGCCCGGTGGACTGGTACAGCACCGTCGAGGTCGAGACCGGGGTGCCGCGAAAAGATGAGCGGCCGCTGTCACGGGCGATGGTCGACCAGCTGCTGGCCCACTGGGGCTACCCCCCAGCGCTGAGCCAGCAGATCCGCATCACCCTGCACTCAACGATCCCGGTGGCCAAAGGGATGGCCAGCAGCACCGCCGATATCGCTGCCACCGCCGTCGCCACCGCCCATCATCTGGGCCATCTACTGGATGAGCCGACGCTGGCGCGCCTGTGCGTCGCGCTGGAGCCTACCGACAGCACCCTGTTTCGCCAGCTGACGCTGTTCGACCATAATACCGCCGCCACGCAAATCGCCTGTCCCCCTCCGCCAGCGCTCGACCTGTTAGTACTGGAGAGCCCGCTGACGCTGCGCACCACCGACTACCACCAGCTGCCGCGCGAGGCGGGTCTGTTGGCTAACGCCTCCCGGCTGCAGCTGGCGTGGGAGAAAGTACAGCAGGCCTGCCATTGCGGCAGCCCACAGCTGCTGGGCGAAGCGGCGACCATCAGCGCCATCGCCAGCCAGCAGCTGTTGCCCAAACCGGGGTTTGACGCGCTACTGCAACTGGTGGAAAGCGCAGGATTGTATGGCCTTAATGTAGCGCACAGCGGCAGCGTCGTCGGCCTGCTGCTGGACCGCCGTCGTCATGACGTCGAATTTCTGCAATGGCGGCTGGCAGAGAGCGACATCGCCGCCCACTGGCCGCAGCAGCATCTGCTGGCGATGGTGCCCGGGGGCGTCACCCTGCAGTAGGCCTCAGGCCAGCGCCCGGCGCAGCGCCGCCAGCAGCTGGTCGTTTTCGCTGGCGCTACGGATCGCCACCCGGAAATAACGGCTATCCAACCCCGGGTAGTTGGCGCAGCTGCGGATCAGCACATGCTGGCGCAACAGGGCGTATTGCAGGTCAAGCCCTTGCCTGTCGCAGCGCAAGAACAGGTAGTTAGCACGCCCGGGCCACACGGTCAGCCCGGTAATCTCTTTCAGTCGTGAACAGAAACGCACCCCCTCCTCCTGCAGCCACTGCCAGGTGGCTCGCTGATACGCCCGGTCCTGGAGGATGATCTCTCCGGCCAGGGCGGCATAGGCATTGATGGACCACGGCATTTGTCGCTCGCGCAGCCGGGCCACTGCCTGGGCGTCAGCGTTGAGCAGGTAGCCGAGACGCAGCCCCGGAATAGCATAAAATTTGGTGAGCGAGCGCAGAACCCAGACGTGCGGGTGCTGCGCCAGCAGGGGAATAAATCCCGGCTGGTCGGGGATAAAGTCGAGGAAGGCCTCGTCAAGGATCAGGCTGATGTTCAGCGCCCGACAGCGCTGCGCAATGGCTTCCAGCAGGCCCCGCTCCGGCAGCAGGCCGGTGGGGTTATTCGGGGTGCAAAGAAACAGGCAGTCCAGCGCCGGAGTCAGGGCATCGAGGATGGCGTCAGTCAGCTGCCAGCCATCGCACTCCCGGAGGGCATACTCCACCACCTCGCAGTCCACCGTCTGCAGCGCCCGCCGGTACTCCGCGAAACCAGGAATGACGATCATCGCCCGCCGCGGCTTAAGGCCGTGGACGAGGGTGAAGATCGATTCAGTTTCGCCGTTGCCGGCAAGGATATGCGCCGCCGGCAGCTGATGGTGGGCAGCCAGCGCCTGATGCAGCTGTTGATATTCAACGTCAGGGTAGCGCTCGGCGCAGCCTGGGTTGTCGACGATCGCCTGCCTGAGCGAAGCTGGCATCCCCAGCGGATTGATGTTGGCGCTAAAATCCAGCAGCTCGCCGGGCGCAATACCCAGCAGGGCGGCGGCCTCGCGGATGTTACCGCCATGGGCGCTTTTCAGTAAGGCCATATCCCTTTCCTGTGTGGTTATCCGCGACGGGCCAGCGTCGCGCCGTCGGCGAAGTAGGCTTTAATCCCGGCGAGGATCGACTCGGCTACCTCCTGCTGGAATTTGGCCGTTTTCAGCTTCCGCTCTTCTTCCACGTTACTGATAAACGCCGTCTCCACCAGAATGGAGGGGATATCCGGCGCCTTCAGCACCGCAAAGCCCGCCTGCTCTACCCGATTCTTGTGCAGGTTATTGATATTGCCCATTTTCTCCAGCACCGCCTTGCCAAATTTGAGGCTGTCGGCGATGGTCAGGGACTGCACCATATCGAACATGGTGTGGTCGACATAGCGGTCGCCGCTCTTGCTGACCCCACCGATCAGATCCGAGGCATTCTGCGTCTGGGCGAGATATTTTGCCGCGGTACTGGTGGCCCCCCTGGTAGAGAGGGCAAACACTGAGGAACCGCTGGGCTGGCGGCTGGTAAAGGCGTCGGCGTGAATCGACACGAACAGGTCGGCGCGCTGCTTCTGCGCCTTGGCGACACGCACCTTCAACGGGATAAACACGTCTTCGTTGCGGGTCATATAGGCCTTCATATTGCCTTCTTTGTCGATCAGCGCCCGGAGGCGGCGGGCAATCTGCAGCACCACATCTTTCTCGCGGGTGCGATACTTCCCCACGGCGCCGGAGTCTTCGCCGCCGTGTCCGGGATCGAGCATAATGACAATCGGCCGGTCACGCCCGGCTTTGCCCGGCTGCGGTCCGCTTTGCGCCGGCGGCACCTGACGCTCCAGATCGCCTTTGTTGTAATCCTCGAGCAGCGCCAGCAGCGGATCCTGAACATCGGTGGCGTTGGCGGGGTAGAGATCCATCACCAGACGCTCTTTAAAGCCGGCCACCGGCGCGAGGGCAAACAGCTGCGGCTTAACGTTCTGCTTGAGCTCAAAAACCATGCGCACGGTTTGCGGATCAAACTGGCCCACGCGGGCGGACTGAATAAAGGGGTCGTCATCGCGGATCTGCCCCCCCATGCCCTTCAGCACAGAGTTCAGGTTAACCCCTTCCAGATCCACCACCACCCGCTCCGGGTTACTGAGGGCAAACTGCCGGTATTTCAGCACATGATTCGATTCTACCGTGACGCGCGTGTAGGTCGATGCTGGCCAGACGCGAACAGCGACCACCCGCGCATCGGCAGCCAGCCCCACAGGGCTCACGCTCATTAACCACATGGCGCCCGCGCCCTGCAGCAGACGGCGACGGCTTAATCCAGAGTTGTTTCCCGACATGCCACTCCCAAGCAATAAAAACGCATTTGTACCCAAAACAAACAGATTGACCAGAAACTTTAACGAAAGGCATATAACCTGTCATCTATAAAAGGGTAAACATTCATTGACACCCTGCGCCGGGTCACATGTTTTTCGTGGCTTAGCCTAAAATTGGCACTTGCGTTTAACAGCAAAACAGAATAAAAATACAATAATTACGAATAATCATGCATTGAGGGTTTGTCATGGTGAAGGAACGTCGCACTGAACTGGTAGAAGGATTCCGCCATTCTGTTCCCTATATTAATGCCCATCGGGGAAAAACGTTTGTCATCATGCTGGGCGGCGAAGCCATTGAGCATGAAAATTTCTCAAATATTGTCAATGACATAGGATTATTGCATAGCCTGGGCATTCGCCTGGTCGTGGTCTATGGCGCCCGCCCGCAGATTGACGCTAACCTCGCCGAGCACCACCACGAGCCGGTCTATCACAAGCAGACGCGAGTGACTGACGCTAAAACGCTTGAGCTGGTTAAGCAGGCGGCGGGGATGCTGCAGCTGGAGATCACCGCCCGCCTGTCGATGAGCCTCAACAACACCCCGCTGCAGGGGGCCCATATCAACGTTGTCAGCGGCAACTTTATCATCGCCCAGCCGCTGGGCGTCGATGACGGCGTCGATTATTGCCACAGCGGACGCATTCGCCGCATTGACGAAGAGGCGATTCATCGTCAGCTCGACAGCGGCGCCATTGTCCTGATGGGGCCGGTCGCGGTGTCGGTCACCGGCGAGAGCTTTAACCTGACTTCGGAAGAGATCGCCACCCAGCTGGCCATCAAGCTGAAGGCGGAGAAAATGATCGGCTTCTGTTCGTCGCAAGGGGTTTACAACCAGGCCGGGGAAATCGTCTCCGAACTGTTCCCTAATGAGGCGCAGGCCCGCGTCGAAGAGCTGGAAGCGGACGAAGATTATAACTCCGGCACCGTGCGCTTCCTGCGCGGGGCCGTGAAGGCCTGCCGCAGCGGCGTGCGGCGCTGCCACCTGATCAGCTATCAGGAAAATGGCGCGCTGCTGCAGGAGCTGTTCTCACGCGACGGCATCGGCACCCAGATCGTCATGGAGAGCGCGGAGCAGATCCGCCGGGCGACCATCAACGATATCGGCGGTATTCTTGAGCTGATAAGCCCGCTTGAGCAGCAGGGTATCCTGGTGCGCCGCTCCCGCGAGCAGCTGGAGATGGAGATCGACAAATTCACCATTATTCAGCGCGATAACACCACTATCGCCTGCGCTGCCCTCTATCCTTTCCCGGAAGAGAAGATCGGCGAAATGGCCTGCGTAGCGGTGCATCCGGATTACCGGAGCTCGTCGCGGGGAGAGGTGCTGCTGGAGCGTATTGCCGCCCAGGCCAGACAGATGGGGCTGAGCAAGCTGTTCGTGCTAACCACCCGCAGCATCCACTGGTTCCAGGAGCGCGGCTTCACGCCGGTGGATATCGACCTGCTGCCAGAGAGTAAAAAGCAGATGTATAACTATCAGCGCCGGTCGAAGGTGCTGATGGCCGACCTCGCTTAAGCCCTTCTTCACCCTTTCTAACGGCCCGGGATAACGCGACGCTTATTGCTTTATTCTGGGCCGGTCTCCCGCCACGCTTCGTGCCAGCGCTCGTCTGCGGTACGCGGGCTAAATTCCTGGTTTCCGCGCAGACCATTTCTTTCTCGCTGGCTCACCGATATGCTACTGGCTGTCGACAGGACGTCGACTGGCGCAACGGCCACCACCCGCCCTGCAAGGATCGCTGAAATAATGGAAACCAAACCGAACTGGCTGGTCAGACATATCAACCTCATTACCGCCACGGTCGCCCTCTATCCGTGGTTGCTGATGATACTGCTCCTCTGGGATAACCAGCGCCATCATCAGCATGGTTATGCCGCACTCGACGCCGCCATCGCGATATTATTCCTGCTGGCCCTGACATCCGGCCTTAATGTTCTCATCTCCTCGCTGGTGATTTTTTGTGCCCGCTGTTCCACCCCACCGCTGGCCAGCGGCGCGGCAGTCCGCTTTTGCGCCATGAACTCGATATCGGTGCTCTGGCTCATCCCCCTGGTCTTCAGCTACTGATTTTTCTGCCATTCCGGGCAACGGGCTGCAGCATTTTCCATCGCCCGGATGCGGCGTCTCAGGGGGCTTCGCGCCCGGCGAAAATCTCCGCCAGGCCGCTACGCCGCTCGGTTCGCGTCACAATGGCCTGGGAGAGCACCTGCTCGTCGGCATAGAGCGACAATCGCTGTTTCGCGCGGGTGATCGCCGTGTAGACCAGTTCGCGGGTCACCAGCGGGACGCTGCGCGCTGGCAGGATCAGCGCCGCATGTTCGAACTCGGAGCCCTGCGATTTATGCACGGTCATCGCCCAGGCGGTATCATGCTCCGGCAGGCGACTCGGTTGCACCGACTTGATGGTGCCGTCGGGCATCAGGAACCACACCCGCAGCTCGCCGTTGCGCTCCAGCGCTATGCCGATATCGCCGTTAAACAGCCCCAGCGCGCTGTCGTTGTGCGATATCATGATCGGTCGGCCGTCATACCAGCGGGAGTGGCGCGGCAGGGCGATCGCCCGCTGGCGGTTGAGCCGCTGCTCCAGCCGCTCATTGACGCCGCTCACGCCGTACGGCCCTTCACGCAGCGCGCACAGCAGCTGGAATTCGCTGAAAGCGGCCAGCATGGCCTGCGGTTCGGCCCGCTCGCGGCGCAGCTGCAGGTAGCGTTCATAGCCCTGCTGGGCCGCGCCGAGCATGGCCTCGTACTCTTCAGTCGTGCTGAGGGGATGAAGCGCGATATCGTCAAACGGCTGGCGCAGCGTGGCCTTCACCTCCGCGCGCGCGCCAGCATTCACCGCCCGCGCCAGGCTCCCGATGCCGGAGTGACTGCCGAAGCGATAGCTCTTTTGCAGCAGGCACAAGCTGTCTCTCAGCGCGCCAGCGATAGCCCCCTCGCCCGCCGGCACCGGCGAACCGGTCAGCCGGGTCAGCTCCTGCGCCCGCGCGGCAGTGTAGCCCGAGCTCGCCCAGGCGCAGATATCCCCCAGCACCGCCCCCGCTTCCACGGAGGCCAGCTGGTCGCGATCGCCGAGGAAAATCACCCGCCCGTGGGCCGGCAGCGCGTCGATAAGCCGCGACATCATCGGCAGGTCAATCATCGAGGCTTCATCCACGACCAGCACATCCAGATGCAGCGGGTTGCCGGCGTGATAGCGCATGCGCTGGCTGCCGGGCTGGGCGCCCAGCAGACGATGCAGCGTGCTGGCCTCGGTGGGAATTAACGCTTTCTGCGCATCGGTCAGCGGCAGCTTTCTCAGCGCCGCGCCCAGCGATTCGGTCAGGCGCGCCGCCGCTTTCCCCGTCGGTGCCGCCAGGCGAATACGACAGCGTGGACTGTCGTCAATCTGGATCAGCGCCGCCAGAAGCTTCGCCACGGTGGTGGTTTTCCCGGTCCCGGGACCACCGGAGATCACCGAGATACGGCGGGTCAGCGCCACCGCCGCGGCCACTTTTTGCCAGTCGGTTTCGCCAGTGGCGGGAAACAGCGCATTTAGCGTTGACGCCAGCCGCGCCTCATCCATCTCCAGCACCCGGTTGGCTTCGTTAAAGAAGCGGGCGACGGTCAGCTCGTTGCGCCACATCCGGTTCAGATAGAGCCGGTCGCCGCACAAAATCATCGGCGCCGGAGCATCGCCGCAGCTCACCGCCGACGAAGCGAGCAGCAGCGCGGGCCAGTCCTCCGGCGCGCCGGCTTCGGCCAGCAGCCGATCGCGGATCTCCCCCGCTTTTCCGCTCAGCGCCTCGTCGCCGCTCAACCGCGACAGCGGCAGGCAAACGTGCCCCTCGCCAGCATCCCGGCTCAGCAAGGCCGCCGCCAGCATGACCGCCGGCGGGTCGTTTTGCGCCACCATCAGGGCAAACTGGACGTCCAGCGGCCGCAGCAGACGCTGCTCCACCGCCGCCAGCAGTAATTGTTCGAAAGTCATGAGGCCTCCTCCTGAGTTTCTCCGGCAAAAAGCTGATCCAGACCGTCAATCAGCGGTCTCACCGGCCGGGTGGTGAAGATCCCCTGCCCCCCCTCCTGCCCGTCCATGCCGCGCAGGAAAAGATAAATCACGCCGCCGAAGTGGCGGTCATAGTCATAATCGGCCAGCCGGTGGCGCAGATAGCGGTGCAGCGCCAGGCTGTACAACTGATACTGCAGATCGTAGCGGTGGGCACGCATCGCCTGCTCCATTGCCGGCCGGGTGTAGGCCTCGCGGTCTTCCCCCAGCCAGTTGGATTTGTAATCCAGCAGGTAATAACGGCCTTCGTGGCGGAAGACCAGATCGATAAAGCCCTTCAGCATGCCACGCACCTGGCGGAAATCCAGCGGTGGCGTGTCGGCGGAGAGGGGATCGTACTGGCGGATAAGCGCGTCAAGGCGCTCCGCCGTCAGCAGCTGAGCGATAGGCAGATAAAACGCCATCTCCACCTGTTTATCCCGCGCCGCAAGCTGATTGAGCGCAATATCCGCTCCCGGCAGGCGAGTCTTCAGCACGCCCCCCAGCCAGTCGGTCAGCACCGGCGCCCACTGCGCGTCAAACCCGCTCAGCTGCAGCTTCTCCGCCATCCACCCGTCCGGCACCGGCTGGGTGAAGTCCAGCTCCTCAAACAGGCTGTGCAGGAAGGTCCCCGGCGCGGCGCCGCGCGGAAACTGGTGCGGAGTCAGCTGCGGCTCTTCCACGACTTCGCCGACGCCGGCGGCATCGACATCCAGACGCGGCAGCAGATCCTGCCCGCCGCTGAAACCATGCTGTTGCAGTCCGGAGTAGCTGGTCACCCGCCAGTCGTCGGCGATGCGGCGCTGCAGCTCGCGCGCCGACAGCGGGGGGATGGTCGCCGCGGGCGCCTGCCACGGGGTCAGATCCAGCTCGCCCGGTCTCTGTAATGCAATATCGCCATGACAGAAGTCCGCCAGCCGCGCGGCCAGCCCGGCGGCGTCCATGGCTTCGCCCGCCTGCAACAGCCGCCCCAGCGCGCTGAGGTGGAAATCGCTGTTGCCGGATTTCCGGCTGCTGAGCGGCGCCACGCCGAGGCTGCAGTGCCAGACCGCACGGGTCAGGGCGACGTATAGCAGGCGCAGATCTTCCGCCAGCCGTTCCGCCTCCGCCAGCTCGAGACTGGCCTCATCCTGGCCCAGATCCAGTACCGCCGCGAACGTCTCGCGATCGTGGTAGAACGCCTGGTCCTGTTTACGAAACCGGGCGATAAACGGCAGCCAGACCAGGGGGTACTCCAGCCCTTTTGACTTGTGAATGGTGACAATTTGCACGAGGTGCTTATCGCTTTCGAGACGCATCTGCTGGCTGGCGGCGTTGCTGTCCGGCTCGGCGATATGCTGCGCCAGCCAGCGCACCAGGGCATGCTCGCTTTCCAGCTGGCTGGCCGCCTCCTGCAGCAGTTCGCTGATATGCAGAATGTCGGTTAAGCGCCGCTCGCCGCCGCGGGTCGCCAGCAGATTCTCGGCGATATGCCGGGCCGTCATCAACGCCCGCAGCATCGGCATCACTCCGCGCTGACGCCAGATCTGGCGGTATTCGCTGAACTCTTCCACCAGCGCGTCCCACGCCTGCTCATCCTGGTTCAGGTTTTCAATATCCAGCGCGGTCAGGCCAAACATCGAGGTCGCCAGCGCGCTGCGCAGGGTATTTTCCCGCTCCGGGGCCAGCACCGCCTGCAGCAGCCAGAGCAGCTCCTGGGCCTCCAGCGTCTCAAAAACGCTGTCGCGGTTAGAGAGGTAGACCGAGGGGATGCCCAGCGTCTGCAGCGCTTCACGCACCTGCGCCGCCTCCAGCCGGTTGCGCACCAGCACGGTGATATCCGAGGCCTGCACCGGGCGCGAGGTTTCCCCGCGCCACAGCAGCGCGCGCCCCTGCTGCCCGGCGCTCAGCCAGTCGCGGATCTGCGTGGCGCAGAGCTGCGCCATAAACGTTTGATAATCGCCAGACCCGACGGTGTCGCCGGGCATCAGCCAGACGTTCATCGCCGGTACGTCCGCCGCGTCAACGGTAAAGCGCAGCCCCTGATTCTTTGCCGCCGCCTTCACCGGCAGAAACGGGATCTCGCGGAACATGAAGGGGTTATCGCTGAGGCTGAACAGCCGATTGACGCTGCCCACCATGCCCGGCGAGGAGCGCCAGTTGGTATCGAGGGTGTAGTGCGCGGCAACGTCGCCGCGCGCTTTCATATAGGTAAAGATATCGGCGCCGCGAAAGGCGTAGATGGCCTGCTTCGGATCGCCGATCAGCAGCAGCGCCGTCTCCGGCTGCTGGCGCCAGATGCGGCGAAAAATCCGGTACTGCTGGGGGTCGGTGTCCTGAAATTCGTCGATCATCGCCACCGGAAAACGCTGGCGAATGGCGCTGGCCAGCGCCTCGCCGCTGTCGCCGCGCAGCGCCTCGTCAAGCCGGCTGAGCATATCGTCAAACCCCAGCTCGCCGCGGCGGCACTTTTCGCGGGCGACCGCATCGCGGATCTCGACCATCGCTCTCGCCAGCACCAGATCGGTGAGCGTCAGCGAGGAGGCCAGCAGCGACTCCACGGCGCTAAACAGGGGATGCACCGGTGGTTCGCCACCGGCTTTGGTGCGCTCGAGCAGAAACGACTGGGCAAATTTCTCCAGCGCGTCGGGCAGCTGGTAGCTTAACGTCTCTTCCTGCGCCCAGGCGTTCACTTTCTCAAGCCATTTGCCCTGGTTGCCACGATTGTATTTCCGCCGGTCGAGCCCGGAATTTTCCAGCACGCCTTCGATCTCGCCCACCTGCTCGCGCCACTGCTGCTTGAGCGAGTCAATGCGGGCGATGATCTGCTGATGGCGTTCGGCCAGCGTCTCGTCGGGGGCCGGCGGCGACTTAAGCTGCGGCGCTTCGCCCTGCAGCCAGCGGTCAAGAGACTTCAGCAGATCGCGCGGCCCTTTCCAGACGTCGTGGATCACCGCCGCGATATCACGGGTCAGCGGATAGCAGTGGCGGCGCCAGAAGTCAGCGCAGGCCTGATAGCGCAGGCGGGATTCATCCTCGATCAGCTGCTGCTCGAACAGCATGCCCGACTCGAAGGCGTTAAGGCTCAGCATCCGTTGGCAAAAGCCGTGGATGGTGAATACCGCCGCCTCGTCCATCTGCCGTTCAGCCAGCAGCAGCGTCTTCGCGGCGTCGTCTTTATCATCGATCTCCGCCAGCAGCGCGCTGTAGAGCGGATTGTCGGATTCGCCGCGCAGGCAGGCGATGCGCAGTTCGTGGATGTTGCTGCGGATACGCCCGCGCAGCTCTTCGGTCGCCGCCTCGGTAAAGGTCACCACCAGCAGCTCTTCGACGCTGATAGCGCGGGAATAGGCGGACTCGCCGCCCAGCCCCAGCAGCAGCCGCAGATACAGCGCGGCGATGGTAAAGGTTTTTCCGGTGCCCGCAGAGGCTTCTATCAGGCGCTCGCCCCTCAGGGGCAAGCGCAGGGGATCCAAAGACTCAGCGGTGTCGGTCATTCATTCTCTCGCATCAGGGGTAAGGATTGCTGCAATGCGCTGACGTTTTCCCACACTTTGCCGCCTTTCGGCTGGGCATAGTCCGCTTTGCCATTCTGGCTACCGGAAATCTGGGACAATATCGTCATGCCCTGCGGATCCACCACCGTCTGATGGAAGAAGTCGGCAAGTTTTTGCGGCGTCAGCAGTTTAATCTGAGCCACTACTTTATCACGTGAATCAAAACGCATATTACCGCGATCGAAATCTTTGCTCAGTTTCGAGGCTTCATCGCCCAGCGTCTGCGGCGCCTGCAGCATCTGGCTTATCACCGCCTGCTGGAGCTGAGCAAACTCTTCCGGCTTCATCGCCCGCAGCTTCGCCTCCGCGGTGGGGAAGAAGGCCTGGAACCGCTGCCAGAGGAAGGCCGGCTGCTTATCGCTACTCTGCAGCAGGAAGCCCATGCCCCACTGGCGCCCCACGTTCATCGGGAAGGCAAAGACCGCGTAGCCGAGCTGCTCTTCGGTACGCAGCTGGTTGTAGAACCACGGCTGAATAATCTGCCCCAGCAGGGTGCTGGCGGCGGTGCTGCTGAACTCATCCACGTTGGGCGGCGCGAACACCGCGGCCAGCGCGGAGTCGGTGCTGTTGCCCGCTTTGTTGAAGATCGCCAGCTGCTGCCGGTTCACCACCACGTCTTTATTGCGGCACCATTCGTTGCCGTCAGCGCCCAGCTGCTGCTGGATCTGGCGGGCCAGCGTCGTGGCGGCATCGGCGGTCATATTGCCGATCACCATCAGTTCAGGACGCCCCTTGGTTTTCAGGTTGGCGCGGTAGTCGAGCACCTCTTTAAGAGTGATGGAGGGCAGCAGCGCCCGGCGCACTTCGCGCTGGAAGTACGGCACCTGGGAGACCATCTGGATCGGCATTATCGCCTGATCGTAGGCTTTGCCTTTCTCGGCGGAGTCCATCATCTGCGCATACCAGGATTTGGCCTGCTCCAGCTGCTCCTCGGTCGGCGTATAGCTGAAGTATCCCTGCAACAGATCGCTGAACAGTGCCGGAAGGTGCTGGGTATAGCCGTTGGCATTAACCATTAATCCGTTATTAGCGCCGGTGGAGAACGAAATGCCGCCGACCGCCGCCTGGTTACTGAGCTGATCGAGGGCGATGCCGGCGAGATAATCGTTGAGGGCAAACATCACCTGCCGGCGAGCGCTGTCCATCGCCTGGGGATTACGCAGCACCAGGGAGATATCCGCCTTCGGCTCGCTGGCAAAATACTGGCTCGGGGCATACACCACCCGCAGCGTCGGTTCATCAAGGATCAGCTGCGGATGCGGCCAGGCTTTATCGCTTTTGATGAGGGTGAAATCATCCGGAATATAGGGGTTGAGCACCGGCAGCTGCAGCTGGATGGCCTGCGATTTTTGCTGCCAGTCAGCGAACGTTTGCTCGCTAATCTTATCCACCTGATACGGCGCATCGACAAAATAGGCCGTCTTGTTATGCGGCTCCTGGGGGCTGATATACCAGATACGGGCGTTCTGTGGGGTCATCATCGCCAGCCGGTCTTTGATCGCCTGCGGGTCGTACTGGTCGGCAATATTCACCACGTCCAGCGCATGCTCGACCGGCACCCGGATCATGGTATCCGCCAGCCATTCCACGTAGTCCATGTCGCGGTTGATCGACGGATAGCGGAAATCCAGCGCCAGCACATGCGCCAGTTCATCGAAGTACCGTTTGTCGATGCCCTGAGTACGCAGGAGGTCGAGATAGCTGAAAATGGCCGCCGTCACTTCGTCGCGGTGCGCCAGGCCTTTATCGGTGAGGGTGGCAGAGATCGCCAGTACGCCGCTGTTGCCGTTTACCACCGGATCGGAATCGGCGCGGATACCTTCCGCCAGCCCCTGCTTTTGCAGCCAGTCGGAGAGCGTGCCCGGGCTGCGGTTGCCGATGAGATAGGTGACCAGCTCATCGGTTTTGCTGCGGAAGCGATCGCTGTTGTTGTCGATGCGAAACTCGACGCGCAGCACTTTGCGCGGCATCGCCGGCACATAGTGAATAATGATGCCTTTTTGCGCATCCGTTACCACCGGGACGGTAATTTCCGGCCTGCTGATCTGACGATTCGGCACGCGGCCAAAGGTGTCAGCAGCCATCCGCGCCAGCGCCGGCAACGGCTTGTTGCTGTAGATCACCGCTTTCATCAGGTTGGCGGAGTACCAGCTATCGCGGAAGGTATGCAGCGCATCAAGTACCGGGCTGCCGGGCTTATCGCTGAGCGTCTCGAGGTTACCACCGGAGAAGTGGGCCGCCGGGTGGGCCGGGTTGATGGTCTCCGCGCTGACCTGGGCCATGCGCATCCCGTCTCGCGTCCGGGCCATCGTCAGCTCGGCGTTGACCGCGTTACGTTCGCGGTCGGCATATTTTTTATCCAGCAGCGGCGCGGCGATGGCGTCGGCCAGGCGGTCTACGGCCCCGTCCAGCGCATCATTTTCCACTTCGAGATAAAACGCGGTGCGGTAAGGCGCGGTGCTGGCGTTATGGCTGCCGCCGTGCAGTTTAAGAAACTCTGCAAGGCTGTCAGGCTGGGGATATTTTTGCGACCCCATCAGCGTCATATGTTCCAGAAAATGCGCCAGCCCCTGATGATCGGCCGGATCCTGCAGGGATCCCACCGGCACCACCAGCGCCGACAGCGATTTCACCGCCTGCGGATCGGAAACCAGCAGCACGACCATGTCGTTATCAAGGCGGATCGCCTGATACTGACGCGTATCTTTTTCGCTTTTGCGGATCGTCTCCTGAATCGGCTGCCATCCGGTGTCGGCCTGACTAAACGGCGCCCAGAGGGCGGCCAGCACAACAAAAACCTTGAACCATAAACTGCGGGGCATTCACGAACCTCATCATTAACAAACTTGCGCTGCACAGCGTGCAGCCTTTTATGTCCATCAGTCCGTGATACGTTGCGCATAATAAATGAACCGCCATTCACTGCGCAATTTTTATACTATTTAAATTTGTGTGGACTGATGGTAACGATATAGCGGTAACAGATAACGCTGCGTCTGAGCAATAATTTCTTCGTAATGCGCCGGCTCCAGCGAACGCCACAGGCGTTGATACCAGATATCGGCGCCCTCCCCGCTGACCACCATATTACCTTCGTAGGTCTGCAGGAATTTGCTCCGCGCTTTCTGCTGCGTCTCTTCGTCCATTAAGATGACATCCTTTTCGGCGTCGTAACAGGCTTTCAGCCAGGCGCCACCGCTTTCCGGCAGCAGCAGCAGCGGCTGCGACATCCCCAGCAAATAGCCATCCACCAGCGCATTAAGGTACGCCTGCGCCTCGGCGGGCGCCAGCGCCGGGAAGCGCCACTCTCCCTCTTTCCGCACAAACAGCCGGCTCTCGCCGGTGCCGCCGCTGGCACAGTAGACAAGGTGTTCCAGCCAAAGTTGCATCCCCTGGGAGACGCTCAGCAGCGAAGGCCGCCAGCGCAGCAGACCGTCCGGCTGCACCTGCTGCAGCCAGCCGGTCAGGTTCACGCCGCCGCACTGCAGATCGATCTCCATACTCTGCGCCTGCTGGCGCTCGGCCATCACCCGCTCGGCCAGAGCCTGCATCTCCAGGCGCTGCGTCTCCCAGACCAGCTCGCCAAAGGCGCCATACGGCAGCTCGCCGGCGGCGCGGAAGCGGCGGAACATGGCTGAGTCGTCCTGCTCCTCGATAAGCGTATTGAGCAGTTGCTGATTCAGTTGATAACGGCTCAGCCCTTCAAGAGTGAAGGGCTCGTCGTCTGGAATATCGTCCTCTTCGGCGCGGAAATTGACCCGCAAACGCTGCTGAAAGAACGCGCGAACCGGGTGCTGCCAGAAGCGTAAGAGCTGCTCGAACGGCAGGCTGTCAATCGGCGGCGCGGTGAGCGGCTGTATAAAATCGCTATGCGCCTCTCCCTGCTGGCCGGCGGCGGCCAGCCATTCACGAGCGTAGCTCTTGTTCTCGTCTTCCTGGAAATTAGCGACGTCGAACGGCATGCGCGTATGCAGATGGGTGATATAGGCTTTGACCCGGGCTTCGCTGGCGTCGCAGTCAAGCTCTTCGTCGCCAGCAAGACAGTGGCTCTGGCCAATGTAATCCACCAGCTCCTGCACCAGCACCGAAGGAAAGCGCTCGCTGTTGTCCTGGATCGAACGTCCGATATAGCTGATATACAGCGTCTGTTCGGCGGACATCAGCGCTTCGAGGAACAGATAGCGGTCATCATCGCGCCGGCTGCGGTCGCCGCGCTGCGGCTTCTGGCTCATTAAATCAAAGCCCAGCGGCGGTAGCGTTCGCGGATAGACTCCGTCATTCATCCCCAGCAGGCACACCACCTTAAAGGGGATCGAACGCATCGGCATCAGGGTACAGATGTTGACCGGGCCAGCAAGAAAGCGCTGGCTGATCCGCTGCTGATCGAGACGCTGGGCCAGCTCATCGCGCAGTAGCGTCAGCGGCACCTGGTCGCCATACTGTGCTTCCAGACCGCTATCAATAACCGCCAGCCATTGTTGCTCAATCAGTGCCAGCGCCGCTTCGGTCTCGCTGTCCGGCAGGAAAAAGTCATTCAGCAGATCGCGACAGACCGGCAGCCACTCCGCCAGCGGCCGCTGCTGGGCAAGGCCGCGTCGCCACAGATTAAGCTGCATCAGCAGCGACGCGAGGTTGCCCACCAGTTCGGCGATCAAACCGCTGGATTCGTCATACGGCAGCACCGACTGCCACTCTCCCTCGCGGCTGTCCATCGCGTAGCCCAACAGCATGCGGGTGAGGCCGAACCGCCAGGTATGCTGCCCGGTCGCCGGCAGGTCCAGCTCGCGGACGTTGTCGTCATCCATTCCCCAGCGGACGCCGGACTCGTTCACCCACTGGCGCAGGTAGCGCAGCCCTTCTTCAGTGATATTAAAGCGCGCCGCCAGCACCGGCACGTCCAGCAGCGCCAGCACATCTTCGCTGGCGAAGCGGCTGTCCGGCAGCGAGAGCAGCGTGATAAACGCCTGCAGCACCGGGTGCGACTCGCGGGCGCGACGGTCGGAGATCGCCCACGGCAACCAGCGATCGCCGCTGGCCGCGCCAAACACCGCCTGAATATAGGGACTGTAGCTGTCGATATCCGCCACCATGACGATGATATCCCGCGGCGTGAGCGTCGGATCCGCCTCCAGCATCACCAGTAGCCGATCGTGCAGAACCTCCACTTCGCGCTGCGGACTGTGGCAGACGTGAATGCTCAGGCTGCGGTCATCCAGCGCCAGCGGACGTTTGTCGCGACTGTGAGCGAACGCCTCTGCGCTCTGCCCGGCCACCGCCGCGTTGCGCAGTTCGAGGATATCCGATTGCAGGTTATGCAACAGGTTATCGGGGGCAATATCGACAAAGGCGTCCAGCTCCTCATAGCGCTCCAGCCCCGCCAACAGGTAGATATAGTCGCGCCCCAGTTTGCCCCAGGAGGCGAGCAACGGGTTGCCGACATCCTGTTCCCCAGCGTCATTAAACAACCCCGGCGCCTGCTCGGTGTCGCGAAACAGGGGTAGCGCGCGCACCTCGCGGTGATGGCGCCGCTGGCGCGACAGCAGCTTCGCCAGGAACGCCGGATCCTTAATGTCTCCCCAGTAGTAGCGGCAGGGGTTGGTAAACAAGACATAGACATCGACATGCTTACCCAACGCCTGCAGCGCCTGAAGATAGACCGGCGGCAGCGCGGAAATCCCGCAGATGAAGACGCGCGACGGCAGCCCGGCGGGCGGTTCGTCCGCTTTTTCCAGGGTACTGATAAAGCGCTGGTAGAGATTGGCGCGGTGCCACTGCGGTTGCCCCAGCTCGGCGGTATAGCTCACCAGCGCCTGCCACAGCGGCGCCTGCCACTGCTGGGCATCGCCGAGACCTTCCACCCGCTGGCCGGCCTCCCAGCGCATCAGCCACTCCGGGCGATAGACGAGGTACTGGTCATAGAGGTCCGCCACCCGGGCGGCGAGTTGAAACAGTTTGCGCTTGTCGCCGTCATCGCTCAGATACTGGCGCAGCAAGATAAAATCGTCTTCCTCCAGGTGCTGCGGCAGGAGGGTCATCAGCTTCCAGCTCATGCTCTGCTTGCTGAAGGCGCTTTCGCCAGGAATATCTTTCAGGACGCGCACGAACATGTCCCAGATAAAGCTCGCCGGCAGCGGGAACTCGATATTGGCGGCAATTCCGAAGCGCGAGGCCAGGGTCATCTGCAGCCACTGCGCCATACCGGTACTCTGCACCAGCACCATTTCGGCCTGAAAAGGGTCATCCAGCCGCTGGCGCTCGACGATAAATTCCATCAACGCCTCGAGAACATCCAGCCGGTTTGAGTGGTATACCCTTAACATAATTGCTCCTGACTACTGACTGACCGGGCAATGCAGCCGGGTCATCTGCACCCGCTTGGCAACGGGCATACTGATCGTTACCGTGATGCTGACACATCTTTGCGTCGATGTCTGCATACGGCTTACCTGCCCGCGTGCCGGCGAGGGCGGCGCGGAGAGCTGGCTATAGCGCCACGCGTCGCGCCACAGCTGACGGGTCTGGTTCAACTGGACAATTCCTTGCGCCATTCCGCGCTGATAGCCGCCCAGCGCGGTGACCGTCAGCACCATCAGCGCCATCGCCAGCACGGTCTCCGGCAGGCTAAACCCCCGCTGATGCTTCAGGGCATTTGACATAAGCTCGCCTCCCTGAGCGGGCAAAAATCGCTCCAGCCGTGGGCGGAAAAACGCACCTGCCCGCCGCGCACCTCGCCGGACTGCCAGACCTGCACCTCGCCGCTGGCGCTGCTGAGCAACAGTGAACCGTCGCCGAAGATACGCAAGCAGGCGCGCCAGCCCTGCGGCGTCTGCTCCCGGCAGGCCAGCGGCAGCTGCGCCGACCAGGCCTGTTGTTTTCCCCACTGCAGCGCCGAATGGGCTATCGCCGTATCGCGGATCGCCTGCGTTTCGCTGGCGGTTTGCGCCAGCAGCGCCCGCTGCTGCAGGTTAAGCCCCTCGAGTAACAGGCTGCCGAGGGTCAGCAACAGGAGCACCATCAGCAGCGACGACATTCCACGCTGACGGCTCACAGGTTATACCCCGTCACCCGCTGCTCAACCTCGCTCGTCAGGCCCCTCTGTTGCGCGGAGCGCGCCGCCAGCGTCACGCTCAGCTCCGGCGCGAAGCCCGAGGTGACCTGACGTTGTACCGAGAAGCGCGTCACCACGATGGCGGCCGGGTTGGTGATTTTCTCCCATCCGCCCCCGCGGCAGTCGCTGGCCCCGCGCAAGGTCTCCAGCGCGCCGTCGCGCAGGCGAAAGCCGGTGCTCTCCGCCGCTGCCGCGGGGGAGGTTTCCCATCTCCCGTTGCTGTTCGCATCCCAGCGCACAATCAGACACTCGCCATCAGCGGCTAGCTCCAGCCCGGCTCCGCCGCACGCTCCCCGGCAGTACCCGGCGCGCTGGAGATGTTTTCCCACGGCATGCACGCGCTGCCACAGCTCGTTCTCCAGGGCCAGCTGTTCGCCCTGGCGCAGAATATGACGCTGCAGGGCAGGCAGAAAACGGCAGGCCCCCATCAGCAGCAGCGAGCCGATGGCCATGGCGATAAGCGCCTCCGCCAGGGAAAATCCTCGACTGTTCACTGACACCCTCCTGCGCTGTCGCTGCGGCATAAACGAATCCGCCCCCAGTGTGAGATCACAATGCTCCAGCTGCCGGCCGCGCTCTGCAGCCGCAGATTCCCCGCCCAGGCGGTGCTGCGCAGACCATAAAACCCCAGACCAGGCGTAACGCCAGCCAGCGTGATCCCCGGCCAGCGCGGGCGCAGCGTGAAGGATGTCCCCGAGGCGCATTCCGGCCCCTCCCCCTCCGCGCTCAGGCACCAGCCCACTTCGTCCTGGCCGACGCGAAGCACTCGGTCCCGGTTGTACGCGTTGGCGTCATCGCGCAGAAAGAGCAGAAAATCCCGCACCTGGACGGCGGTTTGCCACAGTTGTTGCTGCTGCTGCCAGCGCTGCCAGCCGTACAGGCCGCCGACGCTGAGGATCATCATCAGTGTCAGCGTTACCAGGGTTTCCATCAGGGTGTAGCCATGTTCTCTGTTCATGGCGTCGAGTATGCCGCGGCGGTTGACCCTGGCGCGACGACGGAAAATAGCTTTCCCGGCCAGATACGCAAAAAAGGTTTGCATACTCGACAGAGGAACATTTTTTTGCGAGCGTCTACCCAACTTCGCCCACCGCAACCGCCGGGGGGGCAGTGGGCAGGCTGAAGCGACCTTATCCCTGTGGCTATGGAGATAGCCTCCATTCTGATGGTGCAAAAGGCATAAAAAAACCGGAGCCATCGGGCGCCGGTTGATCATCTCTGCAGGGGGGGTTAAATCGCCACCGGCGCTTTAATGCCCGGGTGCGGATCGTAACCTTCAATCTCGAAGTCTTCAAAACGGTAGTCGAAAATCGACGCCGGTTTGCGTTTGATGACCAGCTTCGGCAGCGGACGCGGTTCGCGGCTCAACTGCAGGTTGGTCTGCTCAAGATGGTTGCTGTACAGATGGGTGTCGCCGCCGGTCCAGACGAAATCACCGACCTGCAGATCGCACTGCTGCGCCACCATATGCACCAGCAGCGCGTAGCTGGCGATATTGAACGGCAGGCCGAGGAATACGTCGCAGGAGCGCTGATACAGCTGGCAGGAGAGCTTGCCGTCAGCGACGTAGAACTGGAAGAAGGCGTGGCACGGCGCCAGCGCCATTTTATCCAGCTCGCCGACGTTCCACGCCGAGACGATGATCCGGCGGGAGTCCGGGTCGTTTTTCAGTTGGTTCATCACCGTGGTGATCTGGTCGATATGACGACCGTCCGGCGCAGGCCAGGAACGCCACTGTTTGCCGTAGACCGGCCCCAGGTCGCCATTTTCATCTGCCCACTCGTCCCAGATGGTGACGTTGTTGTCGTGCAGATAGGCGATGTTGGTGTCGCCCTGCATGAACCACAGCAGTTCATGGATGATGGAGCGTAAATGACAGCGCTTGGTGGTCACCAGCGGGAAGCCTTCCTGCAGGTTAAAACGCATCTGATGGCCGAAAATAGAGATCGTGCCAGTGCCGGTGCGGTCATTTTTTGGCGTGCCCTCGGTGAGCACTTTCTGCATCAAATCAAGATACTGTTTCATGGTTCCTCAAGAATTCTGTTGCTGCGGACGATGGCGGTAAGCCCAAACCATCATGATGATACCCGCAAGCACCATCGGGATCGAAAGAATCTGCCCCATGCTGATGTACTGCACCCAGCCGCCGGTGAACTGGGCGTCGGGCTGGCGGAAGAATTCCACGATGATGCGGAACAGGCCGTAGCCAATCAGGAACAGACCGGAAACGGAGCCGGTCGGGCGCGGTTTACGGATAAACAGGTTCAGGATCAGGAACAGCACCACGCCTTCCAGCGCCAGCTCGTACAGCTGCGACGCGTGACGCGGCAGCGCGCCGTAGGTATCGAACAGCGATTGCCATTCCGGATGCGTCGGCAGCAGCGCCAGGTCTTCGGCACGGGAGCCCGGGAAAATCATCGTGTAGTGGAAGCTCGGGTCCACGCGGCCCCACAGCTCACCGTTGATGAAGTTACCCAGACGCCCGGCGCCAAGGCCAAACGGGATCAGCGGCGCGATAAAATCGGAGACCTGGAAGAAGGTGCGTTTGGTGCGTCTGGCGAAGATAATCATCACCAGGATCACGCCGATCAGGCCGCCGTGGAACGACATGCCGCCGTCCCAGACGCGGAACAGATACAGCGGATCGGCAAGAAATACCGGCAGGTTGTAAAACAGCACGTAGCCGATACGGCCGCCCAGGAAGACGCCGAGGAAGCCCGCGTAGAGCAGGTTTTCCACTTCATTTTTCGTCCAGCCGCTGCCCGGACGATTCGCCCGACGGGTGGCCAGCCACATCGCAAAGACAAAGCCCACCAGGTACATCAAACCGTACCAGTGGAGGGAGACCGGGCCTAGAGAAAAAATGACCGGATCGAACTCCGGAAAATGCAGGTAGCCACTATTCATCTGTCACCATAAAGACTTGTTATTCCGCCGAAAGTGGACAGCGGTGATGATCTATGCCCGATAAAAACGGGCACGCCGAAGGAGGCGAATCATAGCATAAGCCTGGAGTGCGATCCGCGCCGAACGTGTAAAAGATATGTATACGGATGCTAACAGAATGCCGTTTTCCCGGCGGTACCCTATTTTGCCGGATGGTGCGAGCAGAGGATCCCCGGGTTACGGCTTACGCCTCACCCGGGCTACCGCTACCGCCCGCCGCGGATCAGGCCGCCGAGACCGCGACGCTCCATAAAGGCCGCCACCTGATGGCGCACCTCAGCGGTCATCTGGGCATCAAGGCTGCGACGCGACAGCTCCTGCGCCTCTTCGATATCAATGCGGCGCAGCAGATATTTCACCCTCGCCACCGAGCGGCCGTTCATCGACAGATGGCGATAACCGAGGCCGATAAGGATCGTCACGCACATCGGGTCGCCCGCCATCTCGCCGCACAGTCGCAGATCGATGCCAAAGCGCTCCGCGTCATGGGCGATCATCGCCAGCGCCCGCAATACCGCCGGATGCAGGCTGTCATACATGCTGGCGACCCGGGTATTGTTGCGGTCGACGGCCAGCAGGTACTGGGTCAGGTCGTTCGTCCCTACCGAGATAAAATCGATCCGACTGGCCAGCTGCGGCAGCATAAAGACCATCGACGGGACCTCCAGCATCACCCCCAGGCGCGGACGTGGGATGGCGTAGCCGATCATCTCTTCTACTTCCCGGCTGGCGCGGTCGATCAGCCGACGGGCCTCATCCACCTCCTCCAGACTGGTCACCATAGGCAGCAAAATGCTGAGGTTGCCGGTGGCGGCGTTGGCGCGCAGCATCGCTCGCACCTGGATCAAAAAGATCTCCGGCTGATCGAGGGTGATGCGGATCCCGCGCCAGCCGAGGCACGGGTTCTCTTCGCTGATCGGCATATACGGCAGCTGTTTATCCGCGCCGATGTCCAGGGTACGCAGGGTCACCGGTTTGCTGTTAAACATCTGCAGCATGCCCTGATACTGGGCGACCTGCTCCTCTTCAGAGGGGAAGCCGCTCTGCAGCATAAAGGGAATTTCGGTACGGTAGAGGCCAATGCCGTCAACAAAGCTGCCGAGCTTCTCTTCGTGCTCCGGGCTTAAGCCGGCGTTGAGCATGACTTTCACCCGCTCGCCGCTTTTCAGCTCCGACGCGCGCTGGAGATCGTCCTCCGCCAGGCGGCTGAGCTCGTTCTCTTCGCTAATAAGGCGCTGATATTCCTGCAACAGAACAGGTTCGGGATCCACCAGCAGCTCACCGCGATAGCCATCGACAATCAGCGTATGGCCATGCAGCAGAGAGGGCTGGATATCGGCGCCCATCACCGTCGGGATCCCGAGGGCGCGTACCATAATGGCGGCATGGGAGTTGGCGGCGCCATCGCGCACCACCACACCGACCAGACGATCCTGCGGCACTTCGGCAAGGGTGGTGGCCGACAGCTCGTCCGCCACGAGGATAATGCGCGCCGGCCAGGTGTTGGGCCCCTGAATGCTGTCGTCGAGATGGAACAGCAGACGCTGACCCAGGGTACGCAGATCGCCGGCCCGCTCTTTCAGATAACCGTCGCTGAGCGCGGCAAACTGTTCGGCGAACTTCTCAATGATCTTTTTGACCGCCCACTCGGCCACCGCGCCTTTGTCGACTTCGGCAAACAGCTCGCGACGCAGGCGGGCGTCGGAGAGGAGGTGCGAGTAGAGATCGAAGATCGCCGCCGTCTCTTTTTGCGCGCCGGCAGCATAGCGTTTGCTGTAGCGACGAAATTCGTTAGCCGCCTCTTCCAGCGCGCCGGTCAGGCGTTCGCGTTCCGAGGCGGTGTCCAGCGTCGAGGCTTCATACACCTGCTCCATCAGCGGCAGGCTGACGTCCATCCAGCCCTCGGCGATCGCCACCCCGGAAGAGGCCGGGAGGGCGCGAATGCGCGTCTGACGATACTGGCCGAACAGAGCGTTCAGCTGGGACTGGGAGAGGATCGCCGCCATCTGGGTGGCGAGGGTGACGAGGAAAGACTCTTCGCTTTCATCAAACTGACGCAGCTCGCGCTGCTGGACCACCAGCACGCCCAACAGCTGGCGGCGCTGAATGATCGGCACGCCAAGGAAGGCGCGGAAGCGGTCCTCTTTGACGGCAGGGATATATTTGAAGCTGGGGTGTTTTTGCGCATCGGCGAGGTTGATGGGCTCCGCCAGGCGGCCAACCAGACCCACCAGGCCTTCATCGAACGCCAGCGCAACGGTGCGCCCGCGAGGTTTTTTTAACCCGCGGGTGGCCATCAGGTAATAGCAGCGTCGGTCATTGTCAGCCAGGTAAACCGAGCAGACTTCCGTCTCCATCGCCTGGCAGACATCCGTCACCAGAATATCCAGCGCCTCGTTTAAACGCGGCGCACTCGCGACCTTCTCGACTATTTCTCGCAACCGAGTGAGCATAATGTGCGTGGCTTAACCTCTTTTACGTCGATAAGCAGGCGCGCTTTGCGGCTTAGGTGCACTCTCCGCCAGCGACATGGTCACGCTGGCGAACTCTTTCATCACCCGGCGGTAGACGTCGCGCTTGAACGACACCACCTGGCGAACCGGGTACCAGTAACTCACCCAGCGCCAACCATCAAATTCTGGTGTACTGCTGGTTTGCATATTGATGTCCGCATCGTTGCCGATCAACTGCAAAAGAAACCACTTTTGTTTCTGGCCGATACAAACCGGCTTTGTGTCCCAACGCACCAAACGTTTAGGCAACTTGTAACGCAGCCAGTTACGGGTTGAGGCAAGGATCCGCACATCTTTACGGCTTAACCCGACCTCTTCAAACAATTCCCGATACATCGCCTGCTCTGCGGATTCTCCTGGATTTATGCCCCCTTGCGGGAACTGCCACGAGTGCTGACCATAGCGCCGGGCCCACATGACCTGGCCCTGACGATTACAGATTACAATACCGACATTTGGGCGGTAGCCATCGTCATCAATCACCGGACTACCTCAAGATAAGCTTCAATGTGAATGATTGTTTCACACTCGCCGGAAACGGTAAACCACTCTGTTCGCACACTGAGAACGGATAACATTTGAATAACTCACAGTAATGGCCAGAGTTATAAACAACGAATGCGGCTTAGGCCCTATTTTATTCACTTTTTCTGTGGATAGAGTTGTGAAGAAGTACGGAATTACCCCGGGAAAACCCGGAGTAATCTGAACATCGCACCGCTAACACCTTAAAATAATGATAGCATATTCATCAAGTTAGAATATATTCCTTTCATTTATTACAACGTAACGTGACGATCATCACATATGCGATCCGCTGACTGATGAAAGATCGAGCAATGTCGATTTTATCCACAGATTACGCGCAGACCGCGGGCAGGTTTTCTCTAAAATTTCGATTTTCGTCGCACGTCAAGGCTGTAAATCGAACCAGTAGTGAGGCTTTTCCCCAGTTATCCCAATTTTCTGTGGATAACATGGTGTAAGATCCTGTTTATTGTCAGTGACCAGTTCTGGAAAACCTGTTTTCACGGTTTTCACCCGCGGCGCAATAAGTTTAAAAACTCATATAAATCATGAAATTGGTATAGTTACTCAGAAAACGGTAAACTCTATCCACAACGCGCAAAAATAGCGCTCATTTTTTAGCCAAAGGTAGCGCCCTATGCCCACTATCGCCCCTCTCTCCTCGCCGCCGCAAAGTCAGGAACAGTTGCTGGCCCAGGCCCGTCAGCTGGCTGGCTATTCGCTGGGCGAGCTGGCGGCGCTGGCCGGGATCCCCATTCCGCGCGATCTGAAACGCGATAAAGGCTGGACGGGCATTCTGCTGGAGCTATGGCTGGGCGCCAGCGCAGGCAGTAAACCCGAGCAGGATTTCGCCGCGCTGGGGGTCGAGCTCAAAACGATCCCCATTGACAGCCGGGGGCGTCCGCTGGAGACCACCTTCGTCTGTGTCGCCCCGTTAACCGGCAATAGCGGCGTCACCTGGGAGAGCAGCCATGTGCGGCATAAGCTGCAGCGCGTCCTGTGGATCCCGGTGGAGGGTGAGCGCACCATTCCGCTGGCGGCACGGCGCGTCGGCGCACCACTGCTCTGGAGTCCGGACGAAGACGAGGAGCGCCAGCTGCGCATGGACTGGGAGGAGCTGATGGATCTCATTGTTTTGGGCGAAGTTGAGCGCATTACCGCCCGCCATGGCGAGGTGCTGCAGTTAAGACCGAAAGCCGCCAACAGCAAGGCGCTGACCGAGGCCATCGGCGCGCACGGGGAGACGATCCTGACGCTGCCGCGCGGCTTTTACCTGAAAAAGAATTTTACCGCCGCCCTGCTCGCCCGCCATTTCTTGTTACAACACGATTAATTTTTTGTTCTGCGTTAGGGCTTGCATATAATTGCTGCTTTCTATTTTGCAGGACTTTGAACAATGTTATTTGCATGGATAACCGATCCTAACGCCTGGCTGGCGCTGGGCACGTTGACGCTGCTGGAGATCGTGCTCGGGATCGATAATATTATTTTTCTCTCTCTGGTCGTGGCCAAGCTCCCCACCGCCCAGCGCGCCCACGCGCGACGGATCGGTTTGATGGGCGCGATGGTCATGCGCCTGGCGCTGCTGGCCTCTATCGCCTGGGTAGTGAAACTGACCAACCCGCTCTTCACCGTCCTCGGTCAGGAGATTTCGTTTCGCGACCTGATCTTGCTGCTCGGTGGGCTATTCCTTATCTGGAAAGCCAGTAAAGAGATCCATGAATCTATCGAAGGTGAAGAAGAGGGGCTGAAGACCAACGTCCACTCCTTTCTCGGCGCTATCGTGCAGATCATGCTGCTGGATATCATCTTTAGCCTCGATTCAGTGATCACCGCCGTCGGCCTGTCGGATCATCTGTTCATCATGATGGCGGCGGTGGTGATTGCGGTGGGGGTGATGATGTTCGCCGCGCGACCTATCGGCGATTTTGTTGACCGCCATCCTTCGGTGAAAATGCTGGCGCTGTCGTTTCTGATCCTCGTCGGCTTTACCCTGATGCTGGAAAGTTTCGACGTTCATGTGCCGAAGGGATACATCTATTTCGCCATGTTCTTCTCTATTGCGGTGGAGAGCCTTAACCTGCTGCGTAATAAGAAAAACCCGCTGTAAACCACAAAATTGCAGCCTGGTCACAGGCTGCAACCCTTTTTCAGACTTTACTGCTTTTTATGTCTCACAAATCAGGCTATTAATAGACGGGTATGGGGTGCAGCTACTCAAGAGGTGATGACGATGAAAAAATGGGCAGTATTGATTTCCGCCGTAGGACTGGCGTTCTCGGTTTCCGGTTGCAGCAGCGATTACGTCATGGCGACCAAAGATGGGCGAATGATCCTGACCGACGGTAAACCTACCGTGGATGACGATACCGGTTTAATCAGTTACGAAGATCAGCAGGGTAATAAAATGCAGATCAATCGTGACGACGTTTCGCAAATCATTAAGCGTTAATCTTTCCCCGTCGGCCCCAGCCTCTGTTGACGCTGCGCTTACCGACAACCAGTCTTTTGAGAAGAGTCGGGACACACCAGGACGCCGCGGGTTCCACCCACCGCCCCTCCTCGTCACCCGGCTTTTTTGATTTTTTACTTCCTCTTTTTCTCACCCTCTGCCATGTTGATACTCCTTTGTCGGGGAATGCCTGACCTTATAAATAAAAAGGAAGCTGGCTATGCAGTATCACCGTATCCCACACAGTTCACTTGAAATCAGCACCCTCGGGCTGGGGACCATGACCTTTGGCGAGCAGAACAGCGAAGCTGATGCCCATCAGCAGCTCGACTATGCGGTTGCCAACGGCATCAATCTGATCGATGTCGCCGAAATGTACCCCGTCCCGCCGCGCCCGGAAACTCAGGGGCTGACTGAAACCTACGTCGGCAACTGGCTGGCGAAACGCGGCAATCGCGAAAAGCTGGTGCTGGCCTCCAAAGTTAGCGGGCCCGCGCGCAATAACGACAGCAGCATTCGGCCCAATCACGTCCTGGACCGCAAAAATATCCGCGAGGCGCTGCACGCCAGCCTGAAGCGGCTGCAGACCGATTACCTCGACCTGTACCAGGTACACTGGCCGCAGCGCCCAACCAACTGCTTTGGCAAGCTGGGTTATACCTGGGCTGATGCCGCGCCCGCCGTGACCCTGCTGGATACCCTCGAAGCGCTGACCGAGTTCCAGCGCGCCGGGAAGATCCGCTACATCGGCGTGTCGAACGAAACCGCCTTCGGCGTGATGCGTTATCTGCACCTGGCGGATAAGCACGACCTGCCGCGGATCGTGACGATTCAGAATCCTTACAGCCTGCTGAACCGCAGCTTTGAAGTCGGCCTCGCGGAAGTGAGTCAGTTCGAAGGCGTGGAGCTGCTGGCCTACTCCTGCCTGGCTTTCGGCACACTGACCGGGAAGTATCTCAACGGCGCGAAGCCGGCAGGGGCGCGTAACACGCTGTTCAGCCGCTTTACGCGCTACAGCAGCGAACAGTCGCAGAAAGCGGTAGCGGCCTATGTGGATATCGCCAAACGCCACGGCCTCGATCCGGCGCAAATGGCGCTGGCCTTTGTGCGTCGGCAGCCATTTGTCGCCAGCACCCTGCTGGGGGCGACGACCATGGCGCAGCTGCAGGCCAACGTGGAAAGTTTGCAGCTTGAGCTGAGTGAAGAGGTATTAGCGGAGATTGAGGCGGTGCATCAGGTTTATACCTACCCGGCACCGTAAGAAAGCAAAGCCCCGGGTAGCGGCGTATACGCCACCACCCGGGCTACCGAAGAGCAGACATTGATGAACCCGTCGCCCGGTTAAGCGCAGCGCAAGCCGGGAGGTTATTTACGCCGCCCCCAGACCCACAGCGCGGCGATGGCCACGGCAAAGACCGCGCCAAACCCTATCCCAACGGCGACCGGCGGAACGCCCACGCTCACCGCCAGGGAATAGAGCCCCAGCATCAGCAGCATCGCCACGTTTTCGCCCAGGTTCTGTACCGCAATGGCGTTACCTGCCCCGACCGAATGTTTCCCACGCTCCTGCAGCAGCGCGTTCAACGGTACGATAAAGAACCCGCCGAACACCCCGAGCAGTAACAGCAGACCGAACGCCGGCAGCAGCGACTGCTGCACCGCAAAGGCCATCACCGCGATACCGATCAATATTCCCGCCGGCATACAGCGCGATACCGTCTCCAGGGTCACCAGCTTCGCCGCCGCCCCGGCCCCCAACACAATCCCCACCGCCACCATCGCATTAAGATAGGTAGGCATGGCGTTGCTGGTAATGCCCAGCGCCACCGGCACCCAGATCACCAGCAGGAAGCGCAGGGTCACGCCAGCGCCCCAGAACAGGCTGGTCCCCATCAGCGAAAAGCGGGTTTCGCCGTTGCGCCACAGCGTGCGGCAGGCGCTTAAGAAGCTGTGCGTCATTGGCTTAAAACGCCACGACTGCCCCGGGCGCGCCGCCGGCAGCCTGGGTATCCACAGGTTAGCCACTACCGCCCCGCCGTAGACCAGCGCGCAGACGATCAGCGCCGCCAGCACGTGCCAGTCGGCGAGGATCCCGCCGGCCATGGAGCCCAGCAGGATCGCCGCGATGGTCGAGGACTCCATCAGTCCGTTAGCCTTCACCAACTTATCGCCGGTGGTCAGTTCGCCGAGAATGCCGTACTTGGCCGGCGAATAGGCGGCGGCGCCAATCCCCACCAGCGTATAGCCGATAAACGGATTAACACCGAAGCAGATGCAGCCGGCGCCGAGCAGCTTCAGACCGTTGGCCACCATCATCACCCGGCCTTTGGCAAAGCTATCGGCAAACTGGCCGACAAAAGGAGCAAAAAGAATGTAAGCGCCCACAAACAACATCTGCAGGACCGGCTGGCTCCACTCCGGATAATAGAGCTGCTTCATCAGCGCCAGGGTGGCGAAGAGAAGCGCATTGTCGCCGAAGGCCGACAGGAACTGGGCGCAGATCACCGCCAGCATCCCTTTCGAGTACAGCGAAGGGTTAGTATGTACTGACTCACTCATGGGTTGTTTCCGCCTCGTCGACCATGTTTTTCAGGGTGACATAGTCTGGCTTGCCGCTGCCCAGCACCGGCAGTTGCTTCAGCCAGCGTATATCTCGCGGTACCGCCAGCTCCGGTACTCCGTGCTGGCGAGCGTAGCGCAGCAGGGCTTCGCGAGTCAGTTCATTATCGGTGGTAAACAGCACCAGCGCCTCGCCTTTGCTGGCGTCCTGTTTAATCGCCGTGGCGTGCATTTTGTCCGGCGACGCGCCGAGGGCCACCTGCTCCACCATCTCGAGGGAGATCATCTCGCCGGCGATTTTGGCAAAGCGCTTCGCACGGCCCTGGATGCGAACATAGCCCTGCTCGTCGAAGGTGACGATATCGCCGGTGTCATACCAGCCCGCTTCCTTCTCGCCGTGCTGGTTTTCCGCCGCTGGCGCTTCCAGCACCCCGGGGTTTTCCACCCGCAGGTAGCCTTTCATGATGTTCGGCCCTTTTAGCTGCAGCCGCCCCCCTTGCTCAATGCCTGGCATCGCCAGCAGGCGGGCGTCCATCCCCGGCAGGATACGGCCCACGGTGCCGACCTTCGCCGCCATCGGTACGTTAATCGATACCACCGGCGCGCACTCGGTCACGCCATAGCCTTCGAGAATGCGCAGGCCGAATTTATCCTGCCACAGCTGTTTGGTGCTCTCCTGCAGCTTCTCCGCCCCGGCGACCACATAGCGCAGGCGGTAGAAATCATACGGATTAGCGAAGCGGGCATAGTTGGCGAGGAAGGTCGAGGTACCGAACAGCACCGTGCAGTTGCGATCGTAGACCAGCTCCGGCACCACACGATAGTGCAGCGGGCTGGGATAGAGAAACACTTCTGCCCCGGTAAACAGCGGCGTCAACAGGCCGACGGTGAGGCCAAAGGAGTGGAACAGCGGCAGCGCCGACATAAAGCGGTCGTTGGCGGTAAAGTCGGCGATGGTTTTGATCTGCTCGACGTTGGCCAGCAGACTCTTATGGCTGTGCACCACCCCTTTCGGATTGCCCTCCGAGCCGGAGGTGAAGAGGATCATCGCCGCGTCTTCCGGCTGCTGCTTAACCTGCGCCAGACGCGGCGCCAGCAGATGTCCGAAAATCCATAGTTTGTCAGCGAGGGTGATATCACCTTTAAGATCTTCGAGGAATACCCAGCGTACCTGAGTCAGCTGCTCCGGCAGATGCCAGAGTTTGCCTTTATCGAGGAAGGTGCGTGAGGTAAAAATAGTGTTGATTTCCGCGGCGGCTATCGCGCTGCTGAGCCCTTTCACCCCGGCGGTATAGTTCATCATCGCCGGAATACGCCCGCGGGCGATAGCGCCGAAAATCACCGCCGCGCTGATGCCGGCGTTAGGCAGCATCAGGCCAATCTTTTCGCCCCGCTGGCTGTATTTTTCCAGAATACGGGCGACAAACAGAGTCTTGGTCAGCAGCTTGCGATAGGTATCCGGCTGGAAGTTGATATCCTCCACGCAGGGTTTGCGCGCGCCGAAGCGGTCCTGTGCCGCCAGCAGCGACTCATACAGGGTTTCCCGCGGACGCACTGCCATCCGGGCTTCCATCATGATTTGATGCAGCATTTCCCCGGCGATTTTCCGCCGGTCGCGGGCGCGCGGCGCCTCGGGCATCGGCAGATGGGTGGGCGGCAGCAGATGCAGCTGAATACGCGGGAACAGGCGACGCTTCACCAGCCCCTTCAGCCGGCTGAAGGGCGTCAGTTCGGCGCCGTCAATGCGTAGCGGCACGATGGTCGCCTGCGATTTGGCGGCGACAAAGGCGGCGCCGTCATAAATTTTCATCAGCGAGCCGCTAACCGAAATTCGCCCTTCCGGGAAGATAACCACCGGCCGCCCCTGCTCAATCAGCCGCACCAGATGTTTGATCGACATCGGTTTGGTCGGGTCCAGCGGTACAAAATCGATAATCGGCGTCAGCGCGCGCATAAACCAGCGCTGGCTGATTGAGGTATAGACCGCAAAAACCGGTCGGACCGGCAAAAACAGCGCCAGCAGAATGCCGTCGAGGAAAGAGACGTGGTTCGGGGTAATTAAGACCTTTTGCTGGTATAAAGCCTGCGTGTCGCCGGTCAGTCTGACCCGGTATAACCCCTTGAACAGCAGTCTGAAAAATCCCAAAAGCATAACAACTCCATGTGACCGGTGATGAGTCAAAGCAGGTTACACGAGAAGGCATGGGAAAGCAGTGCAGCGGGGAGATTTTCGGAATAAAAAAAACCTGCGCATCCGCGCAGGTCGGTGTAAGACGTTCAGTACGAAGAGCGTACCTAAGAAACTCACCTATCAATACCTCTGGGATCTCGATTGTCGCGTTTTTCGACCGTAACGGGCCAGCGGGAAAACGCAAGGGAGTGAGCCTAAGTGCAACCAGGTATTACGATTTTCGCTATCTGTAACAACGCCGATGGCGGGCAAAAAAAAACCTGCGCATCTGCGCAGGCTGGTGTAAGTAAAGTGGTCAACGTGACGTTGACTCCACCTATCAATACCTCTGGGATAGCCAGAATATCAACCGGATCCGCGAACAAACCAGCGAACATTCGCAACAGCGCATCGCAAAGTGTAAGCAAAGGTTTGTATTTCCCTGCGTCGGTTTCAATTAGCGATGACGTCAATGTAAACAGGTTACCCATAAGCCCGGTCTGAATCACATTTGCGCCATTCCTTCGCCGCCGCGCCTTGAATCTGCCGCTCTTTCCCGTAACATAGCAGTATGTAAACGCTTACCCTATAAAAGGCATGGTATGGCGACAATTAAGGATGTAGCCCGACTCGCAGGAGTCTCCGTCGCTACCGTCTCCCGCGTCATCAATAACTCTCCCAAAGCCAGCGAAGCCTCGCGTCAGTCCGTGGGCGCGGCGATGGAAACCCTGAACTATCATCCCAACGCGAACGCCCGGGCCCTGGCCCAACAGTCAACGGAAACCGTCGGCCTGGTGGTGGGTGATGTCTCCGACCCCTTCTTCGGCGCGATGGTCAAAGCCGTCGAACAGGTGGCTTACCGCACCGGCAACTTTTTGCTGATTGGCAATGGCTACCACAACGTGCAGAAGGAACGCCAGGCGATAGAGCAGTTGATCCGCCACCGCTGCGCGGCGCTGGTGGTGCACGCCAAAATGATCCCTGATGAGGAACTGGCGGGGTTAATGAAGCAGATCCCCGGCATGGTGTTGATCAACCGCATCCTGCCCGGGTACGAAACCCGCTGCGTGGCGCTGGACGACCGCTATGGCGCCTGGCTGGCGACCCGTCATTTGATCCAGCAGGGGCACACGCGTATCGGCTATCTGTGCTCAAACCACCATATCTCCGATGCGGAAGATCGACTGCAGGGGTACTACGCGGCGCTGGAAGAGAGCGGCCTGCCGTGCAATGACCGGCTGGTCGCCTTTGCTGAACCGGATGAAAGCGGCGGCGAACTGGCAATGACCGAACTGCTTGGCCGCGGCCGCCACTTTAGCGCCGTCGCCTGCTATAACGACTCGATGGCCGCCGGCGCGATGGGCGTACTCAACGACAACGGCATCGACGTCCCGCGGGAAATTTCGCTGATTGGCTTCGACGATGTCCTGATTTCGCGCTATGTCCGTCCGCGGCTGACCACTGTCCGCTACCCGATCGTCACCATGGCGACCCAGGCGGCCGAGCTGGCCTTAGCCCTGGCGGAGTACCGCCCGGCCCCGGAGATCACCCACCTGTTCAGCCCGACGCTGGTGCGCCGTCACTCGGTGGTCGCCCCGCTGGAAGGCGATAAATCGTAGCGATAGAGATGCACGGCGGTGGCCGGGTAATCCAGCCCCTCGCCGATGTAGCGCCAGCCGAAGCGTTCATAGAAATCCCGGCAGGCGGAGTAGAGATAGAGCTCCCGAAAGCCCGCGCGGCGGGCATAATCGATCACATGCCGCTGCAGTTTTCCGGCCAGCCCCTGACCGCGGGCGGCGGGCGCGACGTACAGCGCCGCCAGCCAGGGAAACAGATCCTGGCGGCTGATCAAGTCGCAGCGCCAGAGGCCAATCGTGCCGAGCAACTGCTCGCCTTCCACGGCAATAAAGGTCAATGGCAGCGCCTCCGCCGTCTGGCTATGCTGCACAATGCTGGCGAAAAACTCCCGCGGCAGCGTCTCGCCGCCAAAGGCGTGCCACAGCCAGTCGGTTACCTGCGGGGCGTACTGCGGCGCAGCGTACAGCGGCAGGATCGTCATACCAGCTTCCCCTGAAAAATCGGCACCGAGTCGAACAGATAGCCGTCAAAGTCGGGGGCGTCTTCATCGGACAGCTCCAGCAGACTGTTTTTGACGTTTTCCAGATGCTGCCACATCGCCTGCCAGGCGCCCATCACATCGCGACGCCGCAGCGCGGCGAGCAGCGTCTGTCGGTCACCGAGCCACTTCAGCCGCCAGGCGCGGCTGGCAATATGCACATTGAACTGTTGCCACAGCGGGCTGCTGTCCATCTGCAGCCAGATCCGCTCCACCGTCGCCAGCAGCATCTGATTCTGCGTCGCCCCGGCCAGCACCAGATGGAACAGACGAGCGTTATCCTGCGCGGTGTCGTTGAGGGCGATAGCCCGCTGCTCCTGCTCGATAATCCGCTTCAGATTGTCGATATCGGCGCGGGTGGCCATTTTCGCGGCAAAGGCGGCGATATTGCTCTCCAGCAGCTGGCGCGCCTGCAGAATTTCAAACGGACCGACGTCGCTGCTGAGCAGTTGCTCCTCTTCGCTGTCGTTTTCATGGGGAATACGCATGACGTACACCCCGGATCCCTGACGAATATCCACCGTCCCCTGCAGCTCCAGCATCAGCAGCGCTTCGCGCACGATGGTCCGGCTGACGCCGTAGGTTTCGGCAATATGGCGTTCCGGCGGCAAACGCGACCCGACCGGGTAGCGCCCCTGCGCGATCTGGGCGCGTAAGTCATCACCAATCTCCTGATAGGGCTTCTTTTCCGGCGGAATTATCGCTTTTTCCACAAAATCACCTGTGCGTTACATGCCTGCGAGTCAAATACGCCGCTATCTTAGCAAATATTGCCCCCGGCTAGCGGTATTCATCATCGATATCCAGCACCAGTTCAAGCCGTTCGCCCAGTTGACGAAACCAGTGCGCCGAGGCTTTGGGTCGCCGGGCGCGATGGTTTTGCAGGTCGATTTCGATAAGCCCGTAGCGGTTTTTAAAAGCGTTCATCGGCGATACGTTGTCGGTAAACGCCCACAGCATATAGCCCTGGCAGTTGGCCCCTGCCTCGCGGGCGCGCAGGGTGTGCCACAGATGTTCGCTGATAAAACGGATGCGGTAACTGTCATCGATGGTGCCTTCGCGGTTACGGAACTGGTCTTCGTTTTCCACCCCCATCCCACTCTCCGCCACGAACCAGGGGATGTTGCGATAGTCATTTTTGATCCGCATCGCCATATCAAAGATGATTTGCGGGTAGATTTCCCAGCCGCGGGAGGCGTTCATTCGCCGGCCGGGCAGCTCAAACGGCTCATAATACCAGGCCGGATGAAACGGGGTATGCGGATGCCAGGCCCGCGACGGGGCTTTGACCCGGTGCGGGTAGTAAAGATTAATCCCCAGCTCATCGACGGTGTGCTCGCGAATAATCGCCAGATCCTCCTCGCTGGCGTCCCACGTCACCTGATGCTGTTCGAGCAGTGCAAGAAGCTCCGGCGGCCAGACCCCGTGCACCAGCGGGTCGAGGAACATGCGGTTGTAGAACAGATCGTAGATCTCCGCCGCGCGCAGGTCATGGGGGGCGCGTGAGCGTGGGTAGGTCACCTCCGGATTGAGGATGCAGCCGACGGTCCCGGGATAGCCGAGCTCGCGAAACCGCTTCACGACGCTGGCGGTCGCCAGCACCTTATGATAGTTCCACTGCATCCAGGTGCTGGTGTTCTGCTCATAGGGCCAGCGCAGGGCATCCAGATAGACCCGGGTCTGTACCACAATTGGCTCATTAAAGGTAAACCAGCGGGTCACCTTCGGGTGGTAGCGGGCAAAGACCTGCTCCGCGTAGCGCACAAACAGCTCGACCACCTTTTTCGCCCCCCAGCCGCCATACTTTTCCAGCAGATAGCCGGGCAATTCATAATGCTCAAGGCAGATCATCGGCGTGATGCCGTTGGCCAGCAGCGCATCGAACAGCTGGTCGTAATAGGCCGCATACTCCTCATCCACCGTGACGTTTTCATAGTCGGTCAGAAAGCGCGACCAGTTGATTGAGGTGCGGTAGTGGGTCAGCCCGGCCAGCTTCATCAACTGCACATCTTCCTGAAAGCGGTTGATAAAATCGGTGGCCACCGCCGGGCCATAGCCGTTATGCCAGACGTGGCGGTCGTTTTTGTACCAGAGATCGGGCCAGGAGTCCTGCCCCGGTTTTTTCCCGCTCCAGCCCTCGGTCTGCCAGGCGGAAGCCGCCGCGCCAAGGATAAAATCATCGGGAATGGTCATCCGTACGGTAGTCATAGGCTCCTCAGACAGGGTTGGCGGTCTGTTGATTGTCGGCCTGACGCTGTGCGGCATCGGCACGGCGGGAGGCGATTTTGACGAAAGGCAGATAGATAAGCACCGCGGTCACGATACAGATAAGCTGGGTCACCACCGCCCCCATCGAGCCGGCGGTGGAGAGCCAGGCGTTGATCAGCGGCGGCGTGGTCCAGGGCACCATCACTACCGCCTTGCCGGCGAAGCCGGTCAGGGTGGCGAAATAGCCGATGCTGCCGGTCACCAGCGGGGTGATGATAAACGGGATAGCGAGGATCGGGTTGAGCATGATCGGCATCCCGAAGATCACCGGCTCGTTAATATTGAACAGCCCCGGGCCTATCGACAGCTTGGCGATCTCTTTCATCTCTTTACGCTTCGTGGCGATCATCACCGCAATCAGCAGGCCGATGGTCAGCCCCGAGCCGCCGATGCTCATGTAGACGTCCCAGAAGGGCATCGTGATAATGTTCGGTACCTCTTTTCCCTGCTCAAAAGCGCTCATATTGACGGTGATCGCCCCCAGAAGCAGCGGCTCGCGGATCGGCTTGATCATCTGGTTGCCGTGAATGCCGATCACCCAGAACAGCTGGGCGACGAACATCAGCAGCAGGATCCCCGGCAGGCTCTGCACCACCCGCTCCAGCGGCTGCTGCACCACCTGGTAGACCGCATCGTACAGATACATTCCCGTCAGTTGGTGAAAGAGAAAACCCAGGGTGGCGATCGCGGTGGTGGTGATGATCGCCGGGATCAGTGCCGAAAAAGAGGCGGAAACGTTCGGCGGCACGGTATCCGGCATTTTAATTTTCAGTCCCTTGCGCCCCTCCAGCCAGCAGTAAATCTCCACTGACAGAATGGCGATGAACATCCCGAGGAACAGGCTGCGGGTATCGGAGAACTGGCGCAGCAGGACATCTTTCACCACGTGCATCTGGCCATCGACCATCATCTCCACCGTCGTCGGCGTGACGCAGATAAAGCAGATCACCGCCAGCAGGCCGGGAAACAGGCTTTTGATGCCGTTGATCCGCCCCAGCTCAATACCGATCAGAAACACGGCGCCGATATTGAGGAAGTTGAGCGTGGCGTAGTTAAGCGCGCTGGTGATCGGCTTCAGCGCCGCAAGAAAGGAGAGCGAGGAAAAGCTGGCGAGCCCATTCTTCGGATCCAGCACCATATTGGAGATCAGTACCGAAAAGGCCCCGACGATGATCACCGGCATCAGAGTAATAAACGCCGATTTGATCGCCATAATGTAGCGATAGCTGTTGAATGTCGTCGCGAAACGCCCCAGCGCGTCGATCAGTTTGTCCTGTAATGCCATAAAAGAGTACCTCAGAGTAAAGGGCTTATTGCGGCCAGGTGAACAGCCAGAGACTTTTGGCATACCAAAACATAGTCGCCAGGCAAAAATAGTTCTGTGACAGCGCTCGCAACGCGCACTGTGGTATCCCAAATATCCGATAGAATCGACATTGGCATACCAGACTATGCCGGCTCGTCAGTTCCTGCCAAAAGCGTGATCGCGATGGTTTTTCCGCCCCGCCCCGTCGATATGTCCCTTTTCGGTCTGTGATAAACTGCGCTTTACCACGTGAAATCAGGAATCGATGAATGGCTACAATGCTGGATGTCTCAATTCGCGCAGGCGTCTCGAAAGCGACGGTTTCCCGCGTGTTGAACGGCACAGGTCAGGTGAAAGAGAGCACCCGCCAACAGGTCTTTAAAGCGATGGAAGAGCTGGGCTACCGGCCGAATTTTCTCGCACGCTCGCTGGCCAATCAGACCAGCAATAGTATCGGGCTGGTCGTCTCCACCTTCGACGGCTTCTACTTTGGCCGTCTGCTGCAGCAGGCTTCACGCCAGACGGAAGCCTGGGGAAAGCAGCTTATCGTCACTGACGGTCATGATACGCCGGAGCGCGAAGAGGAAGCGGTGCAGATGCTCGCCGACCGGCAATGCGATGCGATCATCCTCTATACCCGGCACATGAGCGAAAAGGCGATCATGTCGCTGATTAATTCGATCGCCATGCCGCTGGTGGTGATTAACCGCGATGTGGCGCAGGCCCGCGAACGCTGCGTGTTCTTCGAGCAGCAGGAAGCCGCCTTTCAGGCCGTTGAGTATCTGATTACCCAGGGCCACCGCGATATCGCCTGCATGACCGTCCCGATGCACACCCCTACCGGCCAGGCTCGCCTGCAGGGCTACCGCAACGCGCTGATAAAACATGGTATTGAGTGGGATCCGAGCCGGGTGAAGTACGGGGACTCGACGATGACCCGCGGCTACGAACTGTGCCGGGAACTGCTGGACGAGAAAGCCCGCTTCAGCGCGCTGTTTTCCTGTAACGATGATATGGCGCTGGGGGCGTCAAAGGCGCTGCATCAGGCGGGGCTGCGTATTCCGCAGGATGTGTCGCTGTTTGGCTTCGACGATGCGCCAAGCGCGAAATGGCTGGAGCCGGGGCTGTCGACGGTCTATCTGCCGATCGACAACATGATCACCACGGCTATCGATCAGGCGATCAAGCTTGCTAACCAGCAGCCGATAGAAACGATCCCGCCGTTTACCGGCACGCTGGTGTTGCGCGAGTCGGTAACGACGGGACCTTTTTTTAAATAAGCTCTAAGGCCAGCAGCTCCTGAATGGTCTGGCGACGGCGGATCAGCCGCGCCTTGCCGCCATCAAACAGCACCTCCGGCAGCAGCGGACGGCTGTTATAGTTGGATGACATCGAAGCCCCGTAGGCGCCGGTGTCATGGAGCACCAGATAGTCCCCAGGCACCACCGCCGGCAGCAGGCGGGTCTCGACTTTGCCCCCTTCCTGCTGGGTAAAGACGTCCCCGGATTCGCACAGCGGCCCGGCCACCACGGTTTCCACCTGCGGCGCGGCGCTGAGATCGCGACCATCCGCCGCCAGAGCGGTGATATGGTGATAGCTACCGTACATTGCCGGGCGCATCAGGTCGTTAAAGCCGGCGTCAATCAGCACAAAGTGACGGCTGCCCATCTCTTTCACGCTGCGCACCTGCGACACCAGCACGCCGGACTCGGCCACCAGGAAGCGTCCGGGTTCAATCTCCAGTTTCACCGGGTGCCCTAGATGGGCCGCGATCTGCTCCCTGGCGCGGTTCCACAGGCCATAATAGTGGGCGGTGTCGATGGCCTCTTCGCCTTCGCGGTAAGGAATCGACAGACCGCCGCCGGCGGAGATGGCCTGCAGATCCTGGCCAAAGTCGACGACCTGACGCACCATCGCGCCGCACACCTGCTCCAGGTGACCGTAGTCAACGCCAGAGCCAATATGCATATGGATCCCGACCAGCTGCAGCTGATAGCGACGCATCACTTCCAGCGCCGCCGGCAGGTGGCTGTACCAGATACCATGCTTGCTGTTCTCCCCGCCGGTATTGGTTTTCTGGCTGTGGCCGTGACCAAAGCCCGGGTTGACGCGCAGCCAGACGCGATGGCCCGGCGACACCTCGCCCAGCTGGCTCAGCATGTCGATCGAGCCGGCGTTCACCGGGATCTGTAACGCTTTCACCCGATCGAGGGTGGCGTCGTCGATCAGATCGGCGGTAAAGACGATATCCTCTGGATTCTGCTGCGGATCGTAGCCCGCCGCCAGCGCCCGCTCGATCTCCCCCAGCGACACCGAGTCCACCTTCACCCCCTGCTCACGCATCAGACGCAGAATATGAATGTTAGAGCAGGCTTTTTGCGCAAAACGTACCACGTCAAACTGGCTGAGCTGGGCAATCTGGCGGCGAATAATCTGCGCATCATAGACCCAGACTGGACAGCCAAATTCCGCGGGCAGGCGCAGCAGGTTATCCGCGGTCAGGTCAGTATCGGTGGCGTAAAGCGAGTGTGGCATAAGAACTCCGGTGCAGTGCGTGTGTTGGTCGCTGTTTTTTTTCGATTACGCCACAGTGGCGGACGAATAAAAAATATCGTTTTATCGCGACTCTATGCAAAAATGATATGGTTACAGCCGAGCCTCATGGAGACCGCATGCCAGCCGTTAATTTGCGTCATATCGAAATCTTTCACGCGGTGATGACCACCGGCAATCTGACCGAAGCGGCGCGGATGCTGCACACCTCGCAACCCACGGTCAGCCGCGAGCTGGCGCGCTTTGAGAAAGTGCTCGGCCTGAAGCTGTTTGAACGGACCCGCGGTCGCCTGCAGCCGACGGTGCAGGGCCTGCGTTTGTTTGAGGAGGTTCAGCGTTCCTGGTACGGCCTGGACCGCATCGTCAGCGCCGCCGAGAGCCTGCGCGAGTTCCGCCAGGGCGAGCTGTCGATCGCCTGCCTGCCGGTCTTTTCCCAGTCCTTTCTGCCGCTGCTGTTGCCGCCGTTTCTCGCTCGCTACCCGGAGGTCAGCCTGCAGATCGTCCCCCAGGAGTCGCCGCTGCTGGAGGAGTGGCTCTCCGCCCAGCGCCATGACCTCGGCCTGACGGAGACCCTGCATACCCCGGCGGGCACCGAACGCACCCCACTGCTGACGCTGAATGAAGTCTGCGTGCTGCCTGCCGGCCATCCGCTGGCGGTGCAGACGACGCTGACCCCCGCCGATTTTCAGGGCGAAAACTACATCAGCCTGTCGCGCACCGACAGCTATCGCCAGCTGCTTGACGCCCTGTTCCTTGAGCATCAGGTTAAACGGCGGATGGTGGTCGAAACCCACAGCGCGGCCTCGATCTGCGCCATGGTGCGCGCCGGCGCCGGGATCTCGGTGGTGAATCCCTTGACCGCTCTGGACTATGCCGATAGCGGCGTGGTGGTGCGCCGCTTTAGCGTCGAGGTGCCGTTTACCGTCAGCCTGATCCGCCCCCTCCACCGCCCGCGATCGGCGCTGGTCGACGCCTTTGTTGCACACCTGCAGGAGAGTCTGCCGCAGATCCTCACGCCGCTGGCGTCGGTCCTGCAGAGAGCATAAAGTTGACCGCGTCTTCTGCGTGGATCGCCGCAGTGTCAAAGACCGGCAGCGGGCTGAGCTCGGCAGGCACCAGCAGGCCAATTTCCGTACAGCCGAAAATAACCCCTTCCGCCCCCTGCTCCGCCAGGGCGGCGATCACCTGCAGATAATAATCCCGCGACGCCTCGCTGAAAGTGCCGAGACAGAGTTCGTCGAAGATGATCTGATTGATCCGCGCCCGATCGTCAGCCTCGGGGATCAACGTCTCGATGGCAAACTGCCCCAGCAGACGACCGCGGTAAAAGGTCTGCTCCATGGTATAGCGGGTGCCCAGCAGCGCGACCCGGCGCTGGCCTTTGGCGGCAATCGCCCGCCCGGTGGCATCGGCAATATGCAGGAAGGGAACCTGGCAGCGGGCGGCGATGGCATCCGCGACTTTATGCATAGTGTTGGTGCACAGGACAATGCCTTCGGCCCCCGCCTGCTGCAGCCCAACCGCGGCTTCAGCAAGGATCTCCCCGGCGCGATCCCAGTCGCCGGCGGACTGGCAGGCTTCGATGTCGTGAAAATCGACGCTGTGCAGCATCAGGCTGGCAGAGTGCAGGCCGCCCAGTCGCGCCTTAACGCCCTCATTGATCAACCGATAATAGGGGATCGTGGACTCCCAGCTCATGCCGCCTAACAGGCCAATGGTTTTCATCTTCTGCTCCTTATGTCGTTTCTGCCAGTGAAGCAAACTTGTGATCAACTTTCCACTTCTCTGGCCGCGTATTTCTTTTTCATGAAGAGTGGGATAAGTTAAATGAAACAATGTTTCACTTTAACAACAGGACCGCCCGATGTTTATTTTCCATAAAGACACCACCCTTGAAGACCTCGGCAATGGCGTAACCCGCCGCATTCTGGCCCACGACGGAAAAATGATGGCCGTGGAGGTGAATTTTGCCGCCGGCGCCGTCGGCCCGATTCATAACCATCCCCACGAACAGCTCACCTATGTGCTCTCCGGTGAGTTTGAATTCACCATCGGCGAGGAGACGCGCGTCGTCAGTGCCGGCGATACGTTGTATAAGCAGCCAGGGATCATGCACGGCTGCGTCTGCCTGCAGCCAGGCACGCTGCTCGATACCTTCACGCCGGTCCGCGAAGATTTTCTCTCACGCTGATCCATGATGGGGGCGTTCACCGCCCCCGGTTTACGTGTTGCCACAGGCATTAAAAAAGATGCCGTCGCAATCATTATCCTGGTAATAATATTTTTCGCTCAGTTAACGCTGAACCTTCATTCTTTTCAGGCTCCCTCAGCCCCCTAAAATGCTTACCACCTCACCTTTTTGAAACATCGTTTCGACTTTGATCACATTTCCATCCTGATCTGCATGACGCAGAAATAAATCGCAATAAAATGAAATTAAAACGGTGTTTTATAAAAAATAGAGCAGCATAAAAGCGAGCCTGACAGCACGCCACTTGCTGGCTCACTTAAATACTAACCCATTCATTAACAAGGACATGTTAATCAGAGGAAGCGTTCAGACATTTTTGCGTTGTCAGGCGAAAAGGCCGACAGCGCCGCGTCACCGAATCCGTATTACAACTCGTAAGCCAGGTAGGTATGTATGAATGAAAACAAGCTGCTGGGATTGGCATGGATATCACCCTATATCATCGGGCTGATCGTCTTTACCGCTTTTCCCTTTGTTTCATCTTTCTTTCTCAGTTTTACTGAGTACGACTTGATGAGCCCGCCGGTATTTAACGGCATCGAAAACTATCGCTATATGTTGACCGAGGACAGCCTGTTCTGGAAATCGATGGGCGTGACCTTCGCCTACGTTTTTTTAACTATTCCCTTAAAACTGGCTTTCGCCCTCGGCATTGCTTTTGTGCTCAATTTCAAACTGCGCGGCATCGGCTTTTTCCGTACCGCCTACTACATTCCGTCGATTCTCGGCAGCTCGGTGGCTATTGCGGTACTGTGGCGCGCCCTGTTCGCCATTGACGGCCTGCTGAATAGCTTCCTCGCCGTCTTTGGCATCGATGCCGTCAACTGGCTGGGGGAGCCTTCGCTGGCGCTGATGTCGGTCACCCTGCTGCGCGTCTGGCAGTTTGGTTCCGCGATGGTCATCTTCCTCGCCGCGCTGCAGAACGTTCCGCAGTCGCAGTATGAGGCGGCGATGATCGACGGCGCCTCAAAGTGGCAGATGTTCATGAAGGTCACCGTGCCGCTGATTACCCCGGTCATTTTCTTCAACTTTATTATGCAGACCACCCAGGCGTTCCAGGAGTTTACCGGCCCGTACGTGATAACCGGCGGCGGCCCGACCTATTACACCTACCTGTTCTCACTCTATATCTACGATACCGCCTTTAAGTACTTCGACATGGGCTATGGCGCCGCGCTGGCATGGGTGCTGTTCCTCGTCGTCGCGGTCTTTGCATCGATAGCCTTTAAGTCATCGAAATACTGGGTCTTCTACTCCGCCGATAAGGGAGGCAAAAATGGCTGATATTCAACAGATGGCGCCGGTAATGAGCAACGCCGATCGTGAGGTCGCTCGTACGCTGCGTCGGGAAAAGGTGAGTCGGGTGGTACGCTACGTCGTGTTGATATTCGTCGGCCTGCTGATGCTCTACCCGCTGGCGTGGATGTTCTCCGCCTCGTTCAAGCCGAACCATGAGATCTTCACCACCCTCGGACTGTGGCCTGCCCACGCGACCTGGGACGGGTTTATCAATGGCTGGAAGACCGGCACCGAATACCATTTCGGCCACTATATGCTTAACACCTTTAAGTATGTGATCCCGAAGGTGATGTTAACGATCATCTCCTCCACCATCGTGGCGTACGGCTTTGCACGCTTTGAGATCCCGTGGAAGAAGTTCTGGTTCGCGACGCTCATCACCACCATGCTGCTGCCGAGCACCGTCCTGCTGATCCCGCAGTACCTGATGTTCCGTGAAATGGGGATGCTGAACAGCTATCTGCCGCTGTACCTGCCGCTGGCCTTCGCCACCCAGGGATTCTTTGTCTTCATGCTGATCCAGTTTCTGCGCGGCGTCCCACGCGATATGGAAGAGGCGGCGCAGATCGACGGCTGCAACTCCATCCAGGTGCTGTGGTACGTGGTCGTGCCGATCCTCAAGCCGGCCATTATCTCGGTGGCGCTGTTCCAGTTCATGTGGTCGATGAACGACTTTATCGGCCCGCTGATCTACGTCTACAGCGTCGATAAGTATCCCATCGCGCTGGCGCTAAAAATGTCCATCGACGTCACGGAAGGCGCGCCGTGGAACGAAATTCTAGCAATGGCGAGTATCTCCATTCTGCCGTCCATCATTGTCTTCTTCCTGGCTCAACGCTACTTCGTGCAGGGCGTGACCAGCAGCGGAATCAAAGGTTAAGAGGGAAATATCATGGCTGAAGTCATTTTCAACAAACTGGAAAAAGTTTACTCCAACGGGTTTAAAGCGGTGCATGGTATCGACCTGAAGATTGCCGATGGCGAATTTATGGTGATCGTCGGCCCCTCCGGCTGCGCCAAATCGACCACCCTGCGCATGCTGGCGGGTCTGGAAACCATCAGCGGCGGCGAGGTGCGGATTGGGGACAAAATCGTCAACAACCTGGCGCCAAAATCACGTGGCATCGCGATGGTGTTCCAGAACTACGCCCTCTATCCGCATATGACGGTGCGCGAAAACCTCGCCTTCGGCCTGAAGCTGAGCAAGCTGCCGAAGGCGCAAATCGACAGACAGGTGGAAGAAGCGGCGAAAATTCTCGAACTGGAAGAACTGCTCGATCGCCTGCCGCGCCAGCTCTCCGGCGGCCAGGCGCAGCGCGTGGCGGTGGGTCGGGCGATCGTCAAAAAACCGGACGTTTTCCTGTTCGACGAACCGCTCTCCAACCTTGACGCCAAACTGCGCGCCTCGATGCGGATCCGCATTTCCGATCTGCATAAGCAGTTGAAAAAATCCGGCAAACCGGCGACCACCGTCTACGTCACCCACGATCAGACGGAAGCGATGACCATGGGCGACCGCATCTGCGTGATGAAGCTCGGCCACATTATGCAGGTTGATACGCCAGACAATCTCTACCACCAGCCGAAAAATATGTTTGTCGCCGGGTTCATCGGCGCGCCGGAGATGAATATTCGCCCCAGCCAGCTGGTTGAGCACGACGGTCGCCTGCATCTGACGCTGGGCGATCAGCGACTGCCGCTCAATGACCTGCTGCAAAGCAAAGTTGAGACCCATAAGAATCAGCAGGTTTTCTTTGGCGTGCGCCCGGAGTTTGTCTCTCTCTCCGATGAACCCTTTGCCGAGGGTTCCTGCACGGGTGAAATGGTACGTGTGGAAAACATGGGACATGAATTCTTTGTTTATCTGAAGGTTGCTGATTATGAGCTGACCGCCCGCGTGCCGTCCGATGAAGCGAAACCCATGCTCGAGAAGGGCCTTCATCGCAAGGTGTATTTCAAATTTGATCTCAATAAGTGTCACATCTTTGACGCGAAAACCGAACAGAACCTCTCTCTGTGAACACTGGAGTATTAAAATGAAAAACGTGCTTTTAAGCGCCGTCATCTCCGCCACTCTGGGCCTTACCGCATTACCGTCAATGGCGAAGGATGTCGACCTTCGTATGTCCTGGTGGGGGGGCAACGGCCGCCATCAGGTCACCCTCAAGGCGCTGGAGGAATTCCACAAACAACATCCCGACATTAACGTCAAAGCAGAATACACCGGCTGGGACGGCCATCTTTCGCGCCTGACCACCCAGATTGCCGGCGGCACTGAGCCTGACGTGATGCAGACCAACTGGAACTGGTTGCCGATCTTTTCGAAAAATGGCGAGGGCTTTTACGATCTCAATACCCTGAAAGACGAGATCGACCTCAGCCAGTTCGATGCCAAAGAGCTGCAGTCCACCACGGTCAACGGCAAGCTTAACGGTATTCCCATTTCCGTCACCGCCCGCGTCTTCTACTTTAACGACGAAACGTGGAAAAAGGCGGGCATCGCCTTCCCGAAAACCTGGGATGAGCTTATGGCGGCGGGCAAAACCTTCGAAAGCAAGCTCGGGAAACAGTACTACCCGGTCGTGCTCGAACACCAGGACGTGCTGGCGCTGCTCAACTCTTATATGGTGCAAAAATACAATCAGCCGGCCATCGATGAGAAGGGGCGCAAATTCTCCTACAGCAAAGCGCAGTGGGCAGATTTCTTCGGTATGTATAAGAAGCTTATCGACAACCATGTGATGCCGGACACCCGCTACTATGCCTCGTTCGGCAAGAGCAACATGTACGAGATGAAGCCGTGGATCCAGGGTGAATGGGGCGGCACCTACATGTGGAACTCCACCATCAACAAATATTCCGATAACCTGAAGCCGCCGGCGAAGCTGGTGCTGGGGGAATACCCGATGCTGCCGGGCGCCACCGACGCCGGACTGTTCTTCAAGCCCGCGCAAATGTTGTCGATTGGCAAATCGACGAAAAACCCGCAGGCGGCGGCGAAAGTGATTAACTTCCTGCTGAACAGTAAAGAAGGGGTGGATATTCTCGGACTGGAGCGTGGAGTACCACTGAGTAAAGCGGCGGTCAACTACCTGACCGAGGACGGGATCATCAAAGCCGACGATCCGGCGGTGTCTGGCCTGAAACTGGCGCAATCCCTGCCCACGACCCTGCCGGTCTCCCCGTACTTCGACGACCCGCAGATTGTCGCCCAGTTCGGCACTACCCTGCAGTACATCGACTACGGTAAAAAGTCGGTGGAAGAAGCGGCCGAGGACTTCCAGCGCCAGACCGACCGCATTCTGCGCCGCGCGATGCGCTAACCTGCCCGTCTGAACTCTCCCGCGGCATCCGCCGCGGGAGAGCCTGCCTGAGTATCCTGTCAGAAAAAATATTTAAAACGCACCCGAGCGCCGTAGCGTTCATCGGGATTCCCGCTCTTCGCTGCCGTGGAATCGAGCCACGAAGCATAGGCGCCAAGGTAAATATTGAAGTTCGGCATCGCCATAATATTCGGCAACTGCCAGGAGGTGTGCAGGGTATGGATGTCATAGCGCCCCGGCGCGAGAATTGCGCAGTCGCCATCACATTCGCTGGTCACCCCGGCCATATTGAACTGGTCGATTTTGTTATGCGCGTAGATATAGCCCAGCTCCACGCGATGCCACAGGGCGTTAATTCCGGCGCTGAAGTCGGTTTCGTCCGCCGCGTCCAGCAGGGCGGTACTCAGATTGACCACCGCCCCATCCTGCGGGTCGCTTTTCAGGGTGTTCCAGCTCATGGTCAGCCCGTAGCCGGTGCGATTTGACTGGTCGACCCAGCGTCCGCTCTGGTTCTGATAGCCGTAAGCATTGTTGACGAGATTGCTCTCTATCGCCGCGGCCGCCGACCAGGCGCCGGACTGCCACACCGCCACCGGCCGCACGTACACCACATTTTTGCGGTTTTCCAGCGCGTTACCATGATAGTTCTGATCGACAAACAGCGAACTGCCGTCCTCCACCAGGGTGTTAACCTCGAAATACCAGTTATCCACCGTTTTGCTGAACAGAAGGTTGCCGCCGCTGCTGCTGCGCCCGCGCCCCTCTTTCATCATGTAAATATAGCCATAGCCGTCGGAATAGAGATCGTTGGCGGTATTGCCTGAATATTCAATAAAGGTGTCCTGATTCAGGGGGAACATATCCCAGGCTTCAAAGCGGCCTATTTTTATTTTCCAGTCATCCTGCTGACCAAAGAAAAATACCGCATCGTCGAGATTCATTTTGCCATCCATATCCGCCAGCGGCTGCACGCTGAATCCGGCATATTTCCCGTCAGCGCCATTACGCCTGCCGTCAATCCCCAGCAGAATACGACCATTAATATCCCAGCGTTCTTTATCGCCCGGCGCCCAGCTTTTATTCGCGCTAGTTTTGACCGACGTCAGACTGCCGGTGCGGCTGGCGCCATCGAGGTTAAATTCGACGTCGCCATAAAATTTTAATTCGCCATTGTCGTTTAGCTGCAGGCGCGGCGTAGCCGGCGCCGCGCGGGCGACCGTCGTGGCCTGCTGCTGGCCTTTTAGCGTCTTAATTTCCGCCTCTGCGCTGGCGGCGCGCGCCTCCGTTGCCTTTAGCCGCTGCTCCATTTGCGCCAGTCGGTCCTCCAGCGATAACGGCGCCTGCGCCATAACGGATGGCAGATACAGAGACGTGAGAAAACACCCGACCCAGATTTTATTCATCGGTAAACCCTTTTATTATGGAATGAACTGAATTTGTTATTAATGGGTAACGCACGACGATGCAGGCAATAATAACCCGCCCATCGTCAAAGACGGGTTATTAACGACAACAGCCTTATTATTATTCGAGCTGCCAGGCGCCGGCTTCAGTTAATGCAGCTGAGCCGCTCCAGGCAAATAACGCTAATTCACGGCAAGGGACCTGCGGATAGATACGGCTGCTCAGGCAGGCTTCGCCATCATTGACGAAAACCTCGACCGAAGAGCTATCGAAAAATATCCGCAGGTTGAGATCCGCCCCGGCGATCAACGGCACGCTGCGCGTCCCGCACAGGCCAAACTGCGGATAATGCCGCTCCAGCACCAGACGCTGCTGTTGGGCATCCACGTAGATGCGCAGGCCCTCGCCAAAGCGCAGACCATACTGCTCAGCGCTGCTGCGGGCGCAGTCCCAGTGCAGGTGCACCTCCATCGCCTCGCAGTTGTCGACCATCGTCGTCTGCTGGTTGTTCAGGGTGCTGACCGGCCACGGGAACCAGGCGCCACGCAGGCTCTCCACTTCTTTCGCCGGGCGCATCTGCAGGCGGTTATCCGCGCTCAGGCTCAGCTCGCGCGGCAGGGAGAGCATGCCCGCCCAGCCGTCCTGCTGCTCCGGCAGCGGCGATTCCCACATATCCAGCCAGCCAATCACGATCCGCCGGCCATCGGGGGTGGCGAAGCTTTGCGGGGCATAGAAATCGTGGCCGTGGTCCATCTCCCGGAAGTCGCCGTGGCGAATAAAACGCTGCCCCGGCTGCCACTCGCCGATCAGATAGCCGCTCTGGAACAGGTTGCGGTTGCGGAACCCTTCGGCCTGCATCCCCTGTGGGGAAAACATCAGGACGCGCTTACCGTTGAGGGTGAAGAAGTCCGGACACTCCCACATGTAACCCATGGTGCTTTCCGCTTCATCCAGCACGCCCGCATCCTGCCACTGGCGCAGATCGGTTGAACGGTACAGCCGTACCTGGCCGGTATCGCCTTCACGCGCGCCGACGATCATGTACCAGCTATCCCCTTCCCGCCAGACCTTCGGATCGCGGAAGTGGTGCATGCCTGGAGGGGTGTCGACCACCATCCCCTGGCGCTCAAAGTGGATCCCGTCGCGGCTGGTGGCCAGACACTGCACCTGATACAGATTGGCTTCGTCGCCAGGATCGCCGTGGAACTTATGCCCGGTGTAAATCAGCGCCAGGGTATCACCATCGACCACGGCCGAACCGGAGAAGCAGCCGTCTTTATCTTCCGGCCCCTCCGGCGCCAGCGCCACCGGCAGGTGCTCCCAGTGCACCAGATCCTTACTGCGCGCGTGCCCCCAGTGCATCGGCCCCCACTGGGTGGAATACGGGTGATGCTGATAAAAGGCATGGTACCAGCCGTCGAACCACACCAGACCGTTAGGGTCGTTGATCCACCCGGCGCGGGCCGCCAGGTGATAGTGTGGATACCAGCGCAGATTGAGCGCCTGGCGTTGTGTCTGCAGTACCTGTTCAGCCCGGGAGATTGTGTAAGTCATCATTTTCACTCTTTTTGATTCAGATAGCGGTAGGTTGCGACACCAGCGGATCGGCCGAGGATTTACCGGAGCGCAACAAGAAGATGGAGATAAAGGTGGTGCAGAACACCAGCAGGCCCATGATCAGATAGGACTGGGCGAAGCCATATTTTTCATAGCTGTAGCCCGCCAGCGGCGACAAGACGCTGGCAATGATCGAGCTGGTGCAGGCGAAACCCACCAGATAGAGGGTGGAGGAGAGGCGTTTATCAAAGTTGATGCTGTTGTACTTAAAGATAGCCACCAGCAGTATCGGCAGCTCCACCGCGTGCAGCAGTTTGGTAATGGAGATCAGCAGCGGCCCCTCCACCAGGCCAGAGGCCACCATGCGCATCGCCATCACCATGCCGGCGAAAATCAGACCGTTCTTGGCGCCGATACGGTTCACCAGCCACGGCGCGCAGAACATGCCGGCCGCCTCGAGGAACACCTGGAAGGAGTTGAGATAACCATACATCTCGTTGCCTTCCTGCAGGGTCGCGAACTGCGATGAGAAATAGACCGGGAACTGCTGGTCATAGACACCGTAGATGCAGGTGCCGATGACGAAAAAGACCAGCGCCCAGAACCGCGGCAGCGTCAGCAGGCGCAGTGCATCTTCCAGCGTCACTTTACCGCCCGATACCGCCTCCTGCATCGCATGCGGCGCCGAGGAGACCCGCAGCCGCGCCAGCAGGATAAAGAACACCAGCCCTGAGCAACTGGCGACGAGGAAGTTAAGCTGCGGATTGATATTAAACAGCAGGCCGGCGAAGAAGGTGGCCACCGCCCAGCCGAGCGAGCCCCACATCCGTGCCCTGCCGAATTCAAACTGGCTCTGACGCGCCACGCGCTCGGTGTAGGATTCCAGCACGCCAATGCCGCCGTTAAAGGTCAGGCCGATGTAGATCCCGCCGAAGATGCTGCCCAACAGGACGTTAATCTTCAGCAAGTGGCCGAACAGCAGATACGCCGGACCGGAGAGGATCAGCAGCGCGGTGATATACCAGAGCAGATGTTTGCGCAGCCCCAGTTTGTCCTGAATGAAGCCATAGCAAACTTGCGCAAACAGCGCGGAAACCGACAGTACGGCATAGATAATACCGGTATCGCCAGCCTTTAACCCAACCTCCTGGTGAAGCCAGATAGAGAGCAAGGAGCCGGATGACGACCAGGTCACGAAAAAGAAAAACAGTAAGGCACTGAGCAACGGGTAGCTGTGTGAGTGATGCGCTTTCATCATGACATTCTCGTGTTAGAGGAATGCAGTTATGGTAACGTTAACAAAAAACAAAACGCAGGGGGATTCGCTGCGATACATGATGTTAATCACAAAAGTTAACGTTAACATAATGAAGATGCGATCGCGATCAAATATTAACCGCGGCAGCGTTCAGGACGGCGATAGCAGAAAATCGTTTCACTCTTTTACATCAGCGACTTAGTTGTATAGCCTGTACTCTGCAGCCACGGCGGAGGAAAAAATGGCGTCCCTGAAAGATGTAGCAAAACTGGCGAATGTATCTCTGATGACCGTCTCGCGGGCGCTGAACACCCCTGAGCGGCTCAAGCCGGAGACCCTGGCCCGCGTGCAGGCCGCCATCGCCGAGACCAACTACGTCCCCGACCTGTCGGCGAAGAAGATCCGCGGGGCGCGCGCCACCCCCAGCACCATCGGCGTGCTGGCGCTGGATACCGTCACCACGCCCTTTTCGGTGGAGATCACCCTCTCGATCGAAGAGACCGCCCGCGCCCACGGCTGGAACAGCTTTGTGGTCAACATGTTTTCGGACGATAGTCCGGAAGCGGTGGTCGACCTGCTCCTCTCCCACCGTCCGGACGGCATTATCTTTACCACCATGGGGCTGCGCCAGGTGCCGCTGCCGGACAAACTGCTGACTCTGCCCTGCGTGCTGGCCAACTGCGAAAGCCTCAGCCAGCCGGTGGCCAGCTATATCCCGGACGATGAACAGGGCCAGTACGACGCGGTGAAAGCCCTGCTTGCCGCTGGCTATCGTCATCCGCTGTGCCTGCACTTACCCGCCAGCCAGCTGGCGACGATCCGCCGCCGCCAGGGGCTGGAGCGCGCCTGCCGGGAGGCGGGTATCGAACCGGACCATCTGATCCATTCGTATATGGGCCAGGGCGATGAGCATTACCACGATATCCCGGCGGTGGTGCTGGCGCATATCCGCGAGGGTAAACCTGGCTTTGACTCGGTGATCTGCGGCAACGATCGCATCGCGTTTATGGTCTATCAGACGCTGCTGGGTCAGGGGTTACGCATTCCCCAGGACGTGGCGGTGGTGGGATACGACAATATGGTGGGCATTGGCGATCTGTTTCTGCCGCCGCTTTCCACGGTGCAGCTGCCGCACTACGACATCGGGCGCCTGAGCGCCCTGCATATCATTCACGGCGACAACCATCGGGAGACGCGCAAAGTCGCCAGCCCGTGGTTGCCGCGCGCCTCACATTAACGGTTACCGATGTTGCGCAGCTTCTCGCCCGCCATCAGGTTGCGCTCAATGTGCTCGAGGGTGACATTCTTGGTTTCCGGGATCAGCCAGAAGGTGACGCCGATAAAGGCCACGTTGAGCACCGTGTAGAGCCAGAAGGTACCGGCGGCGCCAATCGCGTCAAGCAGCGTCAGGAAGGTGGCGCCGATGATCATGTTCGACACCCAGTTGGTGGTGGTCGAGCAGGTGATACCGAAATCGCGGCATTTCAGCGGCTGGATCTCGGAGCAGAGGATCCACACCACCGGCGCCGCGCTCATCGCATACCCGGCAATACACATCATGGTCATGCCGACGGAAAGCCAGGAGAGACCGCTGGAGGCGGTGCCATTGTCGAACTGCATCAGGCAGTAACCCAGCACCAGGGTGCCCAGCGCCATCACGCTAAAGCCGATTTTTAGCGCCGGCTTACGACCCGCTTTATCCACCGTGAACACCGCAATAAAGGTGGCAAACATAAAGGTTAGGCCCACCACCAGGGTGGCGATCATCTGCTGTTCGGTAGTGGTAAAGCCCGCCATTTTAAAGATACGCGGCGCGTAGTACATGATGATGTTCATGCCGGTGAACTGCTGCATCGCCTGCAGCAGCATGCCAAGGAACACCGCCCGGCGCACGTTACGATTGACCTTAAACAACGCCCAGCCGCCCTGCTTCAGCTTCAGGCTCTCACGGATCTCGTTAAGCTCGTCGCGCGCCTTTTCCGAGGTATCGCGCAGCATCCGCAGCACCTCTTCCGCTTCGATATGGCGTCCTTTCTCCGCCAGCCAGCGCGGGCTGTTCGGCAAAAAGACGACCAGAATAATCAGGATCACCGCCGGCAGCGCCAGCACGCCTAACATGGCGCGCCAGTTACCGCTGTAGCTAAAGGCGGTATCGGAAAGAAACGCCAGCACAATGCCGAGGGTCACCATCAGCTGGTACATACTGATCATTTTCCCGCGCACGTTCTCACTGGCCATCTCGGAGAGGTACAACGGCGCGGTATAGGAAGCGATCCCGACGGCCACCCCCAACACCACGCGGGCTATCAGCAGCACCTCCACGCTGGCGGCAAAAGCGGAGCCGATAGAGCCGGCAACAAAGAGCACAGCCCCCGCCATCAGGCTGTATTTACGGCCGAGGCGGAACGACAGCCAGCCGTTAAACAGCGCACCGATCGCCGCCCCCAACATCATACTGCTGACCACCCACTCCTGAAGCTGGCTGGATAAGGTGAAGTGGTCGGTAATAAAGGGCAGCGCCCCGGATATCACGCCGATATCCAGGCCAAAGAGCAACCCCGCTACCGCCGCAGCGATAGAAACAAACCAGTTCATCCGCCGGGTGTCACGTTGTGTCCGCGGCGTTAATGCAGAGTCGTTACTGATTGAAGTCATTTTTATTCCTGCCACACAGAGAAAGACATAGGACGAAAGTACGTGACTGGCGGAGGAGTTTGTCAGGCTGGATAAGCCAAAGATATGGACTATTTTGCTGGCAGGAGAGGTTTTGTGATGGACATTAAACTTTCTAAGGAACAAAAAATGCGTTTGTCATAGTGAATAACCCTGTCCATACAGGGCAGTAACATTAATCAGGCGATATAGAATATGGACGATTATCACTTATTGATATGGACAATAATTGCTCACTCGGCCGGTGCGATACTCACCGCCCCGGCCTCGCGGAGGGGGTTAGCGCGCCAGCCAGCCGCCGTCCACCGCCACCGTATAACCATTGATGTAATCGGAGGCTGAGGAGGCGAGGAATACCACCGGCCCCATCAGATCGGCCGGCAGGCCCCAGCGTCCGGCGGGAATGCGGTCGAGAATTTCGCTGCTACGCTGTTCGTCAGCGCGCAGCTGCTGGGTGTTATTGGTCGCCATATACCCCGGAGCGATGGCGTTGACGTTGATATTGTGTTTGGCCCATTCGTTCGCCAGCAGGCGGGTCACGCCCATCACCGCGCTTTTGGACGCCGTATACGATGGCACACGGATCCCGCCCTGGAAAGACAGCATGGAGGCGATGTTAATGATCTTCCCGCCGCTGCCCTGGGCGATAAAGTGCTTCGCCGCCGCCTGGGACATGAAAAATACGCTCTTGATGTTCAGGTTCATGACGTCGTCCCAGTCCTTTTCGCTGAACGCCAGCGCGTCCTCGCGGCGGATCAGCCCGGCGTTATTGACCAGAATATCAATATGGCCGAACTCCGCCACCGCACGCTCCAGCAGCTGGGGGATACCGTCGATCTGGCGCAGGTCGGCGGTCAGGCTGAGAAAGCGGCGTCCCAGCGCCGTCACCCGTTCGATGGTTTCCACTGGCTCGACGATATTGATACCAACAATATCGCAACCTGCTTCCGCCAGCCCGAGGGCCATTCCCTGACCTAAACCGGTATCGCATCCGCTCACGACGGCTACTTTTCCCTGCAGGGAGAATGCATCAAGAATCATAATGTGTTCCTTAATCGTTCAGAGCCTGCTGCGTGCAGGCAAGGTTCTCTCGGCCCTGCCCACGCCGATGGCGGAGCTGAGCGTGGGGTGAACTCTCGGGCATAGCCCACCATAATGAAAATAAAACAGAGTTCCGTTTTTGCTGATGAGTGCCATCTTAGCCCTGCCCCCTGTCATTTTCAATAATATTTAAAACGATGTTTCATTTTTTATGATGGCGATTACAAAAAAAGAAAAAGCGAAGGCACCCGGCGGCACGCGCCGGGCGGGAGAGGTGTTAAAAGGACGATGATTCAACCGGTTGTCTGGAGAGGCGAACAAAGAGAGGCCAGCAGGCCGCTGAAAATGCGGGAATTACGCTGAACTGCGTGAGGCATCACAAATAATGAAACGACGTTTTGATAAATTAACACTCATCTTTTAAAACACATCACACAGCGACACGCCTCTGGTCCAGCGGCATCGCAGGAAAGAAAGGAGCACTACATGGCTAAAGGCATGCGGGTCAAACTGAATTATCACGTCAGCCACGATCCGGATACCGGGGCGGAAGTTACCCGCTTAACCCCTCCGGAGGTCACCTGTCATCGCAACTACTTCTATCAGAAGTGTTTTTTTAACGATGGCAGCCATTTACTGTTCGCCGGCGAGTTTGACGGCCACTGGAACTACTATCTGCTGGATATCGCCAGCGCCGAGGCCATCCAGCTGACGGAAGGCGCCGGGGATAACACCTTCGGCGGCTTCCTCTCCCCGGACGATAAGTCGCTTTATTACGTGAAAAATGACCGCACCCTGCTGGAGGTGAATCTGACCACCCTCGTTGAGCGCGAAGTTTATCGCGTCAGCGATGACTGGGTCGGCTACGGCACCTGGGTGGCAAACAGCGATTGCAGCAAACTGGTGGGCATTGAGATTGCGAAAAGCGACTGGACGCCGCTCAACGACTGGCAGATTTTTCATGACTTCTTTCACAAAGGACCACACTGCCGCCTGCTGCGCGTCGATCTGCACAGCGGTGAGAGCCAGGTGATCCATGAGGAAAAAATCTGGCTGGGACACCCGATCTATCGTCCCTTCGACGACCACACCATCGCCTTCTGCCATGAAGGGCCGCACGATCTGGTGGACGCCCGCATGTGGCTGGTCAATGAAGATGGCAGCCACGTCCGCAAAGTGAAAACGCATGCCCCGGGCGAAAGCTGCACCCATGAATTCTGGGTACCGGACGGTTCGGCGCTGATCTACGTCTCCTATCTGAAAGGTCAGCAGGGGCGGACTATCTATCGCTTTGATCCCGAAAGCGGCGTCAACGAGGCCCTGATGACGATGCCGGCCTGCTCGCATCTGATGAGCAATTTCGACGGCACGCTGCTGGTGGGCGATGGCTCAGGGACCCCGGTGGATGTCAAAGATACCGGCGGCTACTCCATTGATAACGATCCTTATCTGTATGTCTTTAACGTGGCGCAAAAACGCTACTTCCGCGTCGCGCGTCATGATACCTCGTGGGCGACGGTGGCCAACAGCCGTCAGGTGACTCACCCACACCCCTCGTTTACCCCTGACGACAGCGCCATTCTGTTCAGCTCCGATAAAGACGGTAAACCGGCCATCTATATCGCGAAATTACCCGAGCATCCGCCAATGCTGAGCGCCTGATCCACGCCACACTTCTTTCTGTCACTGGCCTTGCCCTCCTTCGCGGAGGGCTTTTTTGTCCCTTCTCTTTCCCCCATAAAAAACCCCGGCTGACGGCGCCGGGGAAAACAAACGATGAGGGCTGAATGGTCTGTCAGAACGAGTAGGCCACCCCAACACGGAAGCGGGTCTGACGATCGCTGCGGTCGTTCACCCCGACGTTGCCAATTTCACCATACGGTGACCAGTTGTTATCCAGCTTATAAGCCACCTTCACGTTATATTCCTGCGAGTAGGGTTTGTTGTCGTTGCGGCTGACCCCTTCGGAACTGCGGGCATAGACATAGTTCAGCTCTGTACGCCAGTCACCAAGCGCAAACCCGGCCCACGCGTCGCCGCGGTTAACTTTGTCATCATCTTTACCGGCGTTGTTCGGATAACGGGTGTATTCATAGCGATAGCGAGCGGCGACATAGAAGCCGTTGTCGAAGCTGTATTGCACGTGGAGGTGCGGCTTGTAGATGGAGCGGCTGTCGTTGCTCTCAATGGTAAACCCGGGGGTGAGGAAAAAGTTCGACGTTGCTTTCCAGCGCCAGCTGATGGTGTCTTCATGTCCATTACCCACCACGTCTGAATAGGGCTGCGAACCGTTGTCGCCACCCGAGCGCCATTTGGCCTCGACGGTAAAGCCTAGCCCGTTGGCAAAACGGTGGGAAACGGAGACGCGGTCGGCGTTACTTTTATCGCTCTTGCCGCCATCTATAAATTCATGACGTAAATCTATCGTTACCGCAGTCGCCGCAAAAGACATACCACAGAGGGCGGCCAGAACCAGAGATCGTTTTAACATAGGGTACCCCTTATAATAAATAAAATGTCATTTCGTTTTTATGAAACGTTATTTTATTTTTTAAGCACCTTAGTTTTAGTGACCAGGATCGTAGTTATTTGTTTCAAAAAATGTGGCACAACAAGACGTGACGGAGCTCAATAAATTCGCCAGGGGGGAAGTGAAATACGCGAGAAAAAGCAGGGTTCGGCAAAGTGCGGCGCATAAAAAAGGCCTCCCGCAGGAGGCCATGTAGATCGAGACAGAGTGTCAGGCGCGCTCTACCGCCAGCGCCACGCCCTGACCGCCGCCGATGCACAGCGTCGCCAGCCCTTTACGGGCATCACGCTTGATCATTTCATGCACCAGCGATACCAGGATCCGGCAGCCGGAGGCGCCGATGGGGTGACCGAGGGCGATAGCGCCGCCGTTGACGTTGACCCGCCGTTCATCCCACTCCAGTACCCGGCCAACCGAGATCGCCTGAGCGGCAAAGGCCTCATTGGCTTCGATCAGATCGACGTCGTCCAGCCGCCAGCCGGCCCGCTCCAGACAGCGACGGGTGGCGTGCACCGGGGCAATGCCCATCAGCGCCGGATCGACCCCGACGCTGGCGAAGGCGCGGATCCGCGCGAGGATCGGCAGCCCCAGTTCAAGGGCTTTGGCTTCACTCATCATCATCACCGCCGCCGCGCCGTCGTTGATGCTGGAGGCGTTGCCGGCGGTCACCGACCCGAGGCGGTCGAAGGTGGGCTGCAGGCTGGCCAACCCTTCCGCGCTGGCATCCACCCGCGGTTGTTCATCGGTATCCACGGTGCGCGCCGCGCCGTTATGCTCGGTAATAACCGGGACAATCTCGTCGCGAAAGCGGCCGGAATCAATCGCCTTGCGCGCCTTATGCTGTGAGCTGAGCGCCCAGGCGTCCTGCAACTCGCGGCTGATGCCGTATTCCCGGGCGAGGTTTTCCGCCGTAACGCCCATATGATAATCGTTGAAGGCATCCCACAGTCCGTCATGCACCAGGCTGTCAATCAGCTGGCTGTTGCCCAACTGGGCGCCGGTGCGGCTGTCGGTGAGTACATGCGGAGCGCGGCTCATATTCTCCTGGCCGCCGGCGATCACCACATCCGCTTCCCCACACTGAATCGCCTGGGTGGCGAGGTGCAAAGCCTTCAGGCCGGAGCCGCAGACGTCGTTTATGGTAATGGCCGATACAGTGTTAGGCAGCCCGCCGCGAATTGCGGACTGCCGCGCGGGGTTTTGCCCGGTACCGGCGGTCAGCACCTGGCCGAGGATCACCTCATCCACACTCTGCGGATCGATCCCTGTCTGCTCAACCAGCGCTTTCAATACCACGCTCCCCAGCTCGACGGCTGAATGGCGCGATAAGGCGCCCTGAAAGCAGCCAATCGGCGTTCGCAGCGCCCCGACGATCACGACATCCTTCATCCTCTACCCCTGCCCGTGCTTTTGCGCAAAGAAACAGCGATATACTAGATAATTGTTATCAAAAAACTTTGTAATTGTTTAAAAAAAGTGAAGCCAATCACAAAGAAACCGCTTTTTATTAACGTTCACGCCGCTGCAGATGCTCACGCAGCCAGCTGCCGGCCGCCCCCGGCGGCGCTTTCTTATTCCACAGCAGATCGACCGAAATCGCCCGCGGCCAGCCGGGAATATCAAGCGCCACCAGCCCGCCCTGCGGCGCAAACTCCGCCACCAGCGCACAGGGCAGAATGCACCAGCCGAATCCCTGCACTGCCATGCTGAGCAGCAGCAGGTAGTTTGGCGCCGACCAGACCTGACCTGCGGCAGGTTCGGTGGCGCTGGCCAGAAAGGTGCTCAACCGCAGCTCACGCCAGCTGCGCAGCTCATCCCAGACGACCTTGCCCTGCGCCGCCAGCGGATGGTCAGGCGCCACGTAAATGCCCATCGCCGTCTGCAGCGGCAGGCGGGTGCTGCCGATGTCGGTCGGGTAGCGATCTCTGGCCTCAATCAGCCCCACCTGGGCGCGGGCTTTTTGCAGGAGATCGATCACATCCTCGTCTTCGCCAATCAAACACTCAAACTCGGTATGGGGAAAGCGGCGGTCAAACTGCACCAGCAGATCTTCCAGCACGTCCGGGTGCAGGGTGTCCGAGAGCACGAAGGTCAGTCGCGGTTCCGTCTCACCGGCGAGCGACACCGCCAGCTCATCCAACCGCTCGCTGGCGGCGAGGATCGCTTTGACGTAGCTCAGCACCTGCTCCCCCTGCGGCGTCAGCGTCGGCTGCCGCGTTGCCCTGTCAAAGAGGGTCACGCCGAGATCGGCCTCCAGGTTGGCGATAGCGGTACTGATCGTCGACTGGCTTTTACGCAGGCGACGGGCGGCAGCGGAAAACGATCCGCAGTCAACCGCCTCCACAAAGGCGGTTAACGCTTCCGGGGAATAACGCATAATCTATCTACTTTATCGATGTTTTCTATCTTTTGTTTATCATATTTTTCCATAAAATGCCGGGTAATTTCCTGTTCAGGCTAAAACTGGAGGTCGCTCGCCATGCAACAGATCCCTCATCAGCGCAAGACGCTTACGGAACGCGTTATCCACGCCATCACCTTCGAAGGACTGGCGACGCTGATCCTCGCCCCTACCGCCGCCTGGCTGATGCAGCGCTCGGTCGTGGAGATGGGCGGGCTGAGTATTCTGCTCGCCACCCTGGCGATGGTATGGAACATCATCTATAACGCGATGTTCGATCGCCTGTGGCCGGTCTCCCGCTTTCCCCGCCAGCTGAAAGTGCGTGCGCTGCACGCGCTGGGCTTTGAGACCGGATTCATCATCATTGGCGTCACCATGGTGGCGATCGTGCTGGGCGTATCGCTCTTGCAGGCGTTTATGCTGGAGATCGGCTTCATGCTCTTCTTCCTGCCCTACACCATGGCGTTTAACTGGGCATGGGACACCCTGCGCGAGCGCGTTATCCGCCGCCGCCGCCCACGCCAGCCGGCGCGCGGGTAGTGCCCCGGGCGGATCCTCCACGATCCGCCGCGACTTTATCACCAAAAACTATCGCAACAGACGAACCATAAATATGGTAAATTGCACTCCTTTTTTTTGGTTTACCGGTTGATAAAGTCGCATAATGTCTAAAATTTGGTCTAAAGAAGAAACTCTATGGAGTTTTGCCTTATATGGCACTGCAGTAGGCGCTGGGACGCTATTTCTACCGATCCAGCTGGGTTCGGCTGGCGCCATTGTCCTGTTCATCACCGCGCTGGTCGCCTGGCCGCTCACCTACTGGCCTCACAAAGCGCTAAGCCAGTTTATTCTCTCGGCCAATATCGCGCCGGGAACCGGGATCACCGGCGCAGTCAATCACTACTATGGTAAGAAAATCGGCAACCTGATCACCGGCCTCTATTTCCTCGCCTTCTTCGTCGTGGTGCTCATCTATGCCGTGGCCATCACCAACTCGCTGGCCGAGCAGGTGGCGCATCGTACGCCGGTGACCCCCACGCTGCGCGCGCTGCTGAGCCTGGGCGTTGTGCTGGTCCTCAACCTGATCTTTCTCATGGGGCGGCAGGTCACCATCAAGGTGATGGGCTTTCTGGTCTTCCCGCTTATCGCCTGCTTCCTGTTTCTCTCCCTCTATTTAATCCGCGACTGGCATCCTGAGCACCTCACCAGCCAGATGCAGTTCAGCACGCACACGCTCCATCAGATCTGGATCTCCATTCCCGTGATGGTTTTCGCTTTTAGCCATACGCCGATCATTTCTACTTTTGCTATCGACCAGCAGGAGAAACATGGCGACCTGGCCATGGGTAAATGCAAAAAAATCATGAAGGTGGCCTACACCATCATCTGCGCCAGCGTGCTGTTTTTCGTCTTCAGCTGTCTGCTGGCGATCCCGGCGACCTATATTGAAAGCGCCCGCGATCAGGGGGTGACCATCCTTTCCGCCCTGTCGATGGTGCCGGGCGCGCCCGGCTGGCTGGCGGTAACCGGCATCATCGTTGCCGTGGTCGCCATGTCGAAATCCTTCCTTGGCACCTACTTCGGGGTGATTGAAGGCGCCAGTGAAATCGTCAAGAGTTCGCTGGGGCTGGTCGGGGTGCGTAAGAGCCGCGCCTTCAACCGGGCGATGTCGATCCTGCTGGTCTCCGCCTTCACCTTTGCGGTGTGCTTTATCAACCCGAATGCCATTTCGATGATCTACGCCATCAGCGGGCCGCTTATCGCCATGATCCTGTTTATCATGCCCACGCTGTCCACCTGGCTTATTCCGGCGCTTAAACCGTACCGCTCGGTGGGTAACGCCATTACGCTGGTGGTCGGCCTGCTCTGCGTTTCAGTGATGTTCTTTGGCTAATCGCCTCTGGCGGCAGCGGCTTACCTGAGCCGCTGCCGCACATTCTGACAACATTCTCGCCCTTCCCTTTCCCCTGAGCGGATTACACTTACGGCTTAGCCACCGTAAGGAGAGTTCGTATGTCCAGTGTCACCTTATCCGGTCGCGGCACGCTCGGCGATCGCCAGGTTTATCGGTTGGGTTATGGCGCGATGCAGCTGGCCGGCCCCGGCGTCTTCGGCCCGCCGAAAGATCCCGAAGAGGCGGTGCGCGTCCTGCAGGCCGCCGTCGAGGCCGGGGTAAACCATATCGATACCTCTGATTTTTACGGTCCGCATGTGACCAATCAATTGATCCGCAAAGCGCTCCATCCCTATCCTGACGACCTGTGTATTGTCACCAAGGTTAGCGCCCGCCGCGACGAGAAGGGCAACTGGCTGCCGGCCATGTCGCCTGCCGAACTGACCCAGGCCGTCGAGGATAATTTGCGTAACCTGGGGCTCGACGTGCTGGAGGTGGTGAACCTGCGCAGTATGCTCAGCCCTCACGGCCCGGTGGAAGGCTCGCTGGAGGCGCCGCTCACTACCCTGCTGGAGCTCAAAGCGCGGGGATTGATCCGCCATATCGGCCTCAGCAACGTGACGGCAAAACAGGTCGCGGATGCGCAGAAAATGACGCCCATCGTCTGCGTGCAAAACCTCTATAACATTGCCCATCGCGCCGACGACGCGCTGGTCGATGCGCTCGCCGCGCAGCACATCGCGTGGGTGCCCTTCTTCCCGTTGGGTGGTTTTACGCCACTCCAGGCGCAGGAGCTGAACGAGGTCGCGGCCTCGCTTGAGGCGACGCCGATGCAGGTCGCCCTGGCCTGGCTGCTTCAGCGTTCGCCGAATATTCTGCTGATCCCCGGCACGTCTTCCCGCACGCATCTGGCGGAAAATATTGCCGCCGCGCAGCTGGCCCTGCCGGGCGACGCCCTGCGCATCCTCGATAATATCGCCACCCGCGCACGCCCCTGACCCGTGGGGAGAAATGGGGGGAACGACAGCTATCCTTAATATTTGCCTGGAAAAACCTCAACACTGCTGGCACTATAGATCTTACAAATGGGGTGTGATCGACGATCGTTTTCTCATTATCCCCGTTAATCAAACTACTGTTTTTATCCTTCGACCGGTCTCCAGCATGGAGGCCGTTGTCGTTTTTGTCATGACCAAAATTTGAAACTCTTGATTACAGGAAACACAATATCGAATTCCAAGTTTATACATATCAATCTGGCTGCAAAGATAGTCAATAACATCAAACGCTCATAAAAACATCTGATTAACCCAATCAGAATGTTGCTATTGCTATAAGAAAAATCAAACGCCTCACGACAACTATTTACAAGGGAAGCACATGACAGAGGGAACGATAAAGACCAGTAAGTATGAAATTATTGCTATTTTCAGAGAGGAGTTGCGCAAACGTACTGAAATTGAAATATTTTTTAACAACACGAGTATCGTAACCCAACTGACACGTGTGGATTTTGCCGAGTTCCATATTCAGACTCACCGCAAAATCCCGCCGGGGCATAAAATTCGCTTTCTCCTGCATAGTGATTCAGGGAAAATAGAGTTTAATGCACCCCTGACAAAACATGACAATAGCGGTGTGGATAAAGGTATCCGCTACGCCTTTTCTTTGCCTGAATGTCTGCAGGTCGTACAGCGCCGCCGCGATCCCCGTTTTCGTTTACGCCACGAACATGATTTTTATTGCCGCGGTCGCCATAAAAATGGCGAAAACTATCTTTTCGACATCAAAGACATTTCAGATGGCGGTTGCGCATTGATGACCAGGACGCCGAACCTGAAATTTCTCAGCCATAACGCCTTACTGAAAAATGCTGTACTGATGCTCGCGGAATATGGTGAGATCACCATTGACCTGGTGGTAAAGAATGTCATTGTTATCACCCTTGATGACGCCAATGAAGAGAGTGAAAGCTACTATCAGATATCCTGCCAGTTTAAGTTCCGCCATCTCGATGACCAGCGCAGAATAGAGAAGATACTGCTGGACCTGATCTTAGAAGCCAAGCGCAAAAAGAGAATCTGATACCCTTGGACAGTATATTGCTGTACACCAATGATAATCTCATTGGTCACTCAATCTATCACTACCTTATTGATAGCCATGAAAATATCATCCGTCTTGGTTATGGCGACGTTATCCATGGGAAACATCTACCACTGGCTCAGACGGTTATTTTCAATTTAATTAATAAGGATATTTCTGCCATCAGAATCGTCGACCTGCTGAACGCGCTTCGCCTTTCTCTGCAGCGCTGCCAACAGCCGGTACTGGTGGTGAAAAGCGACATTGTCGCCCTGTGCAGAGAGTTGATAACTATTGATAATGCTATGATTATTAGCGAAAAATCTCCATTATCTCTTTTTTCCTCTATCGTCAAGCGCGCAGAGGGCGCCAGCGAACTGCCACCGCGAAGGTTGCGCAAACAGCTGTCGCCACGGGAGTGCCAGATCCTCGAACTGCTGATTGCCAACAATAATAACAAGCGTATTGCCGCCCTGCTCGGCATTGCCCATAAAACGGTTCACAGCCATCGTATCCATATCATGCAAAAGCTGGGCATTGATAATTCCCGCGCCATGAACCAGCGTATTGCCGCACTCCATCAATGTTAAATTATGCTCCAGTAAATCAATAGCGGATAAAGCGTACTTATTCGCTGTTGATTTACATTTCCTGCCATTCCCATTAACCATCAGGTAGCCTATAATTAGTGTATCCTCTGCCTATTGTCTGACTAACCTCGTGATGAGGGATAATGAACACTAAAATAACCGAAGACAACATTTTATCTCGTAATGATATCGCTGTACGCTACGTCTTTCAGAAAATGTTTTCCCCACAAGGTACCTTAGTCGCGGTTGAATGCCTGAGCCGCTTCGATAATCTTACCGTCTCTCCTGAGTATTTTTTTCGTCATGCTACCGCGGCGGTTCGTGAGCGTATTTTTCTCGAGCAACTGGCATTGATTGAAAAACATAAAGAATGGTTTTTACACAACAACATTTCCGCCACGATTAACGTCGACGACCATATCCTGAATCTGCTGCGTCAGAAGGAAATAAAAGATAAAATTGCCGCACTCACCTGCGTCCATTTCGAAGTGACCGAAAACGCTGAGAATCTTCTCAATAATTCCCTGGCCGCCTGGCAAAACCCGCAAGATACCTCGCTGTGGCTCGATGACTTCGGCTCAGGCTATGCGGGGATTAACGCCATCAGAGGGTATCATTTTGACTATGTCAAAATTGATAAAGATTTTTTCTGGCATCTGATGCGCAAAGAGTCAGGCCGCCAGTTAATGGATGCCCTGGTGACCTTTTTATCCCGCAATCATCACAACGTGATTATTGAGGGGGTGGAAAGCGAAGACCATAAAAAATGGTTGCAGGGAATGGAATGGTTTGCCATTCAGGGCCATTACTGGCAGGAAGTCAGTATTGAACAACTGGTTGCTGACGATATTACCCGATAAAAAAAGCCGGGGATTCTCCGGCTTTTTTGCATTGCTTAATTATAAACTAATTCCCACGTTGCCCAACTGGTAATCGGCCCACTGGTGGCGCTTTTTGGCGTTGGCGAAACGTAGCCCACGTAATAGGTGAACAGCCCACCGCTGACCGCGTTTTCCTGCAAATGCACCTGATTTTGCTGCGGGTCCGCCGGGACAATTTTATTACTTTTATCCAGCGTATTATTATCATTGGTCGACAGCGCCAGATAAATATTCTGCGCCCCATCTGGCAAGGTATTGGCCAGATAGCCCGCATTCTCATTCCCGACCGCCGTCAGTAAAAAACCGTCAATCCAGCGAACGCTGACCCGTCGCACTTCGTCCTGCAAGGCGGCCCCACCGTCATGGCGCAACTGACAGTTTGACAGCGCCAGGGTAAATGGCTGCGGCTTCATAAACGCCCCGGCCCCGCGATCGTGCACTTCCGCCAGGCTGACCGGCGCCAGCCAGACGTTGCCATTGCCGGCATGCTGACCGCCATTCAGCGCGACGCTGCAGGAAATATCCGTCACCCGCCCGGCAAATTCGACCCGTCCGCGGTCATAATTGGTCTCGAAACCCCACGCCGAGGGGGCGGCGAGGCTGCCGCAGAATAGCAGCCACGCGATAGTGTGTTTCGGCAATCCCTTCATTCCCCCTCCCGTATTAATCGTACGTCAGGTTAAAGATCATATGCGACTCCACCTCGCCGGTGCTGGTCGTCGGGCCATACTGATAAAAGCGCGCGTGCAGCGGTATGGTGATGTAGCGGATCTCCTGATTATTCAAGCGGCCAACGGTGTATTTCTTATTAAACTGCAGCGGCGATCCATCCTTCAGTACCTGAATACCGACGCCTTTTGCCATACCGCTACCGGCCTTTTCATTGAGCAACGCGCCCATAGTCGCCGTCGTGCTGGTAGCCAACGTTCCGGAAAACGAGGTGCTGATGTTGGCATACCCGGTTTCGCTCAGGCCGCCGCTGCACTGCAGATCGATATTAAAATCTTTCCCGCCCGCGGTAGTGCCCACCCCTTTCAGGTCACTGCGCCGGATGGAGCCCACATCGACATTCATATTCTTCCCGCTCATCACCGTACAGGAGGGCGAGACCACGGTGATGGCGTTGGCGCTCAGATAGGTTTCGAGGATCGGGTTGCCGCCGCTCTCCCAGTCATAGGAGGTGTATTTCCCTGTTGCCAGGGTGCCGCTGCCGGTGGTTGCCGCGGTTTTGATTATCTCCAGGGTAAAGCGCGATCCCTCCAGCGAATAGTTGGTGGTACCCGATACCCGAGACGAAAAGACGTCGGGATAGACGATATTGACCGTCGCGCCGCCGCGGCTGAAACGCATGCCGATACCCGGCACGTTGGTGGAATAGATTTTATTCCCGAGATCAGTGGCCCCTGGCGCAACAATCTTCGCCGCGAAGCGGTTGGTGCCGGAGGTACAGCGATAGCTCGCGCCGCCGGGGGCGCTCATCGTCCAGTCGCGGGTGAGGATCACCGACCCCACCGGCAGATCCGGAGGCACCACCACCCTGCCCACCACCATGTCCAGCATCACCGTTGGCGAAGAAAGGCGCGTACAGACGGCCCAGGACGAGGTGGTTCCCAGCGCCATTAAGACGATAAAAAGCGTTAGTAATTTCCTCAGCGACATACGCTATCCTTTGTTGTTTGCGGTCCCAGATCCACCGAACACTGCCCGCCGCTCCACTTCACAATCGCGCGTTTGGCATTCGCATCGCTGATAAACATCATGCTGCCCTGGCCGACAACGCCGATCTCCTTACCATCAGGAGAGAAAATACTCGCCGCAAACGGCAGCGGCTCATGGTTCGCCTGGCGCACCTGCAGCGTGAGGTTGTTCTGCACCGTGGTGCCGAACGCCACCTTAACCACGCTGCCTTCCCACGGCACAACCTGCGCCACGGTGCGATCGAAGGCGACATCGTCAAGGCTACCTTTCGGGTCGATCTCGACGGCGTTAATCCGGTACGGGCGCAGATACGGCAGGATGGCGTAACCATTGCTGTCCACACGGGTGCCCGGCGACCCCGGGAGCATGGCGCCGGCAGCGTCTTTGGCTTCAATCAGCGCCATCGTCGAGCCGCTTTCCGGCGAGAGCACCACGCCGCCGCTATGGGCGATCATCGTCCCGCTGGCGCCCAGGCCGCTCTGACGATAGCCTTCGCCCTGGCTGTAGCTGCCGTTGAGCGTGGTCCATGGCGTACGGTAGCTGCCGTTGAGCGCCACGTCGTGCTGGCCTCCGGTGGCCGTGGTGGTCGACACGCCGTAGTTAAGGTTGTTTTCACTGTCCAGCGAACCGTTGATACCAATCTGCGAGCTGGCAAAGCGCGAGTTGTTGAACGAGGTGTTCGACGTCAGGTTGGCGGTGCGGTTATCGCCAAACCACAGCGGGTAGCTGAAGTTAAGTGAAATGCGATCGTCGCGGCGATGACCGGAGCTGTCTGGCGTGTAAACGCGCTGCGCGCTCGCCGACCAGGAGAGACGACCAAATGAGTTGTTGTAGCTGACCTGATACTGCTTCTCGGTCCCGGAACGGTTCCAGTAATCGGAGATACGGCCACTCAGATAAAACCCGCCCCAGCCGTCCGGCAGGTTCTGGTTCACGGTGAAGGTCATGCCGTTTTTCTGCCGCCACAGGGTGTAGTTGCTGCGGCTGTTTTTTTCCTGATCGACGGCATACAGCGCGTCGTTGAGGTTGTAATAACCTTTCGTCGAGTAGCGATACGCCGCCAGCACGATGCTGGT
>NZ_KV789876.1:49755-52101 GCF_001807705.1 Klebsiella sp. HMSC25G12 | reverse complement strand
GTAAACATGCGGTTAAAGGTGGCGCGATAGCTCTGCCCCGAATCATCATGGGTATCACTCTTCAGCCGCGAATGGGTCACGTCAAAGGAGAGCGCGCCGATGCCGGTGTTCATCCCGGTCCCCACCAGGAAGGCCTGATAGTCGTCGAAACCCGTGACCCCGGTATAGCCGGTCAGCAGGTTGTTGATACCATGCTGCCAGGTGGCCTGATAGAGCATCGGCTTGTTACGCAGAGAACTGTCGTCCACTTTACCGGCGGAGAGCGCGTAGCGGGTCATTCCCGGGCGCAACAGCTGGGCGACGGAAGCGTAAGGCACGCTAAACACTTCCACCGAGCCATCCGCCTCTTTCACCGAGACCTCAAGGTCGCTGCCATAGCCGGAAGGATAGACATCCTGCAGGGTAAACGGCCCGGGCGGAACGGTGGTCTGATAGATAATGTTGCTGCCCTGGCGCACGGTGACGAGGGCGTTGCTCTGCGCCACGCCGCGAATTTCCGGGGCATACGAGCGCATGCCATCCGGGAACATATTGTCATCGGTGGAAAGGTTGACCCCACGCAGACCGATGGTGTCGAAAAATTCACCATTGGTAAAAATCTGCCCGCCGCTGACGATGGAGTTGAGCTGCGGAATGGGGCGCTGGAGATAGGTCTGGTTGCTGTTCCAGTGCGCTTTACCCTGCTGCTGTTGCCAGTTCAGGTTGCCGATGTGCTTCAGCAGCCAGCCGTCCCACGACAGGCCGGCGTTGACGCCAAGATAGGCGCTGCTGTTATCCGAGCCGCCGACCGAAGAGGTGTGGCTGTTCCAGGCGTTGGCCATCCAGCCCAAATTGAGCGCAGTAATGCCTTTGTCCCAGAACTCCGGGCTGACATAGTTTTTCAGACGTTGATCTTCATAGATCTGCGGCACCGAAATGTTCAACCGCAGGGAGGACTGGACCAGGTTGTCTTTGACGTTTTCTTCGTTACGCCAGGATTTGAGGCTACCACAGTACCCCTCCTGTTCGCTGAGCTTTGGGTTAAGCTTTTCCGCCGCGATGCCGTACTGCGTCAGCATCGCTTTGGTGTAGCAAACGCCAAGGTTACCGTCTTTGTCGCGCGCGATGCGCAGGTCGTAGCGCCCTTTCCACTCGTCGTTGGTGTAGACGTCAAGGGAGTAAGTGCCTTCGGTAATCGCGCTGGTCGAAAAGCGAGACAGATCGACCTTCTCGCGGCTACCGACAATAAAGCCGTCGTTAAATTGATATACCGTTCCCGGGTTTTCCTGTCCGCTGGAAAATGGCGGAAAGCAGCACAGCGCGATGGCTATCGCGGTGCTTAATCTTCCCGGGCAGAATGACCTCTGCTTCATTAGATTTTCCCTTATTTAACGGCCACTTTCACTGCGACATCGGCGCCATAGTCATTAATGTTGTTAACGGTCAGGGTTTCGCCGCGGTTGACGGCGGAGGAGAGTGCTACCGTCTGGCTGGACTGCGGCGCCAGCATCACGGTTTTGCTGTTCAGGGCTTTACCGCCGTCGCGGGAAATACGGCTGACGGTAATGTAGAACGGCGTCGGGTTATTGATGGCGAGACTGCTGCCGTTGGCAGTCAGCGTCAGCTTCTCGGCCGCCGCATCGCGATTGCCCAGTCCGGCAGGGCGGTAAATAAATTTAAAGCGGGAACGGATCGCCAGCTGCAGCACGTTCTGGCCTTCATTTTTCTGATTGGCCACTACCGGTGGAATTTCCAGCAGATTCAGCCACCACAGTGTCTCTTTATCTTTCGCCAGACCGGCGCTGCTGCCGAGCTTAATACGCAGCGTCTGGCCACTTTTGGCGTCAACGCGCGAGATCGGCGGGGTGATAATAAACGGGGTGGTAATGGTATCCGGTGTGGCATCGGCATCGCCATTATCCAGCCAGGCCTGCGCCAGTGCCGGACGGTCGGCGTTATTTGAAAGCTGTACCGTTATTTCTTTTTCATTTCCTGGATAAATAAAGCGGGTACCGTTAACAATAATATTATTGGCATGGGCCGCAAAACTAAAAATGAAACAGAAAAAAAGGGCAATACGCTTCATGCTGACCTCAGAATAAAAATACAAGCGGCGGACATCGCCGCTTTATTATTGTTATTAACTGCCCCGGAGCGGGGCAGTTTTATTTTCTGGCGGAATTACTGATAGGTAATTTCGTAAGTCGCGTAGCTGTTGACCACACCGGTAGTTACTGTGGTCGGTGCGCTGGTCGCATAACCAACGTAGTAGGTGAAGCGCGCGCCATCGGCTACAGCAGCAGCATCGCCTTTTGCTTTCGGCTGAGTGCTGTCACCCGGGATGATTTTGTTGGTCAGCGCGGTGGC
>NZ_KV789876.1:0-49735 GCF_001807705.1 Klebsiella sp. HMSC25G12 | reverse complement strand
GGGATGATTTTGTTGGTCAGCGCGGTGGCGTTGTCAGTAGACAGCACCAGCTGGATGTTCTGGGCACCGGAAGCTTCGGTGTTCGCCAGGTAACCCTGCTGTTTGCTGGTTGCGCCAGCCAGCAGGTTACCGCCGGTCCAGTTCACGCCCAGTTTGGTTACGTCATCCTGTTTGGTGCCGTCAGCAGCCTGGCAGTTAGAGACGTCAATGGTGAAAGATTTCGGTTTCAGATAAGTATCCGCTGCTGCCGCTTTAACTTCAGTCAGGGTTACCGGAGACAGGTAAACGTTCGCATCGCTGCCCTGGCCGTTAACAGAAACAGTACAGGATACATCGGTAACTTTACCGAAGAAATTAACCTGGCCGCCGCCAACATTGGTATCAGCTGCATGGGCAGCAGTCATGCCAAAAAACGCGGTTGCCATTGCTGCAGAGAGAAGAACCTTTTTCATTGCCATTTCCTTGTCAGAGTGAATTACGAATCAATGAGCACACTGTGAATTCGCATAGAACCAGAAACATCAGGCGATGCTGATTTATGCCACTGCTAATAGAATCTTCGACTGACCGGGAGCCGCAATATTTAAGGCGTCAGGTAACGAACTTAAAAATATCAGTTCGCTGGTGCTATCGGCGTCAAAGAATGCTATTTATTCGCCGACAAATATACATTTGTTCACGTTTCATTAAGTTATATAACAGATAACCATCAACTATTAATAAACAGTCATTGATAGATGAAAACGATAGGGTGGTTGTTTACAGCGCAGCAAGCCTAACGCCAGTGCGAGAGAAAGTGACCGCAACAGCATGCAGAAAAAGCCCTCGGAAGGCCATCGCGATAAGTCTGAATCTGCCTTTACGGTGGTGAAAACAGCACCAAACCATTCATACAACGAATGATGAAAGCATGAATGAGGCGCATTCCTCTCCCTGAACAAGGGCAGCCCATGTGATATCCCCTTCCAGAAACAAATCATTAATCCATTGTTTTTAAATTAAAAAATCGATAAACGATCATATTTCCGCCATAAACCGCCATAAAAATGTGATCTAAATCGCACTTTTTGCAACGCACGTTATAGTTAGCAGACTTATTATAAGTCCATCGAAAGCAAACACGCTTTCCACCATAAAAGTTAAAAGGACAAACACCATGAAAAACGTAAAATTACTCGCCGCTGCCGGTATGCTCTCCCTGGTTTCTTTTGCTAGCTTCGCGCATCCGGTGAGCGTGACAGCAGATACCCTGGACAGCGCAGAAGCGAAAATCGCGACCATTGCGAAAGAACAAGGCGCTTCCTACCACATCACCGAAGCGTACACCGGCAACCAGGTCCATATGACCGCCGAGCTGTCTAAATAAGCGAATGGTTGCAGAGGGAGCTGCCGGACAGGCCGCCTGCGGGTGGCTGGTCTGGCTCCCGCCGCCCACCCCGCACGCAGCAATGTCGAGCCCCGTTATGGGGCTTTTTTCGTTTTTGCTCCCGCCGCCTGGCGCGCCAGCGCGCGCTGGATAGACAGCACGCTCGCCAGCACCACGATCAACCCCACCAGCGCCATCCCCTGGATCTTTTGTCCAAGGAAAATCCATCCCAGCACCACGGCGGTCACCGGGCTCAGCAGACTCATCGCCGACACCGCCACCGGCGAGAGGCGACCAATCCCCCGGAACCACAGGCCATAGGCCAGCATGGCGCCCGCGACGCACAGCCACAGATAGCCTGCGACCTGCAGCGCTGTCACCTGATGCAGAGGGGGATCAACGATCAGCGCCACCGGGGCCAGCACCACTCCCCCAATCGCCAGCTGCCAGCCGGTCAACGCGACAATCGGCAAGGAGAGCGCCCAGCGGCGGGAGAGCCAGGTGCCCAGCGCCATACTGATCGCGCCGAGAAACGCCGCGCCGATCCCCAGCGGGTCGAGGACGGTGTGCGGCGACAGCAGCAGCATGGCCATACCGAGTATACCGGCGATGGCGGAGAACACCGCCAGCCAGGGCGAGCGCTGCCGATCAACGCACCAGGCGAGGAGCATCACCAGCAGCGGCTGGATCGCGCCAATCACCGCCGCCAGTCCACCGGGTAAGCGATAGGCAGCGATAAACAGCAGCGCCTGGAAAGCGCCGATATTTAAAATGCCGGTAACGATAAGCTTTGCCCACTCGCCGCGCTGCGGGAAACGACGGCTCCAGATCAGCAGGGCGATGCCTGCCGGCAACACCCTCAGCAGCGCAGCGATAAATGGCCGATCGGGAGGAAGGAACTGGGAGGTGACGATATAGGTCGTCCCCCAGATAGCGGGCGCCAGCGCGGTGAGCAGTAAGTCGATCATCAGACTACGTGAGAGAAAAGCCATGATTTTATCTTCACTTCAAGCTAAATTGGTGACTGAAGTATGTACCGACAAGTATCTTGATATCAAGACAAGTGAGCACTGATGGACAAATCACCCGCGATCGACGCCGTGGATCGCATTCTCGCCCAGTGGCAGCGGGAGCGACCGGATCTGGACTGCAGCCCAATGGGACCGATAGGCCGCCTGAAACGATGCGCCATGCTGCTGGAGCCGCAGGTGGAAGTGGCCTTTACGCGCCACGATCTGGTGCGCTGGGAGTTTGATATGCTGGCGACGCTGCGCCGCGCCGGCCCCCCTTTCACTCTTTCGCCGACCCAGCTCTTCTCCACGCTGATGATCACCTCCGGCACCATGACTCATCGCCTGAAGGCGCTGGAGAAACGCGGATTTATTACCCGCCTGCCGAACCCGGAGGATGCCCGCAGTATGCTGGTCGCCCTGACTCCTGTCGGGCGTGAGCGGATCGATGAGGCGGTGGAAACGCATGTCGATAATGAACGGCAGCTGCTGGCAGGACTCAGTGACAGCGAACGCCTGCAACTGGATCAGGCGCTGCGGGTATTGATGCACCTGCTGGAAAGTCGTTAACAGCCGGCGGCGATAAAGTCGCCGTTGGCGCTGATCGGCACCACGGTGAAAAACAACCCGGCGGCAAAGAGGATCAGCGCCAGCCCGCCGAGGATCTTCACCAGCGGCACCAGCCAGGGCCGCGGACGACTCCCCACCGTCAGCCTGTTGGCCATACGGTGACGGGCATAGTGCACCGTCAGTGACAGACCGAGGATCGAAAGTCCGGTGCCCAGCGCCATGGTCATCACCGCGGCGATGCCCCAGCTGACAATCCCCAGCGCGTTGGCGAACAGCAAGATCATGATTGCCCCGCTGCAGGGGCGGGCGCCGATGGCCAGCACCACGCCAAGGCGTGTTTTCCAGTCGGCGCCGTGCAGGTTGTGCCCCACGCCGTGGTGCCCGCAGCCGCACGAGGCATCATGCTGATGCGCCGGCGTCATGGCGCGAATCACTCTCTTGCCCGGCCCCAGGTTCTGCAGCGCGCGAAAGATAATGTAAATTCCAAAGGCGCCGATGGTCAGGGCGCTGATCTTCTCAACGTACCAGCGGCTGGCGCTGAGATCGCCGGCGGCCAGATTCAGTCCTACCGCGAGAATAAAGACAAAGAGGATGGCGCTGACGCCCTGCAACAGGCTGCCGAGAAAGGGCACCACCCGCGCCGCCATCAGGCTCTCCGGGTTGGTGCTCAGGTAAGTCGTGACGATAAACTTGCCGTGACCCGGCCCGATGGCGTGCAGCACGCCGTAGAGAAAGGCGCCCACTAACAGCCAGACGCCGCCGCTGTACTGGTGATTATTCAGCAGTAAAAGATACATCACCAGATAGCGATGTAAGGTTATTTGGGTGGCGAGGCACCACTGGAGAAAATCGCCCCAGTGGCTGTGCAACATGATGCCGGCCACCAGCAGAAGGAGCCCGCCGCTCCCGGCCGCCAGCAGGCGCCAGTCGCGCTGCGCAATCGGAGTATTCATCATTATGCCATTGCGTAAAGAGTTTATCTCACCGGGCGGCGAACCGTTTGCCTGCCCTGTCGGCCAGGGGAAGCGGTATGCCCCCTGACAGATAGAGATAACATTAGCCTGGGCTGGCGTCGACAGGCAAAGCGGGGTTAGTTATTGTTGACCACGATGATGACCCGGCTTTTCATCTCCCCGGTACGTATATTCTCGCCATACTTCATTGGCTTGATATTAAGGGTAATTGGGTTTTTGCCGTGCACGGCTTCCTGAGGCGTTTCGTACAGGTAGCCATTGTCATACTGGATATCCGCCCCGCTGGCATCCTGAATATGGAACCCGACCTCACCGGCGCCGGTGGCAGATAATTCCTCATCGTTGGCTAACACCTGGCCGTTTTTCAGTCCCGATGCGCTCCTGAACGAGTACTCAATCTTGCCCGGCGTCAGTTCCAGTACACCGGACTCTCCCTGGCGGCAGTCGATATAGATCACCTCCGGGCGGTACGCGACAGTTCCCTGTTTAATATCGATGAAATTATATTCACCCATGTTGATTTCCGTCGTCGGATTCTCAAAACCACAGGTCATCACGTTGATTTGCAAAATGATATGATAAATATAGGTAATGGGGATATCGGTGCACTCTTTATCCTTATTCTGACAATACCTTAGATTGAGTTTATAACTTACCGTAAAGGGCTGACCGGGGGTGATCACCGGCCTGCCTGCGACCTCTCCCTTACTGATGGCATAGCTAATCGAGGCGGTATCATTAAAAATGTCAGACAATTTATAGTGAATTTTTTCGGTCAAATCGGTGCCGGAAATATTATGCGGCGACAGGTCGAATTTAATTTTATATTTTTCGTGGCCCACCAGGAAATTATACTCGGTGCTGTGCTGCGCTTCTCCTGTCAGGGTAATCACGACGTTCTGTAATGACTGACAAACAAACAGCCAGTCATCATTGGTAAAGGTGCCTTCGCGTAACGCCAGAGTACCGGAGAGGGTGACGGGTTTGAAAATATAGGTACCGTACCCCTCAATCCCTTTCTGGATATGACTGGTGTTCAGGTCGCAGTTCCCCGCCCAGGCGCCAAAGGTACTGAAGGTGAATAGCAGAAACAGTAGCCATCTCATCGTAATATTCCTTTACCGGCAGACATAGGTCTGCTCTTCATCAATGGTTTGTTTAAAGGTGATCGTGCAGTACTGATTATTTGCTTTATCAACAGCCACTTTCAGCGTCGACGGAACAGTATCCGTGCGGATGTATAATAAGCTGCCCTGGCCCACGACCCCGACATTCTGCCCCCGGTTATCCTCGATTTCATAACCAAACGGCAGCGGCTCACCCGCGGCTTGTCGGGCATGAATCAACCACGGCTTACGCTGGTCGGTATCAAAGTGGCTGACCACCACAGCCCCCCGATACGGAGCCACCATTTTCCGGTTGCCTTTCAGTTCCGTCGTACTGTGGGAATCCGACACATCCAGCATCAGGGCGTTTTCACGGAACGGCGTGAGGTTGTCGTAGAGCACGATCCCTTTCCCGTTAGTGGTGCGGTATTTCTGACCATTGACATAAGCCCCCTCCAGCCCCGGCGCCTGCAAAATCGCGAAGGTGTCCGATAACCGATTCGCCAGGCTGACGCCCCCGGACCAAAGCACCACGCCCCCGGAGAGGCTTCCGCTGGCCTGGGTGTAGTTTGACGACTGGCTGTAACTACCGCTCAGTGTGGCCAGCGGGGCATTCCAGGTGAGATTGGCCCCGGCAGCGGTTTCATTATTTTGCTGCTGATGACTGAGATTAACCCCGTAGCTGAACTGATCGCGGGAGCCGGCAATGCCGTTCAGTCCGGTGTTATTGGAGGCAAAGCCACTGTTATCGAAGGTAGTGGAGTTAGACAGATTCAACCGACGACGCGGCGCGGTCAGGTCGTCCCCCCAACTGAACGGAATGGAGAAATAAAGATTAAATCGCTTATCCTGGTGATGATATTCGTCATAGGTTTGGCTAGCCGATAGCGTATAGGTCAGCCGCTGCCAGGTATTCGAGTAGCCGAGCTGATAATCTTTATTGCTGCCGCTTTTTCCCCAGTAGTCGCGCCACAGGGCGCTCAGGGAAATCGCGCCATAGCCCGCCGGAAGCGCCTGACTCAAACTGGCCGACAGGGAATTTTTCCTGCCGAAATCATATTGATAATAATCGGCAATATCGTAGACATCCTTTTCGTCGCGGTGATAGTGGGTTCTGTTCTTCGCCCACACGTGATCGTTAAAGGTGCGGTAATCGCGGCTGGAATAGCGGTAGGCCGCGAGGCCAAAACGGGTCTGGGTTGGGGTGAGGAATTTACTGTAAGCCACCTGATAGCTTTGTCCATCATAGGTGCCGTTATCCTGCTCGCTGTGCGACTGGGTGGCATCGACGGAAATAGCGCCGAGCCAGGTATTCCAGCCCGTCCCGAGGGTAAAAGCCGAATAGTGATTCGACAGCATCGAACCACCATACAGCGTCAGCAGATTGTTCAGACCGTACTGATAGGTCCCCTGGATAAAATCAGCCTGCCGATCGGCCCCCTCAATATGGCTGCGTCCGGCAGCAAGATCGTATTTCGAGACGCCAGCCTGCAGCATATTGGGAACGGAAGAAAAGGGAACCAGATAGCTGGTGACCGTCCCGTCTGCTTCTCTGATGCTCACGTCAAGATCGGCCCCGCCGCCGGCCATCTGTAAATCAGCGATGGCAAAGGGACCGGGCGGCACCTCTTTCTGATAAATGACAAAGCCATTTTGCTCAATGGTGACCAGGGCATTGCTTTGCGCAATCCCCTGGACGATCGGCGTAAAGTTGCGTCTGGAGTTGGGCAACATCTGCATATCGCGATATAAGCGCACCCCGCGAAAGCGCACAGTGTCGAATATATCGCCTGATGTGTACATATCGCCAGCGCGCAGCGTACTCTCTATCTCGCCGAAGCCTCGCTCCAGATAAAGGGTGTTACTTTTCCACTCACCGGCGCCAGAATCATTATTGTTATAGCTGGCGTCAGAGTGCAGTTGCCATCCCAGGAGATTTAAACCGCTGGTAAAACGGGCAAAGGTACTCTTGTTATTCCCGGCGCTTTTATAATCGCTGTAATACTGACTGGCATAATAGGACGTATAGAAGGCGTTGACCCCGCGGTCCCAGCTTTCCGGGGAAGCATAGCCCGCCTCCAGCTCATTAACAAACGCCTGCGGGACAGTGAGCGCGAGGGTCAGGGTGGAGATATCAAAATGATATTTCCCCCCCTGCACAGCCTCGCGTAGCGTGATGCATTGCGCCAGATCCTTTTTGTCCAGCCTCTCGGCTTTAATACCGAGCTGCTGCAGCTGGGAGTGTGACAAGCAGCTTTCCCCTGGCTGCTCCTTCACTGTCAGGTCATATTTCCCACGCCACTTGTTATTGACATACACATCCAGGTTATATTCACCCGCAATCGGTGCGTCATCTGTAAACTGATAGTGACTGTCTTTGACCCCTTTCATCCCGCCGAACATAAAGTTGGTATCAAAGGTCTCTTCTGCCGCCAGGGCTTCAGCAAATAATGATGCAATAATTGCCAGGGCCAGTGATGTCATCCTTAACATAACCACCTCTTTTTATTTTACGCTGATGCTATCACTAATATAATTTCCATAATCATCAATAAGAGTAATTTTGTACTGTCTGGCAACGCTGCCGCTGAGGGTGATCATTTGCTGTGAAAATGGCGCCAGCATAATGGCTTTACTGTTTCCTTTGACATTATTCACTTTAATTTCAGGGATCGTTATCCAGTTTGCGCTGTTATTTTTAAGCAGTACATTTTTACCTTTTTGCTGCAGGTCTAAATGATGAAAACTGGCCTGCGTAACGCCAGCGACACCTTCCGGGCGATAAAACAACTTAATTCGATTTTGGATCGCAAATTTCACCACATTTTTACCATCATTCACGCTGGCATTGGGTGGGATATCGAGGACATTCAGATAAAATAAACTTTCCTGATTTTGCGGTAACGTATTGGATAATGCTTTTATTTTAAGCTGCTGACCGGTATTGGCTCTGACGCGCACCACCGGCGGTGAAATAAGAAAAGGTACGCGGATATTTTCCGGAGCAATGGAAGTATTACCGTCGTCGATCCACGCCTGTACCAAAGCGCCGCGATCGCCGCGATTCATTAACTGCACCATCACCTCATTTTTACCGGCCGGATAAATAACGCGCGTCCCATAGATCACAATACCCGCCTGCGCGGGGATAATGAAAAAGGTCAGTAACAGCAGAATGAATCCTTTCATCTCTTTCACTCCATGTAAACAGAGACCCGGCGAACGCCCTGCGTCTCGCCGGGTGACAGCATCACTCGGTTACCACGGTCAGCGTAAGGGTTGACTCAACATCGCCCTGGGTGACTGCGGAACCTGCGGCCACTAGCGCATATTGTGCTGAAAAATCAATGGTATATACACCGCTTTCATCAGGATCCCCATTAAGAGGGATCAGCGTTTCGGGGGTCAGTGGGGTGTCATTCGCCGTCACCACAAAGCCGACGCCGGATGCGCCACCCGCTACGGTATTTTTAGTAATGTTCGGGTAATTATCATCAAACTGATTACGCGCGAGGCTGATTTTCGGCTCAGCACCGGTACATTTTAATTTTAATGGCACCGTGGTGCTGTTTTTAATGCCGGTATAGGTGGCGCCGGCATTAAGACCAGCAAGACTTTCCTGCCCGACCTGGTTCATCGTAATAGTGGTAGAGTTGTTGCCATCAAGAAACTGACACGTGGTTCCTACAACGCGTCCGGTGATAATAACTTCACCCTGGTCAGTATCCGCAAAAGCACCGGCACTCATAAATACGGTGGACAGGACTGCTGCAGCAACAGTTAAACGCTTCATAATATAGTTCCTTTTACTTGTTTATCCATTTGGCTTATGAGATGAGAAAAAGCTCATGCGGTAAATATTGCACGCGTTTTAATCATTCACAACGTGCGTATTTAATTCTGTTGACCAATATCAAGCTAAATAATTCATTATATCTACGACTCATCTAAAAGTTATGTTGCTTATAACGCATTAAAACACAATAAAAACATAGACATCAGAAACAACGGATTTATTTAATAAAAAACAACGTTATTGCTGGCAGCGATGCATTTTGTGCTATCCTCACTTAAGCCATATGATAATTTTATAATTACCTGCTAATCATTTATTGTGTTTATAAAAACAGAAGGCCATCCTAATGAAAAAAGGCTTACTTGCCCTGGTCTGCGTCGCGCTGCTGGCGCCATCGCTTTCGGCGCAGGCGACCTGGCGCGGCGAAAAGCGTCAGGACGCCCGCGATATCCGTCAGGATAGCCGCGAGCAAGGTCGTGATACCAAGCAGGAATGCGTCCGCAATAACAATCAAAGCAACGCCAGCTGCCGTCACGATAAACGGGAAAACCGCCGCGAAGGTCGCCAGGAAGCACGTGACGAAAAATGGTGAAACTAAGGCTTCGGCGTCTCCAGGACGTCATTCCTCCCACCGCCGGAGCCTTTAACGCCCCCTCATACTTCAGTTGTCTGGCTGACATTTGTGGCATGCGCCTTATTCTTAGCATAGCGCAGAATATTCCCGTTCAACCCTCAGACCCTATCCCGGTCCTCATCATGTCCCCCTTTTTTCCAGCCCACTAATATCGCCGCCACTAGCGCTTACCGTGCCTGATACCACTCCACTTCGACCACATGCTTTAGATTAAACTGAATTACTGAAATACAGCGTAAAGTGCCCTCATACAGACAATGGCTATTATCCCCAGGCTTTTTGCAGTATGGTTTAATCACTGTTGTAGTTTTGCAGTGAATGCTATCCAGACGATGCAGAGTTGTATTCTGTCTGAGAAATTTCTCATGCTATTCCCGAAGGTTGTTGGCGCGGGAGGTTGGTTTGCTGGCGCAATGATGTCCAGCAGGCAGGCAATAAATCATGACGGCATTGATGGCCGCCTTGCCGCGGCCGGAAGCCCGCGCCTTCATCATCATGCGGGCATCATCAAGAGGATCAGGGATGTACAGGACGTGGAAACCACCAGGAAAGCGACGCCACTTCAACCCGCTAACCCTTTCTTTACCCTTCAGCTTGCGGCGCCTTATCGGTGGCGATGGAGATAGCCTATGATACCGCACGCTCACTCAGCGATAGCATTCAGATTTTGCCTTCACCAGGTGAAACGCTTTCGTATGAGATTAAAACGTTATCAGCACGCCGTTTCAAAATAAAAAGGCAGTCGAATTTAACAATGACCTGACGCAGGCCTGGAAAGAGAAAAATATGCCTGCAATAAAAGGGAAAACCATGACGAATAACGCCGATATAAAAAAAGGAACTTCCTGACTCAGAATGAGATCGAGTCTTTACTTAAAGCCGCCGATACCGGTCTCTATGCCGCACGGAATTATTGCCTGACATTACTGTGCTTCATTCACGGTCTGCGAGCCAGCGAGATCTGCCGTCTACGAATATCGGATATCGACCTTGCTGCCCGCTGCGTTTACATCCATCGACTCAAAAAGGGGTTTTCAACTACCCATCCGTTGCTGGAGAAAGAGATCCACGCCCTAAAGCGATGGCTGGCCATTCGCAGCAGCTGGCCGCAGGCAGCCAGCGAATGGCTGTTTCTCTCCCGCAAAGGTAATCCCCTTTCTCGCCAGCAGTTTTATCAGATTATCGCCTCATCAGGGGATCTGGCGGGATTACCGCTGGAGATCCACCCACACATGCTGCGTCACTCCTGTGGCTTTGCGCTGGCCAATATGGGGATCGATACCCGTTTGATCCAGGATTACCTTGGGCATCGCAATATCCGCCATACCGTCTGGTATACCGCCAGCAACGCGGGACGTTTCTATGGCATCTGGGACAATACGCGCGACAAACAGCGATCGTCTTTGATCCAATAACCTTGACGCCAAGGATGGCGTTGTCCCGCAACCTGCTCGCAAATTATAACATTTATTATCATTAACCCTGCGTTAATTATGATTACTGTTCCCGCAAGTTCTTATTTATTCCTGCCAGCTCCGCGTCAATTTAACCCTGCGTTCATTCTGGATTTGACCGAATTATTTATTGCTCGAGCAAAATTTCCGCACCGTTTTTTTAATGACAACGTGCGCCAGAAAAAAATCCTTTTATTTTATGCACCTGGCGATAACATCTGGAGATGCTATTGAGACAACGATTAAAATCTTTAAAATTAAGAATTATCGCCCGGCGATATTTTTAGTATCAGTCAATGTAATGTGCTATCTATTCGTGGTTAATCAACTTCACCCTACAACGTTTTAGCATTACGCATTCTTTTCGTCATGGCGTAAGGTTTCGCCGTGACGGTCATTCATCCTTTTTTCAGGAGCTAATATTGTGAACCGACGTCGTTTTCTTACCGCCAAAGAAGTTCAGGCAATGATGCAGGCCGCTCGCCAGGGCCCAACCGGTGAACGGGATTACTGCCTCATCCTGCTTGCCTTTCGCCACGGCATGCGCATCAGCGAACTGCTGGATCTGCACTATCACGATCTGGATCTGCATGAAGGACGGGTCAATGTGCGGCGGCTTAAGAACGGTTTTTCGACTATTCATCCGCTGCGCTTTGATGAGCGCGAGGCAATCGAACGCTGGAGTCAGGTCCGCGCCGGCTGGAAAGCGGCGGCAAAAACCGACGCGCTGTTTATCTCTCGTCGCGGTACGCCGCTCTCACGCCAGCAGGCATATCGTATTATTCGATCCGCCGGTGAAAATGCGGGCACCGTTACGCACACGCACCCTCATATGCTGCGTCACGCCTGCGGCTATGAACTGGCGGAAAGAGGTACAGATACCCGTTTGATACAGGATTATCTGGGACATCGTAATATTCGTCACACGGTACGCTACACTGCCAGCAATGCGGCGCGTTTTGCCGGGATTTGGGAAAGAAATAATCTTTTAGAGGAAAAAGGCCTGTCAAAGGAAAATGATTTAAGCGATTGATTTAATACAATAAAATAAATTGCTAACAGGTCAATTGGGGCCAAACTGTTTATATCATAAAAATGTTTTGTAATGTTTTGCAACTCACCGCGCTATATTTCTGCAGAAAAAATCATAGTTTATTGATTATTATATATTTTTAATCACGCAATCACTCACTTTTCTCCCACCATACTCCCGTTGCACCGGCGATCCTTCGCCAGCGCCATCGCTATTCCTTTTGCACTCCCGCCCACCACTCCAGATTATATACCCACAAAAAGCCAAATAAACAGAATTTAAAACCACAAATAAACCAGTCAAAAACCAAAAACAGATCATTTATCCCAACGAGTCAAAATGGCCCCAATTGTCTCATCAGTTGGGTAAAAACTGTGCAGAGCCGGCAGCCTGACTACTCGGCTGAAATCTGACATGCCTGGAAGGCACATCGGCTGCCAATCCGGTTCGTTATTTCGACATCGTTCAAAGGAAAACAGTATGAAAATCAAAACACTGGCAATGGTTGTTGTGTCAGCCCTGTCTCTGAGCTCCGCGGCGGCGCTGGCCGATACCACCACGGTCAACGGCGGGACAGTGCATTTTAAAGGGGAAGTCGTCAATGCGGCCTGTGCGGTAGATGCCGGCTCTATCGATCAAACCGTCCAGTTAGGACAGGTGCGTTCCGCGAAACTTGCCACCGCAGGTAGCACCAGCTCCTCCGTCGGTTTCAACATTCAGCTGGATGACTGCGACACCACAGTGGCGACCAAAGCTTCTGTCGCTTTCTCCGGTACCGCTATCGACAGCAGCAACACCACCGTTCTGGCACTGCAAAACTCTGCCGCCGGCGGCGCAACCAACGTTGGCGTGCAGATCCTCGACAGCACCGGCACGCCGCTGGCGCTGGACGGGGCCACCTTCAGTGCCGCGACCACGCTGAATGACGGCACCAACATCATCCCGTTCCAGGCGCGTTACTACGCGACCGGCGCAGCGACCGCCGGTACGGCGAACGCGGATGCCACGTTCAAAGTGCAATACGAGTAAGGCCCGATCCACGCAGGGAGGCAATCAGGGCCAGGAGGGCCCGCTCTCTATTTCCAACTGGAGTGAAACGATGCAGGGAATGAAATCAGGTCTGCTGCTGCTACTACCCCCGCTGGCCCTGGCCGGTAATCAGTGGAACGTCACGCTGCCTGGGGGCAGCATGCGTTTTCAGGGCCTGATTATGGCGAGTTCCTGTCGCGTCGAAGCGGGCGATCGGCAGATGACGGTCAATCTGGGGCAGATCAGCAGTAACCGATTTCATGATGTCGGCGAAGACAGTAACCCGATCCCTTTCGCGATTCATTTACAGGATTGCAGTACCGCAGTCAGCCAGCATGTGGGGGTGGCATTTCACGGCGTGGCTGATGGTAAAAATCCCGATGTGCTCTCGGTGGGCGAAGGCCCGGGGATCGCCAGCGGGATTGGCATTGCGCTGTTCGACAGTCAGGGCCAGCAGCTGCCGCTCAATCGTCCGCCCGACCGCTGGGTGCCGCTCTACCGCGGACCGACGACGCTCAATTTTGTCGCCAAATATCGGGCGACCGGACGCCAGGTCACCGGCGGCGCGGCCAACGCCCAGGCCTGGTTCTCATTGACCTATCAGTAATTAATCCGCAGACAAACAGGACAACACGGTGAGCAGACAAGGAGATAACGTGAGAAAAATGGCAACGACGACACGCGGCATACTGGCGGGATGTTTACTTTTCGTCGCCGGTGCGTTGAGCGCCAGCGCGCAGGCGGGCGTCGCGCTGGGCGCGACCCGGGTTATCTACCCGGCGGGACAGAAGCAGGTCCAGCTCGCGGTGACCAATAATGACGACAACAGCACCTGGCTTATACAGTCATGGGTGGAAAATGCCGATGGTCAGCGAGACGGCCGGTTTGTCATCACTCCCCCGCTGTTTGCCATGCAGGGCAAAAAAGAGAACACCCTGCGCATTATCGACGCCACCAATAACCAGCTGCCGCAGGATCGGGAAAGCCTGTTCTGGATGAACGTGAAGGCGATCCCCTCAATGGATAAATCCAAGCTCAGCGACAATACCCTGCAGCTGGCGATTATCAGCCGCATCAAGCTCTACTACCGTCCGGGAAAACTGGCACTGCCCCCGGATCAGGCGGCGGAAAAGCTGACCTTTAGCCGCAGCGGATCGTCGCTGACGCTGACGAACCCCACCCCTTATTACCTGACGGTGACCGAACTGAACGCCGGGACGCGCATTCTGGAAAACGCCCTCGTGCCGCCGATGGGCAAAACCAGCGTCAAGCTGCCCGCGGATGCCGGGAGCACCATCACCTATCGCACGATTAACGATTACGGCGCGCTGACGCCGAAAATGAATGGCGTACTGCGTTAACCCAGAGTACCCCGCCGCGCGGGCCACGCTGCGCATGACCAGAAGCACTGACAGCCGGGCAACGTCGGACCGGAGGGATTATGTCACATCGAAAATATGGACTGGACCATTGGGGTTGCCGAAGCGCACGGCGCCTGATTACGCCGGCGCTGACGCTGTGGCTCTGCTCACAGCCGTTTGCCGCGCGGGCGGACCTCTATTTTAACCCCCGCTTCTTAGCTGACGATCCGGCGGCGGTGGCTGACCTGTCGGGATTTGAAAAAGGCCAGGAGGTGCCGCCAGGCACCTATCGCGTCGATATTTATCTCAACAATGGTTTTATGACCACCCGGGACGTCACTTTCCAGGCCGACGTTCAGGGCCATGGCTTGTCGCCCTGTCTGACGCGCGGCCAGCTGGCGAGCATGGGCGTGGATACCGGTCGGGTGCCGGGCATGGCGACGCTGGACAGCGCAGCCTGCGTGCCGCTAACGACGCTTATCAGCGAAGCCACTACACGCTTCGACGTCGGCCAACAGCGTCTGTATCTCACCGTGCCTCAGGCATTTATGGGCACCCGCGCGCGCGGCTATATTCCGCCGGAGCTGTGGGATAACGGTATCACCGCCGGGCTGATTAACTATAACTTCACGGGCAATAACGTCCATAACACCACGGGTGGCAGCAGCCGTTACGCCTATCTGAATCTGCAGAGCGGCCTGAACGTTGGCGCCTGGCGTCTGCGCGATAACAGCACGTGGAGCTACAGTAGCGGCAGCGGCAGCGCTTCCTCCAGTGAAAACCGCTGGCAGCACGTTAACAGCTGGCTTGAGCGGGACATCACGCCTCTGCGTTCGCGGCTGACCCTCGGGGACAGCTATACCAACGGCGATGTCTTCGACGGGATCAACTTCCGCGGCGCCCAGCTGGCCTCGGACGACAATATGCTACCGGACAGCCAGAAAGGCTTCGCGCCGGTGATCCACGGGATCGCCCGCGGCACGGCGCAGGTGTCAATCAAACAAAACGGCTATGAAATCTACCAGAGCACAGTGCCGCCGGGGCCGTTTACCATCGACGATCTCTACGCCGCGGGCAATGGCGGCGATCTGCAGGTCACGATTAAAGAAGCGGATGGCTCCCGCCAGGTCTTCAGCGTGCCCTGGTCAACGGTGCCGGTGCTGCAGCGTGAAGGCCATACCCGCTTCGCCCTCACCGCCGGGGAGTACCGCAGCGGCAACAGCCAACAGGAAACGCCCGATTTTTTCCAGAGCACGGCCATGCATGGCCTGCCGGCCGGCTGGACCCTGTACGGCGGCACTCAGCTGGCGGACCGCTATCGCGCCTTTAACCTTGGGGTGGGGAAAAACATGGGCTATTTCGGCGCCCTGTCGCTGGATATCACCCAAGCCAACGCCACGCTGGCGGACGACAGCGAGCATCAGGGACAGTCGGTGCGTTTCCTCTATAACAAATCCCTGGATGAGACCGGGACTAACCTGCAGCTGGTGGGCTACCGCTACTCCACCCGCGGCTACTATAACTTTGCCGATACCACCTACCGCCGGATGAGCGGCTACAGTGTGGAAACTCAGGACGGCGTTATCCAGGTGAAACCCAAATTTACCGACTACTACAATCTGGCTTACAGCAAGCGCGGCAAGGTGCAACTGAGCGTGACCCAGCAGCTGGGGCGCACCGCCACCCTCTATCTCAGCGGCAGCCACCAGACCTACTGGGGCACCGACGATACCGATGAGCAGCTGCAGGCCGGCCTCAACGCCGCCGTAGACGATATCAACTGGTCGCTAAGTTACAGCCTGACCAAAAACGCCTGGCAGCAAGGGCGCGATCAGATGCTGGCGGTCAACGTCAATATCCCCTTCAGCCACTGGCTGCGTTCCGATAGCCGCTCAGTCTGGCGGCACGCCAGCGCCAGCTACAGCCTGTCGCACGATCTCAATGGCCGCATGACTAACCTGGCGGGCCTGTACGGCACCCTGCTGGAAGACAACAACCTCAGCTATAGCGTGCAGACCGGCTATGCGGGCGGCGGCAACGGCGACAGCGGGAGCACAGGCTATACGGCGCTCAACTACCGCGGCGGCTACGGCAACGCCAACGTCGGCTACAGCCGCAGCGACGGCTTTAAACAGCTCTACTACGGGGTCAGCGGCGGCGTGCTGGCGCACGCCAACGGCATCACCCTGAGCCAGCCGTTGAACGATACCGTGGTGCTGGTGAAAGCCCCCGGCGCCGGCGGCGTGAAGGTGGAAAACCAGACCGGGGTACGCACCGACTGGCGCGGGTATGCCGTCCTGCCCTATGCCACCGAGTATCGCGAAAACCGGATCGCGCTGGACACCAACACCCTGGCAGACAATGTCGACCTTGATGATGCAGTGGTCAGCGTGGTGCCGACCCATGGGGCGATCGTCCGCGCCAACTTTAACGCGCAGGTGGGAATGAAGATCCTGATGACGCTGACCCATCGCGGCAAACCGGTGCCGTTTGGCGCCCTCGCCACCGGCGACAGCAACCAGAGCGGCAGCATCGTCGCGGATAACGGCCAGGTCTACCTGAGCGGGATGCCGCTGGCGGGCAAGGTGCGAGTGAAATGGGGCGATGGCCCGGACGCTCAGTGCGTGGCCGATTATCGTCTGCCGCCGGAGAGTCAGCAGCAGGCGCTCAGCCAGCTGTCGGCCGCGTGCCGCTAAGGAGATCATGATGAAAACACTGCAGTATCTGCTGGGCGCCCTGCTCACCCTGGTGACGCCGTTTGCCTTCGCTGCCGATAGCACGATCACCATCAGCGGCTATGTGCGCGACAACGCCTGCGCAGTGGCCGGCGAGTCGAAGGATTTCACCGTCGATTTTCAGGACAACGCCGCGAAGCAGTTTTATGCCGTCGGGGCGACGACGCCGCCGGTGCCGTTCCGCATCGTGCTGTCGCCCTGTGGCACTTCCGTCACCGCGGTGAAGGTCGGTTTCACCGGCGTGGCGGACAGCGTCAACACCAGCCTGTTAAAACTCGATGCCGGCGCCTCGGCGGCGGCGGGAATGGGGGTGGAAATTCTCGATCAGCAGCAGTCCCGGCTGCCGGTCAATGCGCCGTCGTCAGCCATGTCCTGGACCACGCTGACGCCGGGCCAGACCAACATTCTCAACTTTTACGCCCGTCTGATGGCCACTCAGGTGCCCGTCACCGCCGGGCATGTCAATGCGACAGCGACATTCACGCTGGAATTTCAGTAAGCGGAGGCTGAAATGAAATGGACCCACGTGGGCTGGCTGCTGGCCGGCCTGTTAACCGCGAGCGCTTCCCTGCGGGCGGCCGACGTCACCCTCACCGTCAACGGGAAGGTGGTGGCCAGACCCTGCACGGTTTCCACCGTCAATGCCACCGTCGAGCTGGGCGATCTCTATACCTTTAGCCTGATCGGCGCGGGCTCGGCATCGGCCTGGCACAGCGTGGCGCTGGATCTCAGTAACTGCCCCGTGGGTACTTCACGGGTGAAGGCCACCTTCAGCGGGACGACGGACAGTACCGGCTATTACAAAAACCAGGGAACGGCAGGCAATATTCAGCTCGAACTGCAGAGCGAGGACGGCACCACGCTGAACAATGGCAGCAGCCAGTCGGTACAGGTGGATGAGGCCAGCCAGTCCGCTCGCTTCCCGCTGCAGGTCAGAGCCCTGTCCGTTAACGGCGGCGCCACGCAAGGCACCATTCAGGCGGTGATTAACGTCACCTATACCTACGCCTGAGCCAGGAGAGCATTATGATGAAAAAAATTATCCCCCTGTTCACCACCCTGCTGCTGTTGGGCTGGTCGATGAACGCCTGGTCCTTTGCCTGCAAAACGGCCACCGGGGCGACGATCCCCATCGGCGGCGGGTCAGCCAACGTCTACGTAAATCTGACACCGGCGGTTAACGTCGGGCAAAACCTGGTGGTCGACCTCTCCACGCAGATTTTTTGCCATAACGACTATCCGGAAACGATCACTGACTACGTCACCCTGCAGCGCGGATCCGCCTACGGCGGCGTGCTGTCGAGTTTCTCCGGCACCGTGAAATATAACGGCACCTCTTACCCCTTCCCGACCACCACGGAAACGGCGCGGGTGGTTTACGATTCACGGACCGATAAGCCCTGGCCCACCGTCCTGTATCTGACGCCGGTCAGCACCGCCGGTGGGGTGGCGATCACCGCAGGATCGTTAATCGCGGTGCTGATCCTGCATCAGACCAACAACTACAATAGCGACTCCTTCCAGTTCATCTGGAACATTTACGCCAACAACGACGTGGTGGTCCCCACCGGCGGCTGCGATGTCTCCGCCCGCGATGTCACCGTCACCCTCCCCGACTACCCGGGATCGATGGCCGTGCCGCTCACCGTGCACTGCGCGCAAAGCCAGCAGCTGGGGTATTACCTCTCCGGCACCACCGCGGATAGCGCCAACGCGATCTTCACCAATACCGCCTCCGCCTCGCCGGCGCAGGGGATAGGCGTTCAGCTGACCCGCAACGGCAGCGCCGTGCCGGCGAACAGCACGGTCTCGCTGGGCACCGTCAGTACCTCGCCAGTTAATCTCGGTCTGACGGCAACCTATGCCCGGACCACAGGCCAGGTCACTGCCGGCAACGTGCAGTCGATCATCGGCATCACCTTTGTCTATCAATGATGACCGACTATATCCTCTCACCCTGCTCGCTGGCCGCCCGCGGGTTGAGCCAGCTGATGGTGAACGCCGCGAAGCGGCCCGTTGAGCTGCCGGTCGAGGGCGTGTCCCTGCGGGAGCTGACCGCCGTGACGCGGATCGTGGTGTTTCTCCCTGACGATCCCCTGTGGATGCTCACCACGCTGCGCCAGGCGGCAAGGCTGCTCGACCAGGCCTTGCAGCCGTTACCGATGTTGATTCTGAGCCGCAGCCCAGCCATCTGGCTGTGGCAAACGCTGCTTTATCAGGTGAGCCATCCGGATCGTCTGCGCAACGTCCATACCGCCCCCGCCGATCTGTCCTGCACGGAGCTGGCCGATCGGCTGGAGAACGCACCGCGACTTGAGCGGCTTGCCAGTGAAGCCGCCCTGCTCAACGACAAACGAGCCGCCGGATTGAGCCATGCCGAGTTCAAAGTGATCCTCGCCCTGCTGCAAGGGCAGACGATAGGCGAGCAGGCCCGGCGTCTCCGATTGAGCCAGAAAACGCTCTACACCCAGCGGCTGGCCGGGGTGAAAAAGCTGGTGGAATATCACCCGCATCTGGCCCCCCGCTTTCCGCGTACGCTGCTACCGCGCTCATCCGCCAGCTCACTGTCGGCGTTTGAACAGGAATGGGTACAAGCGATCCACGATCGCCAGGTCTTCCCGGTTTTTCAACCTATCGTCGATAGTCGCTCACAGCTACAGGGGGTGGAGATCCTGATCCGCTGGCGCCACCGCGGCCAGGTTCTCCATCCGCAGGCTTTTTTGCCGCAGTTCCGCGCCGACTACGCCTGGCTGCTGCTCACGGCCTTTGTCCTGCAGGAGGCCGTGCAGAATATTAATGAGCATCCGGGTACTTTCTATTTTTCGGTCAATATTCCTTCCTCGCTCGCCGCCAGCGATAGCCTGCTGCGGATGGTGGAAGCCGCTCGCCAGCAGCTCCGGCAGCCAGAGGGCGTGGAAAGGCTGGTGCTGGAATATGCTGAAACCATCGATTTTCGCCGTCAGAGCCGATCCACCGCCCAGGTGGAGGAACTGCAACGTGCTGGCGTGCGGGTGATGCTGGACGACTGCTTTTCTCAGGGGAGCGTCATCTTTCCGGCGCGTCGCCTGCACTTCAATGCCTATAAACTGGATATGAGTATCGTCAACGACGCTCAGCACGATCAGAAGGCGCTTGCGCTGATAAAAAGCCTGGCCTACTACTGCCAGTTGAGCGGCAGCCGCTGCGTGGCGGAAGGGGTGGATTCGCTGGCGAAGTTTACGCAGTTAAAATCGCTGGGTATTGACCGTTTCCAGGGCTATCTGTTTTCACCGCCGATGCGGCGCGAGCATCTCCCGGATCTGATCCGCCGCTTTTCCCATCAGCGCGATCCGGCGGATCGTTGATGGCGCGAGAAAAGCGCACCGGTTGGCACCGGTGCCGGTACGTCAGGCGCGAATATCGTCGTATTCGCGGGTGTTATCGAATTCATGTTTGGCAAACGGGCAGAGAGGAATGATCTTCCGCTGCTCCTGGCGCATTTTTTCCACCACCTTCGCCACCAGCTGTTTCCCCACGCCCTGGCCTTTCAGGCTGGGATCAACATCGGTATGTTCGATAATACTGAGGTGTTCCCCGGTGGGAACAAAAACAATTTCCGCCACCTGGTTTCCCTGCGCGTCGTTAACATAAAACTTGTTGTGCCCTTCCAGTATTTCCATCTTCTCCTCGCTTATTTATGACGATAGTGCAGGGCGCCGCTCGGGCAGGTATCGATCACTTTTACCACCGTCGCCACATCCACTTCATCCGGGATAATCCACGGTTTACGCTTCAGGTTAAAAAGCTTCGCGCTGCCGCGCACGCAGTTCCCCGAATGCTGACAGATCGCCGTATTAAAGTAGACGTCGATTTTCTCTCCGGTGTAGGCCCGGTAGCCCGCTTCCAGTAATTCCTTATCCATGACATTGCCTCGTTCTTTTTTTATGTTTCAGGCTAAGCATAGTCCTACACGTCGCGGCTGACTACGCGTAAGCGTGGGAATTGGCGCCTCACATCATGCTTTCCCATCGGGTAAGGATCCCGCAGTCGGCGATCCGTTGACTTTCATTCCCGCAACGAGGCGATTACACTCATCACACACTGGTATGATCACTCAGGGATGCTCTATTGAATCATATTGCCACCATCGCCCGCCCGGCGCGGTTACTGCTCGTCTTGCCGCTTTCTGGCTGCTCACTTTCGCCCGCGATCCCGGTATTGGGCGCCGCGTTCCCCGGCTGGTTTTTCTGCTTATTGGGCGGTGCGTTTTTACTGATCCCCTGCCATATCCTGATTACCCGTAAAGGCTGGCAGCCGCGCTTTTCTCCTCTGGTCTTCAGCTATGTCGCGCTGATGTTCCTGTTCGCCACGCTGCTGTGGTTTCTGTTTTTTGTTCACTGATCGCTTATGACAACTTCCCGCACTCCCCTGTTACGCAAAAAGTGGCCTCTGCTGGCGCTGGTCCTTGCCGCTATCCTGGCGCTGATCCTGGTTATCTGGCAGTTGCAAACCTCGCCGGAGACCAATGACGCCTATGTCTATGCCGATACCATCGATGTGGTGCCCGAGGTCAGCGGACGCATCGTGGAGATGCCCATTCGCGATAACCAGCGGGTGAAAAAAGGCGATCTGCTGTTCCGCATCGACCCCCGTCCCTATCAGGCGATGCTCGATGACGCGAAAGCGCGGCTGACGACCCTCGACGCGCAGATCATGCTGACCCAGCGCACCATCAAAGCGCAGGAGTATAACGCCCAGTCGGTGGCGGCCGCCGTCGAGCGCGCCAGAGCGCTGGTCAAGCAGACCACCTCCACGCGCACCCGCCTTGAGCCGCTGGTGCCGCAGGGGTTTGCCTCCCAGGAAGATCTCGATCAGGCGCGCACCGCTGAGAAAGCGGCGCGGGCGGAGCTGGAGGCCACGCTGCTGCAGGCCAGACAGGCCTCGGCGGCCGTGACCGGCGTGGATGCCATGGTGGCGCAACGCGCCGGGATCCTGGCGCAAATCGCCCTCGCCGAACTGCATCTGGAATTTACCGAAGTGCGTGCGCCCTTCAACGGCGTGGTGGTGGCGCTGAAAACCACCGTCGGCCAGTACGCCTCGGCGCTGAAGCCGGTCTTTACCCTGCTGGATGACGACCGCTGGTATGTGATCGCTAACTTCCGCGAGACCGATCTGAACAACGTGCGCCCCGGCGTGGCGGCGCGGATCACCGTGATGACCAACCACAACCGGACCTTTAACGGGGTGGTCGATTCGGTCGGCTCCGGGGTCCTGCCCGAAGGCGGGAGCGTCATCGAAGGGCTGCCGCTGATCCAAAAAAGCATTAACTGGGTTCACGTCTCGCAGCGCTTCCCGGTGAAAATCGCCGTCAGCGATCCCGATCCGGCGCTGTTCCGCATGGGCGCCTCGGCCAGCGCCGTGCTGCAGCCGTAGCCGGGGGACGCGATGTTTCCTCTCGCCCATTTTTTACGCCAGGAGCTGCGCGACGCGCCGGGACGCGCCAGCTACACGCTGCGCCTGACGCTGAGCTGCGCGGTGCTCATCACCCTGTTTATGACCCTGCAGATCCCCTTCCTGGCCGTTGCGCTGATCGTCGTGTTCTACGTCAGTCAGCCTAACGTGTTGATGATCAAGCTGGTCAGCGTGGTCTTTTTTGTCACCGTCACCGTGGCGCTCGGCGGCGTGCTGCTGATCATCAAGTGGACCTATGACTACCCGCTGATCCGCCTGGCGGCCTCCGTGGCGCTCTTTTTCTGCGCCATCTACCTGATGCGGGTGCTGGGTAAGCTGGGACTGGCTTTTTTCGTGGTGGCGCTGGCGGTGATTTATGCTCAGACCTTCCCGTCAATGACCAGTCAGAGCGAGATCCTGGTGCGGCTGCTGCTCTGGCTGTGGGTGGCGATTAACACCGCGATCCTCGTCACTTTGCTGGTCAACGCCTGTTTTCAGCAGGCCTTTCCCGGCAACCAGTTTAAGGCGCGCCTGGCGGGGATGCTGCACGAGGTCGCCCGGCGGCTGACGGCTCCTGGCGATGAAGCGCCACCGACCTTCGGCGAGACCGCCGCGCAGTTCAACCAGCTGCAGTCGCTGTTCGCCCAGGCCAGCCGGGCCACGCCGGAGATAGCCGCCGAACCGCAGGCCTGGCGCTCGCGGCTGGCCGCCACCCTGCGCTGCTATCAGCTGGCGGCGCTGCTGCAAGCAGACGAGGCGGATAGCGACGATCGCCAGCAGCTGTCGCAGGCGGTACTGAAGCTGAAGAGTGCCCTCAGCGAGGAACAGTTTGACGGCGCCATTCCTCCCCTGGCGCTCAGCGGTCGTGGCATTAATCACGCGGTTCTGCAGGAGATGGCTACCCTCCTGCAGCAGCTGGCGCAGGGTGAGCCCGTCGCCCTGCCGCAGGGTGAGGTGGAGAAGGCGCCCCTGCTGGCGCCGGACGCCTGGCGCAACCCGGCTTATCTCCATTTTGCGCTCAAGACCCTGCTGGCGACGCTAATCTGCTATGTCTTCTATACCGCTGCCGACTGGCAAGGGCTGCACACCATTATGCTGAGCTGCGTCATTGTCGCCCAGCCCGGGCTGGGCGCCACGATGCAAAAGACATGGCTGCGTATCGGCGGGGCGCTGCTCGCCACCCTGCTGGCGCTGCTGTTAATCGTCTTTGTTCAGCCCTGGACCGATTCGCTGTCGGGCCTGCTGGCGATGTCTCTGCCGGTGCTGGCGCTGGCGGCGTGGATTGCCGCCGGCTCGGAGCGTATCGCCTACGCCGGGATCCAGATTGGTTTCACCTTTGCGCTGGCCTTCCTCAGCTGGTTTGGCCCGCTGACGAACCTCACCGAGCTGCGGGATCGGGTGCTCGGCATCCTGCTCGGGGTGCTGGTCTCCTCCATTGTCCATTTGTATCTCTGGCCGGACAGCGAAGCACCACAGCTGAAATCCCGTCTTGCGGCGCTTTATCGCCGGCTGGCGGACTGTCTCGCCGCTCCGAAGGAGGCGGTGCCGCTGGCTCCCCTGTTTGTCGCCTTCACCGACAGCGAAGCGCTGCTCCATCGGGTTCGCGCTGAACCGCTGGGCACCTGGGCCCATCCCTGGCCCCAGGCGAAAGGCTGGCCGATGCGCGCCACCCTCGCCCAGGCCGAGGAGATCGCCCGCCTCAGCGAAGGCTACCGGCTCAACGCCGCGCCGGGAGACCCGACGCTGGCCCGCTGCGCCGAACAGCTGCGGCGCTACGCCGAACGTATCGAACAGGAGGCGGCAGCGCCTGACGGGACGCTGGCCGCCGATCTCCGCAACCCCTTTGGCCCGGCGCTGGCTACCGCGCTGGCCGCCCTGCCCGACTGGGGCCCGACACCGATAGCGACTGAGCAACAGGCTAAAACGTCATGATGATGCTTCCTTTCCCCGCGCGATTGCGGGTCACTCTCTTTACCCTGACGCTGACGCTGCTCAGCGGCTGCGCGCTGATCCAGGATGAGCCTTCCCAGGTCGCCATCGTCAATCCGCAGCAGGCCCAGCTGGCGCAGGTGATCCACCTGGCGAACAGCGACTGGCCGGCAGCCCGCTGGTGGGAGGCCTATGATGATCCTCAGCTCAACCTGCTGATCAACCGGGCGCTGCAGAACTCGCCGACCATGCAGGCCGCCCGGCTACGCATCTCCCAGTCGCAGTCCACGGTGGAACTCGCCCGGTCGGCGATGGGCCTGCAGGCCACCGCCGTCGCGGCGCAAAACCGCCTGCGGATCACCGACAAATCCTTTAGCTGGCCCTACTCGTACTCCCTGCCGGTGGATAAGAACGGTCCCTGGTATACGCTGAATACCGTTGGCGTCGGGGCGCAGCTGAATATCGATCTCTGGGGAGCCGATCGCGCCCGGGTCGCCGCCGCCATTGGCGAGAAAAATGCCCGGCTGGCGGAGACCGCCGGCATTGAGCTCGACATCGCCAGCAGCGTGGCGCAGCTCTATTTCGCCATGCAGGCGACGTTCCAGAAAATCGCGCTGCTGCAGGAGCTGGAGGGCATTGCCCAGTTCTCGGTGGCAGCCCACGAACACCGGACCCAACGCGGTGTGGAGGATAGTGTGGATGTGGCCAACGCCCGGGCTGAGCAGCTTGCCGCTCGCCAGCAGATCATTAGCGCCGAGGGAACGCTGACCCTGTATCGTGAAACCCTGCGGGCGCTGATCGGCGCCGATGCGCAGAGCATGCCGGCCATCCATCCGGTGGCGCTGCCGGCGCTCCAGGAGACGCTGCCGCCATCGCTCTCTTTCGAGCTGCTGGCCCGCCGCCCGGACCTGCAGGCGCTGCGCGGCTACGTGACTGCCTCCCTGAGCCAGGTCGATGCGGCGAAAGCGGCCTTCTATCCTCATTTTGATATCAAAGCGTTCTGGGGGTATAACGCCCTGAGCGTCGGGGATCTGTTTAAGTCCTCTTTCCAGCAGATCAACCTGCTGCCCGGGCTGTATCTGCCAATCTTCGACGGCGGTCGTCTGAACGCTAATCTGCAGTCGGTGCGCACCGCCAGCAACATCCTGATCAAACAGTACAACCAGGCGGTGCTGGACGCGGTGCGCGATGTCGCCATCAGCTCCAGCCAGCTTAACGATCTGAACCAACAGCGCGCGCTGCAGCAGCTAAAGGTCACCGCGGCGCAGACCACCACCGACAGCGCCCGCGCCCATTATCAGCGCGGCCTGCTCAGCCGCTACGCCGCCGAAGAGGCCCGGCGGGCGGTTCTCGCCCAGCAGCTGTTGCTGCTGGACATTGAAGCCCAGCGGCTGAGCACCGACATTACCCTGATCAAAGCCCTGGGCGGCGGCTATCGCGGGCAGTAACAAAAATGCCTTCCCCCGGTGGAGAAGGCATTCAGACTGCAGACAAAGTGCAATATGCAGAGATTGCCCGGCGGCGCTGTGCTTGCGCGGGCCTACAACTAACTGCATAACTTTTTGATGTTGCTGTATTTTGTAGGCCGGGTAAGGCGAAAGCCGCCACCCGGCAGAAAGGCGAGCACAATAACCAAACAGGTTTGTCATCAGCAAGAATGCCTTCCCGGATGGGGAAGGCATTTAACAGAAGAGGCGGGGTGGATGCGCGGCGATTACACCAGGGCGCGCAGCTCCTCCTGCATATAGGTGGAAAAGAATTCCGGATGCTTGATGACCATCCGCTCGCCGGCGGCGATCCGTTCAGCCCAATCCGCCACTTTGTCGGTAAACCCGGCGCTCCAGCCCTGCTGCTGCCCGCGTTCAGCGACGTCGGCCGGGGTAGCGGGCACGCCCAGCTCTTTCAAATATTTGAGAATTCCCTTCGCGGTACTTTCATCCATAGACTGTGGTACTGGCTCAGACGTATTCATACCACCGATGAAATCCAATGCTTTATCAATGACTGCTGGCATAGGTGTGTCCTTATATTAACCACATAGTAAACCTGACTACACTATGGACCGGAAAGTGACGTGATTTCAAAGAACACGCTCACGTTATGGGACATCGCGCATTCTGAAAAAGGGATTTTGTTCTGCTGAGGCGGGTTTCGTACAAAAATAAGCCGGCCCCGTAGGGCCGGCCTGAGGATCGCGTCAGGCGTTGCTGACGGATGTTTGCCCGGCGCTGGACCGACTGTTCTCCAGCATCCGGCGGACCGGGACAATCAGCACGGCCAGCACGGCGGCGCAGATCAGCAATGCGATGGAGCAGCGGGCGAAGAGGTCCGGTAGCAGCGACAGCTGATCGGCCTTCACGTGACCGCCAATCAGGCCCGCCGCCAGGTTACCCAGCGCGCTGGCGCAGAACCACAGGCCCATCATCTGGCCGCGCATTCTCTCCGGCGCCAGCAGAGTCATGGTCGCCAGACCAATCGGACTCAGGCACAGCTCACCGAGCGTCAGCATCAGGATGCTGCCCACCAGCCACAGCGGCGACACACCGGCCCCGCCGTTGCTCAGGACGTTCTGCGCCGCCAGCATCATCAGGCCAAAGCCCGCCGCTGCGCACAGGATGCCAATCACGAATTTGGTCATACTGCCCGGACGCACGTTTTTACGCGCCAGCGCAGGCCACGCCCAGCTGAATACCGGCGCGAGCAGAATGATAAACAAGGCGTTAATCGACTGGAACCAGACCGCGGGGATCTCAAAGTCGCCGATCATCCGGTTGGTGTAGTCGTTAGCAAACAGGTTAAAGGAGGTCGGTTTCTGTTCAAACGCGGACCAGAAAAAGGCCGCCGAGACCAGCAAAATAAAGCACACCAGCAGGCGCGCCCGCTCTTTACGGTTCAGCCCAGCGAAGACGAACAGCCAGATGAAATAGAGCGCCACGGAGGCGGCAATCACATAGACCAGCACGCTGGCCACCGCCACCGGGTTAATCACGATCGTGCCCAGGCTAATCAGCGTGACCAGCACTGCCACCCCCAGGGCCAGGGCCAGCAGCCACGCTCCGACGCCATTCTTTTTCGCCACCGGGCTGTTCCAGGTGGAATCGAGGCCGACCTCCGCGTCATAGCGCTTCATCGACGGCACGGCAAAGACGCGGAAAATGACCAGCGCCACCAGCATCCCGATCCCCCCGATGCCGAAGCCCCAGTGCCAGCCATGGGATTTAATCAGCCAACCGGAGATCAAGGGCGCGATAAACGAGCCGATGTTGATCCCCATATAGAACAGCGAAAAACCGCCGTCGCGGCGCGCGTCGCCTTTTTTATACAGGGTGCCGACCATCACTGAGATACAGGTTTTAAACAACCCGGAACCCAGGACGATAAACATCAGACCGATAAAGAACAGGTCGTTGCCCAGCCATGCCGACAGGGCGATCGACAGGTGCCCCAGGGCGATCAGGATAGAGCCGTACCAGACGGCCCGCTGCTGGCCAAGCCAGTTATCCGCCAGCCAGCCGCCCGGCAGCGCGGCCAGATACATACTGCCAGCAAAAATCCCGACGATCGCCGAGGCGTTCTCCCGCGCCAGTCCCATCCCGCCGTCGTACACCGTCGCCGCCATAAACAGGATCAGTAAGGGACGGATGCCGTAAAACGAGAAGCGCTCCCACATTTCGGTGAAGAACAGGGAGCCCAGCGGATAAGGATGGCCGAAAAAGGTACGGCTTTCGTTTTTATTAACAGAGGAATGCATAAATTCTCCAGGTAAGGTGCGCCGCAGCGCAAGTTAACCGTATAAAGCGGGCTGACGATTTATAATTTGTTTGCATTAACATCAAACGCGAGCATTTTTAACCATTTGATAACCACACAATGGTTTTGTCCAGCCCCTTACCTTCCCTTTTTAGATGAAAAGTCGACAAACATCTAGTTTTACAGATTTAACGTTCATAAAAAGATAAACAGCATTGACTTTATATTAGTGCAGAAAATCCGATTATTTTTTTATTAAAAAACAGAAAGTTAACGCTAAGGCGAGGATCTATAGCGGCTCAGTTCGGCTGCCAGGATAACGACAGAAAAAGTAAGGAAAACAGGTGGAATGATGTAGAAACCACGCTAAGTGGCAATATTTCTCTATCAGGGACTATCCTGGCCCACAGTGTTTGTCGCGGAGGATGACGGGAGGGGAAGTGAGGCAGCCGGGAGTCAAAGCCGGCGCCTTTCGCGAGTTATTTCACACGCTGCCCTGCGGCATCAATGACTGGCTCACCGTCTTCCTTCACGAACGCGCCTTTTTGCGACGCCGTCAGGATCTCCAGCACCACCTCTGACGGGCGGCAGAGTCGGGTGCCCCGCGGCGTTGTCACGATCGGACGGTTAATCAGGATCGGATGCTGAAGCATAAAGTCGATTAACTGATCGTCAGTAAACCGGTCTTCCGCCAGCCCCAGCGCGTCGTAGGGTTCAACGTTTTTCCGTAGCAGGGCACGTACCGGGATCGCCATCGCGGCGATCAGCTGGCGCAGCTCATCGCGCGATGGCGGCGTCTCCAGATAATAGATAATGGTGGGCTCAGCGCCGCTGTTGCGGATCAGCGCCAGGGTATTACGCGAGGTGCCGCAGTCAGGGTTATGGTAAATGGTGATGCTCATAGTACGTTCTCATGGCTGGTTGAAGGAGAGACGCAGCGCCAGCGCGGCCAGCGTCACAAGCAGCACCGGCAGGGTCATGGTAATGCCACAGCGGAAATAATACCCCCAACCGATGGTGATGTGCTTCTGCGCCAGCACATGCAGCCAGAGCAGCGTGGCCAGGCTACCAATTGGCGTGATCTTGGGCCCCAGATCGCAGCCGATGACGTTGGCATAAATCATGGCCTCTTTGATCGTCCCTGTTGCCGCGCTGCCATCAATCGACAGGGCGCCGACCAGTACGCTGGGCATATTATTCATTATTGAAGAGAGGAAGGCCGACAGGATACCGGTGCCCAGCGTCGCGGCCCAGAGCCCGCGCTCCGCCAGCATGTTCAGCACCGTGGTCAGATAATCCGTTAACCCGGCGTTTCGCAGGCCATACACCACCAGATACATTCCCAGCGAGAAGATCACGATCTGCCACGGGGCGCCGCGCAGCACCTTGCCGGTGTTAATCACCCGCCCGCGCTTCGCGACAGCAAACAGGATCCCCGCTCCCGGCGCCGCGATGGCGCTGACCGGGATCCCCAGCGGGTCAAGAACGAAAAAGCCGACCAGCAACAGCAGCAGCACGCCCCAGCCGGTGCGGAACGTCGCCGGATCTTTTATCGCCGTGACCGGCGCTTTCAGTAACGCCATATCCCAGGCCGGCGGGATATCCCGGCGAAAGAACAGGTGCAGCATCGCCAGGGTGGTGAGGATCGCCGCGAGATCGACCGGCACCATCACCGAAGCGTACTCCCTGAAGCCGATGGCAAAGAAATCTGCCGAAACGATATTCACCAGATTCGACACCACCAGCGGCAGGCTGGCGGTATCGGCAATAAATCCGGCGGCCATGACAAAGGCCAGCATCGTTCCCTTGCTGAATCCCAGCGCTCGCAGCATGGCAATCACGATGGGGGTGAGGATCAGCGCCGCGCCGTCGTTGGCAAACAGCGCCGCCACCGCGGCGCCGAGCAGGATAATCCAGGTAAATAGCAGACGACCCCGCCCTCTTCCCCAGCGGGAAACGTGCAGCGCGGCCCATTCAAAAAAGCCAGACTCATCAAGCAGCAGGCTGATAATGATAACGGCGATAAAGGTGGCGGTCGCATTCCAGACGATATGCCACACCACCGGGATATCGGCTAGTTGTACTCCACCGGTGGCCAGCGCCAGCGCCGCGCCAAAGGCCGCGCTCCAGCCGATCCCTAAACCCCGCGGCTGCCAGATCACCAGCACCAGGGTCAGGACAAAAATCGCGCCTGCCAGCAACATGATTACCCCCGTCAATCACATTCGAAAAAACAGATATGTTTAGATAAAATTTTTACTGACAACCCGCCCCGTCAGCCAGTCTGCAAACCATCATCCGCACATCGTCCTGCTGACTGAGCCAGGCCTGCTCAATCACCTGCGCCGCCCAGGCCGGCATCTGCGGAGAGAGGCGGTAATGGACCCATTTACCCTGTTTACGATCCAGCAGCAGCCCGCTTTCCCGCAGCATCGCCAGATGGCGGGAGATCTTGGGCTGGGACTGGGCGAGCGCCGTACAGAGATCGCAAACACACAGCTCTCCACGCGCCTTGAGCAGCAATACGATCCCCAGCCGGGTTTCATCGGCGAGGTTTTTGAACAGTTGCAGGGGCAATAAAGACATGATTTCTCCTCAAGCGTGACGGACAGCATACGGAACCACCAATAAAGATCAATATACATTCGTAAAAACATATGTGTTATTTCACGCCTGCGATAAGCCCCCGTTGAGTGGCTACACGCCCTCCCTTGCGCAATAGCACGGAAAAATGCCGCGCTTTCTTTTATCCCTCATCGAAATGTGTCAGGCTGGCGATCCCATCGGATTGACAGGGTTTTCAGGATGAGTACGATTTATGTGGTTGTTTTAACGTATATAAAACCGCTCGAAGAGGTGGACGACGCCATTCCCGCCCACGTCGAATGGCTCAAAAAAGGCTATGCTGACGGCCTCTTTCTCGCCTCCGGCCGCCGCCTTCCCCGCACCGGCGGGGTGATTCTGGCGAAATGCGCCAGCCAGGAAATGCTGGAATCGCGTCTGAGTCAGGATCCCTTCCAGCAGTTGGGTCTCGCCCGTACCGAGATTATTCCCTTTGAGGCCAGCATGGCGTCACCCGTACTGCAGTCGCTGTTATAAGCGTATCCCGGAGGAAAAATGCAGCCGTCCTTTCACTGGATCAATGAACCTGCCGAGTGGCGCCGCGATACTGACGGCCTGACGGTGGTCACCGATAAGCATACCGACTTCTGGCGCCATACCTGGTATGGCTTCGAGCGTTTCTCTGGGCATCTTTATGCTACTGAGGTGGAAGGTGATTTTACCCTGCAGGCAAAAATATGTGCCGATTTCACCACGCTTTACGACCAGGCTGGACTAATGATGATGGCGGACGAGCAGACCTGGCTGAAGGCGGGGATTGAATTCAATGACGATGCCCCGGCCATCGGCAGCGTACTGACGCTAACCCACTCCGACTGGGCCACCGGGCTTTTTCCCGGCGACCCGCGCACCTTCTGGCTGCGGCTGACCCGCAAGGGCGATGCGTTAAGGCTGCAGTATTCGACCGACGGCGAGCGCTGGCCGCTGCTGCGGCTCGGCTACTTTCCGCCAGGCCCGGTGAAAGCGGGCGTCATGTGCTGCTCACCGGAGCGCGCGGGACTGGCGGTTGAGTTTCAGGATATCCAGCTTTCCCCGCCATCAGACAAAGCGCTGCACGATCTGAGCTGAACGCTAGCGGGAAGACCCGACTTTCTCTGCATCCTGGGGCCCGGGATTACAGGGTTCGCGGGTGCCGGGCAGGTAAAAATGGCCGTGCTTATCAGGATCGGTGCCGCCCGGGCACCCTGCCCGACCCGAGGAATTATCGCTATCGCCGCCGTTCGAACCGTTGCCGCCGTCGGCGCCAGCTATTACCGACTGCCCGTTATGGCCACCGTGAACGCCCTGCGCTGCACTGGCCGAAAACGCCACCAGCGCGAACATACAGACCATGAAGCGTCTGCCCATTGCTGCCTCTCCCTTATTGATATTCCCCGTCCATCGCGTTGACGATGGGATGAGCCGTTGCACGGCAAAATGCACCGCGATAAAAACGCGTTATCCGCAGGGAGTATAGGGTTAAGGCTGAGAGAAAGACAGGGCCGGTGCCTTCAGACATTTCGCACGCAAAATAGCCTCTATTCCGCGGTATGCGCTATCAGAAAATCAATCAGGGCTTTCACCCTTTTCGTTCTGCCCGCGTTTTTCGGGTAATAGAGATAAACCGGCGGATAGGTTTTCCAGTAGTCCTCCATCACCGGTAGAAACTGTTCACGATCGGGCTGTAGCCGCCAGATGGGTTCAAACAAGCGGCCAATCCCCAGTCCATGGCGGATACCGTCGGCCATGACGTCAATATCATTGCTGATTAACTGCCCCGGCATCTCGACGGTGAGCTGCTCGCCGTGGTCATTGAGGATCAGCGGCAGGATGCGGTTGTTGGTAATAAAGCGATAGCCAATCAGCCGGTGATGGTTGAGATCGGCGGGTACCGCAGGCACGCCATATTCGGCCAGATAGGCTGAGGAGGCATATAACCCTTCCCGAAACGGCTTCATTAACGGGCGGGCGACCACTCCGCCTTCGAGAATATCGCCAAAGCGGATCCCCAGGTCGAATCGTTCTTCAATAATATTGACGGTACCGTCATAGACCGATATTTCCAGCTGGATCCCCGGATATTGCTGACAAAATGCCGCCATCGCCGGTTTCAAAATAAGCAGGTAGGCAAAGCGCGAGAGGGTTATTCTCACTGCTCCGGAGGGTTCCTGATTCTGGTCGCGGAGGCTCTCCAGCGATGTTTCCAGAACCTCCACCGCCGCCGCAGTCTGCTCCAGCAGCTGTTGCCCGGTTTCCGTCAGCTCGATTCGCCGGGTCGTACGCACAAAAAGCGGATGACCAATGTGCTCTTCCAGCAGCTTGAGGGCATTACTGACCGACGGCGGCGTGATTTCTAATTTCCTTGCGGCGGCCGAGATAGTGCCTTCGCGCGCAATGCTCTGAAAAATGCGTATCTGATTATAAAGCGCGTTATTCATAGCATCTCCTTAAGCCAACCTCGCCTGATTATTAAGTACAGGCTAAATATTCTTAAGTCAATGACCGCCTAATCTTCGCCACCAGGGGCTCGTATACTTTTGTCTCTTCCCGCTAATAACGACTTTCCGGAGACAACGATGCGAATTTTATGTCTGGATATCCCTGCGCCCGGCGCGACGCTGGAACACTATGCGCCGCACCTTACCGCGGAAGCCCTGCATGCCTGGGGACTGTATAAGTCTGGCTTTATCCGCGACATCTATTTCCGTCAGGACCGACCCGGCGTCGCTATTTTCCTCGAATGCGACACCGTGGAAGAGGCGAATAACGTCATGGCCGAATTTCCGCTGGCAAAAGCGGGTTTATTAACCTTCGAGTGTATTCCACTCGGCTCGTTTATTAGCTGGGAAAATCTCTTCTCAGCCGAATTTAAACATCAGGAGTAACGATGGGAACGCCTCATATCCTTATCGTTTCCGGACATCCGGACCTCAACCATTCCATCGCCAACGCCACCATCCTCGACGAAGTGGCGACCGCCCTGCCCGACGCGGAAATCCGCCGTCTGGACAGGCTCTATCCGCACGGCAACATCAACATCAGTGCAGAGCAGGAAAGCCTGCTCAGGGCCGATGTGATTGTCTGGCAGTTTCCTTTTTCCTGGTATGGGCTGCCCGGGTTAATGAAACAGTGGCTGGACGAGGTCTTTGTTCACGGCTTCGCGCATGGCTCAACGGCGAAACTGGGTGGTAAAAAGCTCCTTCTTTCTTTCACTACCGGGGCACCGCAGGCGCTCTACACCACTGACGGTTTCTTTGGCCACGCCATTGAAGAGTATCTCCTCCCCTTCGAGACCACGGCCAGGCTGTGCAATCTTGAGCTGCTGGCGCCGGTTTATACCTGCGGCATCAGCTACGCCGACCGGGATGCCGACAAAATCGCCCAGCAAAAAGCACGTGCCCGGGAGCACGCGGCCAGACTGATCGCGCAGCTGAAAACTCTGGTGGAATAACCCAAAGGGAGAAAATAACGATGCAGTATACCCGGCTCGGTAAAAGTGACTTACTGGTCTCCCGCATCTGCATGGGATGTATGGGGTTTGGCGATCCGTTGACGGGCCAGCATCGCTGGACGCTGGACGAAACAGCTAGCCGGGACATCATTCGCTACGGCCTCGAAAAGGGCATCAATTTTTACGATACCGCCATCGCCTATCAGAACGGCTCCAGTGAGCGGTACGTTGGCCGGGCGCTGCGGGAGATGGCAAAACGCGAGGAGGTGGTGCTGGCCACCAAGTTTCTGCCACGAACCGCTGCCCAGATAGCCGAGGGGATCAGTGGAAAAGAGGCGATAGCCCGCTCGCTTGACCAGAGTCTGCGAAACCTCGGGATGGACTACATCGACCTCTACATCTACCACATCTGGGATCACAACACCCCGGTTATCGACGTGCTGGAGGCGCTGCACACCGCCGTGACCGCCGGCAAGGTGCGCGCGATTGGCATTTCCAATTGCTATGCCTGGCAGCTGGCGAAGGCGAACGCCCTTGCCGAACGCGAAGGACTGACGCCCTTTGTTTCCGTGCAGAGCCATTACAACCTGATTATGCGTGAAGACGAACGAGAACTCTTCGGGCTGTGCGCAGAAGATAATATCGCCATGACCCCCTATAGCGCGCTGGCCAGCGGCCGTCTCTCCCGCTTAGAAGGCCACACACGGCGAGCGGTGGAAGATGATTATGCCCGGGGGAAATACGACGGCACGGCAGAGCAGGATCGGATCATTATTGCGCGCGTCGCCGAACTTGCCGGGCGGCATCAGGTCTCCATGACCGAAATCTCGCTGGCCTGGCTGCTGACTAAAGTCACCGCCCCGGTGGTCGGCGCCACGCAAAAGCACCATGTTGACGGTGCGGTCAGCGCCGTGAACCTGCGGCTCAGTTCTGAGGAGATCCGCTATCTGGAAGAGGCCTACCAGCCGCACGTTCTCACAGGCGTGATGGCGCAAAACACGCCGCAAGCCAAAGACCATCATCAGGTGTGGACGCGGTAACCCTCTGTCCTGTTCAGCAGGGAGAATAAAACATGAAAAACGTGATTGCCGCGGCAGCCTTGTCGCTTGTGCTGTCTGATTTTACTTATGCCAACGAACAAAGAGATGAAGCTATGATGAAAATGACCCCCTCCACCCTTGTGGACGCTGATATTCACGCGGTCTCACCGGCGCTGGCACGCTTTGGTCGAGAAGCAATTACTGAAGATCTGTGGACACGCGAAGCCCTCTCGCCCAGGGACCGTAGCATCGTGACCGTAGCCATGCTGATTGCCCGCAACCAGCCAGGCGAGCTGAAGCACTATATTGCCGTTGCGCTCGATAGCGGCGTGACGCCAGCGGAAGTATCAGAGATCATTACCCATCTGGCGTTCTACTCAGGTTGGCCCAATGCAATGTCAGCCGTCAGCGTGACCAAAGCGATCTTTGCAGCCCGCGGCATCACGGCAGAGGCCCTGCCCGCCGCCTCGCCAACGCTGCTGCCACTCAATGAACAGGTAGAGAAACAGCGTGCAGACACCGTGGAAAAAAATGTCGGCCCCATTTCGCCTGGCCTGGTTAAATTTACCGCCGACCCGCTGTTTCTCGACCTCTGGCAACGGCCCGCGCTTACGCCCCGCGACAGAAGTCTGGTGACGGTCAGCGCGTTAATCGCCGCCGGACAGAGCGCGCAGATTGGCTACCACCTGAACAGAGCCATGGATAATGGGCTTTCGGCTGAAGAGGCCGGAGAAGTGGTCGCCCAGGCGGCGTTCTACGCGGGATGGCCAAATGCGTTTACCGCCGCCCCGGTGGTCGGCGAGGTATTGCGATCGCGCGAAAGCAAAGCTGAATAAAAAAGAATAAAGGACAGGTAAGCTGTCCTTTATTTATCGTTAATTGTTAATTTAAAGGTACCACGAGGGCTTCCGATTAGGTCTCGCGGAAAGAACATAAACGGTCTATCGAAGTATGGAGACTTCGATCGTGAGTCTGTTCACATCGCTCATTGAGAAAATTGCCGTTCCGTATGCCGTCATGAGTCTCATGAAAGCAGCGATCGCTGTGGCGAGACGGTAGCGCGGACATGTCTATTTGGTCAGAGATGGGCATCTCAATTTAGTTACTACACCGCTACTTCGCTTGATGTATTTTATATTAAATATCAATGAATTGAATTATTCATTTAATATAAATTGATGTTATAGCAATCGCTATACAGGCTCCTTAGTCATGACTGACCGCCCCACACCGCATATCGCAAGAATTTGCTCTCTCAGCCAGCGGTGACCGGGGTCGCGTTCCATTCTGGGGTGCCACATCTGCGATACCGTAATACGACGGCTTTTGAACGGCAGCTCGAAAACATGTACCTGGTCCGTTACCTGCTGATTGAGTAAATAGAGTGCGGGTATCATGGCGATAAGATCCGATTCCAGCGCCACGGACAGGGCTGTCGGAAATCCCGGTACGACGCTCGCAATTTTACGTTTTGTCCCCAGTTCGGCCAGCGCATCGTCAACGGATCCGTGCAACGCGCCATCGGGTGACGCTACCACATGGCCCCAGGCGACATAATCATCCACGCCTATTTCTGCCTGCTTAGCCAGCGGGTGCCCTTTACGCACGACGCCAACAAACCGATCCTCAAACAGTCGTTGCAGCCGTATTTCTGGCCCCATATTACTCTGAACGCCAATCTCCAGATCAACCAGCCCTTCCCGAAGATAGCGCGACGTTTTTTCCGGCTTAGGTGCGAAGCGTATACAGACGTCCGGCGCGGCGTCGGCAACCGCTGCTATGAGCGCAGGCCCAAACGCCACCACAAAGCCATCGTTTGCCCTGATGGTAAAAAGACGCGCCAGACTTCTCGCGCAGAACGTTTCCGTTGAGGGCTGCAATACCGCCCTGGCCTCGTGCACTGCACGCCTGGCGCGATCCCGGGTCGCTTCGGCCCACGGGGTCAGTACCATGTTACGCCCGGCGCGCACCAGGATCGGGTCTCCTGTGACATCGCGTAACCTGCTTAATGTCCGGCTCATGGCCGAGGTGCTGAGGTTCAGACGACGTGCCGCACCTGCGACACTCGCTTCACTCAGCAATATGTCGAGTGCTACCAGCAAATTAAAATCGGGATCAGACATTATCCTTCCTCCCAGTACATTAAGATAAGGCGTTTGATGCAACAATAAAGTGAAAGTAGTGCGCCTTCCGCCCAGTAAAAGCCATCTTTATAGTTTTGTCATCCATACACTCTTCTCAGAGGACAAATGATGACGCTCTTTTCCAGCCAACCCGGCGACGAAGGACTGCCTGGCCCGGCGCGTGCACGGGTGATGGCCGCAATAATGACCACCACCTTAATGGGCGTGTTTGATGGCACCATGATCAACATTGCCCTGCCCTCAATGGCTCAGGAGATGCAGGTACCTGCCAGTATTGCCGTCTGGTTCGCCAACGGGTATCTGCTGGCGGCTGCGATGACGCTGGCGATATTCGCGGCGCTTGCGGCCCGTCTGGGTTATCGCCCCGTATTTCTGGCGGGCCTGACGACCTTTACCCTGACATCACTGGGTTGCGCGCTGGCGAATAAGCCCGAAGTGCTTATCGGTATGCGCGTGCTTCAGGGGATCGGCGGCGCGGCGACGCTGAGTATTGCCCCCGCAATACTCAGGTCCGTATTTCCCGGACGATTACTTGGCCGCATTCTGGGGTTCCATGCCCTGCTCATTGCCTCCAGCTCCGCTATCGGCCCGGTATTGGGCGGTACGATCCTTCACACCCTGAGCTGGCAATGGCTGTTTGCGATAAACGTTCTTCCCGGCACCCTCGCCTTACTGCTGGCGGTCAGAGCGCTGCCGCGGGATGCGATCCCTATGCAGGCGCCCTTCGACACCGTGGGCGCCATATTGTCGGCGCTGCTGTTGGGTTCGACGATCATGGCGGCGAACAGCCTACAGAACGCTACTTCTCAATTCGGCAGCCTTTGCTGGATGGCTCTCGCTGCGCTGAGCGGCATGGCTTTTATCTGGCAAATCCGCCGCACGGATCATCCCTTACTGCCGCCGACCATGTTTAAAAATGAACGTTTTACCCTCGCGGCCTTCACGTCGATGATTGCTTTTGTTAGCCAGGGGATCACCTTTATTACGCTGCCCTTCCTGTTTCAGAGCGAATACGGCTACAGTCCGGTAGTGTCTGCCCTGCTGTTTACGCCGTGGCCGTTAGGGATCGTGCTGATTGCGCCGCATGCAGGCCGTTGGGCGGACACGATATCAGCCCCGGCGATATCCACCCTGGGGCTGGTGATTTTTGTCGTCGGTTTGATCCTGCTGGCGACGTTACCCGCCGGCCCTTCAATGTGGGATATCTGCCTGCGAAGTCTGGTGTGCGGAATAGGGTTTGGCTGCTTTCAGAGTCCCAATAACCGGGAAATGCTCTCAAACGTTATTCGTGAGCACGCGAGTTATGCGTCCGGTGTTTTATCCATTATGCGCACTTTCGGGCAGTGCCTGGGAGCCGCCGCCGTAGCCGTTCTGCTGGCAGCAGATGAAAGGTCAATTCATGTTGCGCTGTGGAGCGCTGCCGCGGCCTCTACGGTATCGGTCGTCGTCAGCGCGAGCCGGTTGCGTAAAATTACTCATCCTGCGGAAACAGGATAAATGCGAAAATATCACTAAACGCTACGACGCCAGCGCCAGCAGCGCAAAACGCCGATCCCGCAACCAAAATGGAGTGCTCCGTCGGAGTTCAATAGACTGACAGAAAGCTATAACCGCTGATTTATCTAGGGAAAAGTGAGTTGGGTAGACTTCAGGAGATTTGAATTTGGAGCGGGCGAAGGGAATCGAACCCTCGTATAGAGCTTGGGAAGCTCTCGTTCTACCATTGAACTACGCCCGCGAAGAGGTGCGAGAAGCATTATAGCCCTTACGCACCCTGTGACAAGCCTGCCAGATGCTGACTGGCGATAAAATAACCTTTTAGCACTTAGGTTTACTGCCCTGCGGCGGCAGATAGCGCAGCGGATCGATGGCCGTGGCCCGATAGCGGATCTGGAAATGCAGGCGCACAGAGTCGGCATCCGTACTGCCCATGGTGGCAATTTGCTGGCCGGCCTTCACGCTCTGGCCATTATTCACCATCAGCTTATCGTTGTGGGCGTAGGCGGTGATGTAATCCTCGCTGTGCTTAATCATGATCAGGTTGCCATAGCCGCGCAGCTGGTTGCCGACGTACACCACCTTGCCCGCCCCGGCGGCATACACCGGCTGCCCGCGGGTCCCGGCAATATCAATGCCCTTATTGCCGCCATCGGCGGTGGAATAAGGCAGGACCACTTTGCCACTGGTCGGCCAGCGCCAGCAGCGCTGTCCTACCGGCGGCCAGGAGGATTGAGGTACCGCAGATGAAGGGGTGACCGCCGCAGTGCGCGTAGAGGAAGATTTTTTCTTCGTCGTCTTTGACGCGCCGCTGCCGTTAAGCTTCAGCTTCTGCCCCACCTCAATGGTGTAAGGCGGCGAAATGTTATTCAGACGAGCCAGATCGCGAACGCTGGTGCCGGTGGTGCGCGAGATGCCGTACAGGGTATCGCCACGTTTGACGGTGTAGGTGGCACCGGAGTCGGAGGTGCTGGAGCAACCGGCCAGCACCAGGCTTGTCGCCAGCATCAGTGTCATATAAAAGCGTTTCATCATCAGGCATCCTGCACTTAACACAACCACTTACCTCGCAATCAGGGCGAATATCATACCAGCCCGCGGCGCAGGGCGTCATCCCTGAAGGCTAACAGATGACCCTCTGGCATCACGTTCGGCCAGCGACGGAAAGATTCACGTTCATACCGCACGTCGTGGAGGGCACGCCCCGCAGTCCCAGGCTGCCGCTCGCAGACCAGCCTCCAGGGCTTGTTTTGGTAATGCCTTTCTCCCATTTATGGGCTACCCTAGTGGCCTGAGTACATGACCCGGCGGGTTTGTGCCGGGTCATTTTTTATTTTCAGGAGTCGTCATGGCCGGGGAACACGTCATTTTACTGGATGAGCAGGATCAACCTGCCGGTATGCTGGAGAAGTATGCCGCCCACACGCTTGATACCCCTTTACATCTCGCGTTTTCCTGCTGGTTGTTTAATCAGCAGGGTCAGTTTCTGGTCACCCGTCGTTCGCTGGGCAAAAAAGCCTGGCCCGGGGTGTGGACTAACTCGGTCTGCGGACACCCCCAGCAGGGCGAGACCTTCGAGCAGGCCGTCACGCGCCGCTGCCGCTTCGAGCTCGGCGTGGAGATCGCCGATATCGCGCCGATTCACCCGGCCTTCCGCTACCGGGCGGTCGCCCCCAACGGCATTGTTGAGAACGAAGTGTGCCCGGTGTATGCCGCACGCGTGGTCAGCCAAGTGCAGCCTAACGACGATGAAGTCATGGATTATCAGTGGGTTGACCTGGAAACGATGTTAAGCGCGCTGGCCGCCACGCCGTGGGCGTTTAGCCCGTGGATGGTACTGGAAGCGGAAAACCAGGACGCCCGCCAGGCGCTGATCGATTTCGTTGCGCGTCTGCGCGGGTAAGCTGACTATTCTCCAGGCCAGGCGCAGCTCTGTGCCTGTCATTAATGCCTGGCGGCGCTACGCTTGCACAGGCCTACGGTTCTGCGCCATTGCGTAGCCCGGATAAGGCATTTACGCCGCTATCCGGGATTCCCCGGCTTGCGCTGCGCCGGGCTACGTCAGGCTTCGGCCCTCATATCAGACATAAAAAAACCCGGCAAGCCGGGTTTTTTGTATTTCGCGAAGGGCGATTATTTCTGCGGACGCATCGCCGGGAACAGGATCACGTCGCGGATGGTGTGGCTGTTAGTGAACAGCATGACCATACGGTCGATACCGATACCCAGACCAGCGGTCGGCGGCAGGCCGTGTTCCAGCGCGGTGACGTAGTCTTCGTCGTAGAACATCGCTTCGTCGTCGCCGGCGGCTTTCGCATCAACCTGATCCTGGAATCGCTGCGCCTGATCTTCAGCGTCGTTCAGCTCGCTAAAGCCGTTACCGATTTCACGGCCGCCGATAAAGAACTCGAAACGGTCGGTGATTTCCGGATTCACGTCGTTACGGCGCGCCAGCGGAGAAACTTCCGCCGGGTATTCGGTGATGAAGGTCGGCTGAATCAGATGCGCTTCCGCCACTTCTTCGAAGATCTCGGTCACGATACGGCCCAGACCCCAGCTCTTCTCAACTTTAATGCCGATGGACTCAGCGATCGCTTTCGCGGAATCGAAGTTATCCAGATCCGCCATCTCGGTTTCCGGACGGTATTTCTTGATAGCTTCACGCATGGTCAGTTTTTCAAACGGCTTGCCGAAGTCGAACACCTGGTCGCCGTAAGGCACTTCAGTGTTGCCGAGGATGTCCTGCGCCAGGGTGCGGAACAGGGATTCGGTCAGCTCGATCAGATCTTTGTAATCCGCGTATGCCATATAGAGTTCCATCATGGTGAACTCTGGGTTATGACGAACGGAGATCCCTTCGTTACGGAAGTTACGGTTGATCTCGAAGACGCGTTCGAAGCCGCCAACCACCAGACGCTTGAGGTACAGTTCCGGCGCGATACGCAGGTACATGTCCAGATCCAGCGCATTGTGATGGGTGATGAACGGACGCGCGGAAGCACCGCCCGGGATCACCTGCATCATCGGGGTTTCCACTTCCATAAAGCCGCGGCCAACCATGAACTGACGAATACCCGCCAGGATCTGCGAACGCACTTTGAAAGTGTTGCGAGATTCATCGTTGGAGATCAGATCGAGGTAACGCTGACGATAGCGCGCTTCCTGATCCTGCAGGCCGTGGAATTTGTCCGGCAGCGGACGCAGGGCTTTGGTCAGCAGACGCAGCTCGGTGCAGTGGATGGACAGCTCGCCGGTTTTAGTCTTGAACAGCTTACCGCGGGCGGCGATGATGTCGCCAAGATCCCATTTTTTGAACTGGTCGTTATAAACGCCTTCCGCCAGGTCATCACGCGCGACGTATAGCTGAATGCGGCCGCCCACGTCCTGCAGGGTAACGAAAGACGCTTTACCCATAATACGACGGGTCATCATGCGGCCAGCAACGGCCACTTCAACGTTCAGCGCTTCCAGCTCTTCGTTTTCTTTCGCATCGAAGTCAGCGTGCAGTTGGTCAGAGGTATGGTCACGACGGAAATCGTTCGGGAAAGCGACGCCCTGCTCACGCAGCGCGGCCAGCTTCTCACGGCGGGTTTTCAGTTCATTATTAAGGTCAATTGCCGCGTCAGCGCCCTGTGCTTGTTGTTCAGACATGTTGGTTCCTCATAACCCTGCTTTCAAACTTGCTTCGATAAATTGGTCCAGGCTGCCGTCGAGCACCGCCTGAGTGTTGCGGGTTTCCACCCCGGTACGCAGATCTTTAATACGCGAGTCGTCCAGCACGTAAGAGCGGATCTGGCTGCCCCAGCCGATGTCGGACTTGTTGTCTTCCATCGCCTGCTTCTCGGCATTTTTCTTCTGCATCTCCAGCTCATAAAGCTTCGCTTTCATCTGCTTCATGGCCTGGTCTTTGTTCTTGTGCTGCGAACGGTCGTTCTGGCACTGCGTCACCAACCCGGTCGGGATGTGGGTAATACGCACCGCGGATTCCGTACGGTTAACGTGCTGTCCACCGGCGCCGGATGCGCGATAAACGTCGATACGCAGATCGGCCGGGTTAATTTCGATATCGATATCGTCATCCACTTCCGGATAAACGAACGCCGAGCTAAAGGAGGTATGACGACGGCCACCGGAATCGAACGGGCTCTTACGCACCAGGCGGTGAACGCCGGTTTCCGTACGCAGCCAGCCGTAGGCGTAATCGCCAATGATTTTGATGGTCACGGATTTAATGCCCGCAACTTCACCTTCGGATTCTTCGATGATTTCGGTCTTAAAGCCGCGGGCTTCCGCCCAGCGCAGGTACATGCGCATCAGCATGCTGGCCCAGTCCTGGGCTTCGGTGCCGCCGGAACCGGCCTGAATATCGAGGTAGCAGTCGGCGCTGTCGTATTCGCCGGAGAACATGCGGCGGAACTCAAGCTGCGCCAGCTTCTCTTCCAGCCCATCCAGCTCAGCAACCGCTTCGTTGAAGGTCTCTTCGTCTTCGGCTTCAACCGCCAGCTCCAGCAGACCAGCCACGTCTTCCAGCCCCTGGGACATCTGATCCAGGGTATCCACAATGGCTTCCAGGGAAGAACGCTCTTTACCCAGCGCCTGGGCGCGTTCAGGTTCGTTCCAGACGTCCGGCTGTTCCAGCTCGGCGTTTACTTCTTCGAGACGCTCTTTCTTGGCATCGTAGTCAAAGATACCCCCTAAGAACGTCGGAGCGCTCCGTGAGGTCCTGAATGCGGTTTTTTACCGGATTTATTTCAAACATGGTCGGTTTCTTTTAATGGATTTGTCAAAATGCGGTGATAAGAGCGGAATTCTACCGGATTCGCGCCCTTATTCATACACTGTTGTCAATTTGGCCAGAGGTGATCGATGATCAGCTGCAGGCTACGGTTGCCGCGGAACTCGTTGATGTCGAGCTTGTAGGCTAACTGCACTTCGCGCACGCCGTTGTCCGGCCAAATGGAAGTATCAACGTTGAAAGCAATACCGTCCAGCAGCGGGCCGCCGCCAACCGGTTCGACCATCACTTTCAGGTGACGCTCGCCCACCAGCCGCTGCTGCAGCAGGCGAAAACGGCCATCAAACAACGGTTCCGGGAACATCTGCCCCCATGGTCCGGCATCGCGCAGCATCTGCGCCACTTCCATGCTCATCTCCGTCGCCGCCAGCGGGCCGTCGGAGACCACCTCGCCCTGCAATAATGCGGGATCCAGCCACTCAGTCACCAGTTCGCCGAAGCGCTGTTGAAACTCCTCAAAGCGCGCCTCTTCCAGCGATAAACCCGCCGCCATAGCATGGCCGCCGAACTTCAGGATCAGTCCCGGATAGAGCGTATCCAGGCGCTCCAGCGCATCGCGCATGTGCAGCCCCTGAATAGAGCGGCCGGAACCTTTCAGCGTGCCGTCGCCGGTCGGCGCAAAAGCGATAACCGGGCGATGGAAGCGCTCCTTAATGCGTGATGCCAGAATGCCGACCACCCCCTGATGCCACTGCGGATGGTACATCGCCAGCCCGCCAGGCAGGGTGTCGCTGCTGCGTTCCAGTTGCTGACACAGGGTCAACGCTTCGGCCTGCATCCCCTGTTCAATCTCTTTACGCGTCTGGTTGAGCGCATCAAGCTCATTGGCTAACACGCGCGCTTCGCCGATGTTATCGCACAGCAGCAGCGCCACGCCGACGGACATATCATCCAGCCGCCCCGCCGCATTGAGGCGCGGCCCAAGGGCGAAACCGAGGTCGCTGGCCGCCAGTTTTTGCGGGTCACGGTTGGCAATTTCCAGCAGCGCTTTAATGCCTGGCCGACATTTGCCGGCGCGAATGCGGCTTAACCCCTGCCAGGTCAGGATGCGGTTGTTGGCATCCAGCGGCACGACGTCCGCGACGGTGCCCAGCGCCACCAGATCCAGCAGCTCAGCCAGGTTCGGCGCGGCTATGCCGCGGGCGTCGAACCAGCCTTTATCGCGCAGGAAAGTACGCAGCGCCAGCATCAGATAAAACGCCACCCCCACCCCGGCCAGTGATTTCGACGGGAAGTCACAATCGCGCAGGTTAGGGTTAACGATGGCCTCGGCCGCCGGTAGCGTCTCGCCCGGCAGGTGGTGATCGGTCACCAGCACCGGAATGCCCAACGCATGGGCGTGATCGACACCGGCATGTGACGAAATGCCGTTATCAACGGTCATGATCATCTGCGCGCCGCGGGCGTGCGCCTGATCGACCACTTCCGGGCTTAAACCGTAGCCGTCTTCAAAACGGTTGGGCACAAGATAGGAGACGTTACCGTAGCCCAGCGCGCGTAGCGCCAGCACGCTAAGGGCGGTACTGGTGGCGCCGTCGGCATCAAAATCGCCGACCACCACAATATGTAACCCTTTCTCGAAAGCCTCATGCAGCATTTCAACCGCTTTTTCAACGCCAGTGAGCTGCGTCCACGGCAGCATGCCTTTGACGCTGCGCTCCAGCTCCTGCGCGCTGCGCACGCCGCGGCTGGCATACAGCCGCTGCAGCAGCGGCGGCAGGTCGGCAGGGAGATCGACGCCGTCAACCGCCTCACGGCGGCGTAGTTGTATCTGTTGTTTCACGCGAATCAGTTACCGCTTGTCTGTTTTTTATGCTCGTCGAGGAACGCTTTCAGCTCTTTCGGCCCCTGATAGCCCGGCAACACCATACCGTTGCTGAGAACCATCGCCGGGGTGCCGTTGACGCCCATCTGCACGCCGAGGGTGTAATGTTTGGCGATATCCACATTGCAGCTTGCCGGCTGCACGCCTTTGCCGTTCATGGCGTCATCCAGCGCTTTGTTGCGATCTTTCGCACACCAGATAGCCTTCATGTCCTGCTCGGCCTGGCTCTGCAGCCCCTGGCGCGGGAAGGCCAGATAGCGCACAGTGATGCCCAGCGCGTTGTAGTCGTTCATCTGCTCGTGCAGTTTATGGCAGTAGCCGCAGGTGATATCGGTAAAGACGGTAATGACGTGCTGCTCCTTCGGCGCTTTATAGACAATCATCTCGTTGCTCAGTGCGTTCAGCTTACCGACCAGCAACTGGTTGGTGACGTTGACCGGCTGCGCGCCGCTCACATCGTACATCGGCCCCTGGATGATGTGTTTGCCATCGTCGGTAACGTACAGGACGCCGCTGTCGGTCAGCACCGTGCTCATCCCGGAAACCGGCGACGGTTGAATATCAGTACTCTGCACACCCAGCTTCGCCAGCGACTGTTTGATCGCCGCGCTATCGGCATGCGCCGCGCCGGAAAGCGAGGCTGCCAGCAGAGTGAACATCAATAAACCTTTTTTCATACTCAGTCCTTTTGTTCAGCACTCACGCCCGCGGGTGGTGCTGTTGATGAAGTTGTCGCAGACGCTCGGTCGCCACGTGGGTGTAGATCTGCGTGGTGGAGAGATCGCTGTGTCCTAACAGCATCTGCACCACGCGCAGGTCGGCGCCGTGATTGAGCAAATGCGTGGCGAAGGCATGGCGTAATACGTGCGGGGAGAGTTTCGCGCTGTCGATCCCCGCCAGGACGGCATAGTGTTTAATGCGGTGCCAGAAGGTCTGACGCGTCATCTGCTGTGCGCGCTGGCTGGGAAATAAGACATCCGACGCCACGCCATTCAGTAGCCACGGGCGACCATATTCGAGGTAATTTTCTACCCACATTACCGCCTCTTCGCCCAGCGGCACCAGCCGTTCTTTGTTGCCTTTACCAATGACCCGCAACACGCCCTGACGCAGGCTGATATCGCTCATCGTCAGGCCAACCAGTTCCGAGACGCGCAGGCCGGTGGCATACAGCACTTCCAGCATCGCCTTATCGCGTAACTCCAGCGGCTGCTCCACCAGCGGCGCCTGCAGCAGACGTTCAACCTGCGCCTCGCTGAGATCCTTCGGCAACCGCTGCGGTAGCTTCGGCGAAGCCAGCAGCGCGCTGGGATCGTCCGGGCGAATTTTTTCCCGGTACAGATGCTGGAAGAACCGGCGCACGGCGCTGAGCAGACGTGCGGTGCTCGTTGCTTTGTAGCCGCCGGTTTGCCGCTCAGCCAGCAGCGCCTGCAGATCGTCGCTGCCGACGCTGGCCAGCGACAGGCCGCGATGGTGCAGCCACTCGACTAACATCGTCAGATCGCGACGGTAAGCGCTGAGCGTATTCTCCGCCAGATTCCGCTCCAGCCAAAGGGCATCGAGAAACTGTTCGATTTGTGCCAGATCCTGTTTCACATCGGCCTCTTTGTTCGTTATAGGGTCTCATTATGCCTTAAGAGGCCGCCTTTCTGGTACACTGGGCGCAATTCACGGCAAGAATTGAGACGTTTACGCGATGAATATAGGTCTTTTTTACGGCTCCAGTACCTGCTATACCGAAATGGCTGCGGAGAAAATCCGCGATATCATCGGCCCTGAGCTGGTGACGCTGCACAATCTGAAAGACGATTCCCCCGCGCTGATGAGCCAGTACGACGTACTGATCCTCGGCATCCCGACCTGGGATTTCGGCGAAATTCAGGAAGACTGGGAGGCGGTCTGGGAGCAACTGGATACCCTGGACCTGGAAGGCAAAATCGTCGCACTGTACGGCATGGGCGATCAGCTGGGCTATGGCGAATGGTTCCTTGACGCACTGGGCATGCTGCACGACAAGCTGGCGACCAAAGGCGTGAAGTTTGTCGGCTACTGGCCAACCGAAGGCTATGAGTTCACCAGTCCAAAACCGGTTATCGCCGATGGCCAACTGTTCGTTGGCCTGGCGCTGGATGAAACCAATCAGTACGACCTGAGCGACGAGCGCATCCAGAGCTGGTGCGAGCAGATCCTCGGCGAAATGGCCGAACACTTCTCCTGACGCCGCTTACTCCTGCGCCGGTTTTTGCAGCACCAGCCGGCGCAGATCGCGCCATTCTCCGGCATCCATGCTATCCGCCGCCAGCCACAGATGCTGCCCGCGCCGGGTATCGACATGGCGTAAACGCAGCAGCATACCGCTATTGATGACCCACGGCGTCCCGAGGATCTCCCATTCGGCGTTTTGCCAGCGAAGACGGGAATCGGTGAGCAGTTTTATCTCTCCGCGACGGGCATGGATCCGCCGCTGGCTGCGCACGCAGTCAAACACTACCAGCGACAACAGCAGCAGCCAGATCGGGGTGTAGCTTAGCGGCCAGGGAACCAACAGCACCAGCGCCGCCACAACGCCGTGGAGCAGCAGGGAAAACCACTGCGCGCGCCAGGAGATACGGAGATCAGATTGCCACAGGACCACGTTCCCGATTCCGTGTCTGAATTAAGGTTACCATCCGCTGCAGCTCCGCATCGGCCGGTTTGCCGTGATTCATCAGCCAGTTGAACAGATCCGGATCGTCATTTTCCAGCAGGCGAATGAACAGCTGTTTGTCAGCGTCGCTGAGGGTATCGTACTCATACTCAAAGAACGGCATGATGGAGATGTCGAGTTCGCGCATCCCGCGGCGGCATGCCCAGTGGATACGTGCTTTATTGTTAATGTCCATGTTGACCTTCCAGCAGCAAAATATAGGTTAGTTTAACCCGTTTTCTGCCGTAACTTTACAGGAATATCGCTGAATGCGAGCATCCTTCCATAAAAACCATAAAATAATGATGGGCTTATTGATTCCCTGCGTCAGGCGGCTGTCTCACGCCAGCGCACAAATGGCCTGTTGAAAGCACTTGCAATGCACTATAGCTCTTTTACCATTGGTCACACACACTGCGTTAAGCGATTCAGGATATGACTATGGCTTTTACACCTTTTCCTCCGCGTCAGCCTTCCTCTTCCGCTCGTCTGCCGTTAACGCTGATGACCCTGGATGACTGGGCGCTGGCGACGATTAGCGGGCCGGATAGCGAAAAATATCTGCAGGGGCAGATTACCGCCGATGTGAGCAATCTCACCGATGCTCAGCATCTGCTTGCCGCCCACTGTGACGCCAAAGGCAAGATGTGGAGCAATCTGCGCGTATTCCGCCGCGACGGCGGCTTCGCATGGATCGAGCGCCGCAGCCTGCGCGACGTACAGCTGACCGAACTGAAAAAATATGCCGTCTTCTCTAAAGTCACCATCGCCGCCAACGACGATCTGGTTCTGTTGGGGGTGGCCGGCTTCCAGGCGCGCGCCGCGCTGGCGCCGTTGTTCGCCGCCCTGCCCGACGCGGCCACCCCGGTGGTCAGCGAAGACGCCACCAGCCTGCTGTGGTTTGAACATCCAGGTGAACGCTTCCTGCTGGTGACTGATGTCGACACCGCCAATCGCGTTACCGATGCGCTGCGCGGCGAAGCGCAGCTCAATAACAGCCAGCAGTGGCTGGCGCTGAATATTGAAGCCGGTCTGCCGGTTATCGACAGCGCCAACAGCGGGCAGTTCATTCCGCAGGCGACCAACCTGCAGGCGCTGGGCGGTATCAGCTTCAGGAAAGGCTGCTACACCGGTCAGGAGATGGTGGCGCGGGCGAAATTCCGCGGCGCCAATAAGCGCGCGCTGTGGACGCTGTCAGGGACCGCCAGCCGGGTGCCGGAAGCGGGGGAAGATCTGGAGCTGAAAATGGGCGACAACTGGCGCCGCACCGGGACGGTGCTTGCGGCGGTTCAGCTGGATGATGGCCAGTTGCTGGTGCAGGTGGTGATGAATAACGATATGGAGCCGGACAGCATCTTCCGCGTGCGCGACGATGCCGGAAGCCTGCGCATCGAACCGCTGCCCTATTCGCTGGAAGACGTGTAATAAAGCGTTATGACTCCCGGCTTGCGGCGCTCGCGCCTTAGCCGGGCTACTTGACTGCAAATACCGTAGCCACGGTAAGCGTAGCGCCACCGTG
>NZ_KV789875.1:0-4456 GCF_001807705.1 Klebsiella sp. HMSC25G12 | reverse complement strand
TTACCGTTTATGATTACCCTGACGGAAGCATTGCTTTCCGGCATCTGCACCGGCCACTGGGCTATAAGATTTTCGATAAACTCGCCTGCGTTGATCAGGGTGCGGTTGTTGACAACAAACGACTGGGTGCCGTTTTGAAACTGGCGCAGCAGAAACAGGACGAGCTGGGGGCTGAAGGAAAGCGAATGCGCAGCAAAAAAATGCCCCGCAGGCGTGCCCAGGAGCGCGTACTGGAAGAGCTAAGGGCGATCAATCCGGTGCTGGCCAGCCCGCAGGATTTTGTCCCCAGCCTGAAGCGATGAGCCCTTCCCTCACCTGCAGATCTGACACGGCTGAATGATGAGAGAAAAATGGACGACAAAAAACCAGTGCTTCTGACATTACATGAAGCGTTGCGCCTGGATTTGATTGAGGCCTATGTGGCGCGGGAAATTACGCTGGCAGAAGTGGCGGAATCCATGGAGCTCACCCGTCGTCAGTGCTCCCGCCTGATTAAACGCTATCGTGAGCTGGGGCCGGCTGGTCTGGTCAGCCGGCGCCGTGGAAAGCCCGGCAATCATCAGTTAAACACCACCATCAGAGATCAGGCACTGCAGCTTATTCGCTCACGCGGCCGGGGTATGAATCCGACAGCAATCTGGCGAATACTGACCACAGAATACAGTGTCCGGATTTCAAAAGAGACCGTTCGGAAACTGATGATTACTGAGAAAGCCTGGCATCCGCGACCATCCTTCAGGCCTGACTAAGACTAAAGAAGGAATTTTCCAGACTCTCCCAGACGTCATCTCTGACTTGTTTTGAGCACGACATTTCAACATTGGCTAGACAGAGACGGCCTGAGAGCAATTCTGACGGGAAACCGGGTGAAACAAGCAACAAACCCCCAACAAACCTGCCAGAAACGCAGGAGATGAATTTTACCTCGCTGCATATAAATACACAAAAGTGCTTAGGTTCTAATTTCAATACATTTGCCTCCCCTCCCCCCTGTTTCTGCAACTTTTCTCATTAAGTCATAACATGCCCCCGGCATTTTCACCGGGTAGAACTCAATTAAAAGCACCTTTAAGAATGCTTTTAAACGCGCTACAATGAACACTTAAACCTAGGAGGTAACATTATGGCATTTCAGGTTCTGACCACTACAGCAGCTAGCATTACTGAACTTAAACGTGACCCTATGGGTACTTTCCACGCCGGGGATGGCGCTCCGGTAGCCATTCTTAATCGTAATGAGCCTGCATTCTACTGTGTGCCACCGGCACTCTATGCCCAGTTGATGGAGCTTCTGGAAGATGAAGAGCTGGGACGGATGGCTGATGAGCGAAGCGGAGAAAAGGTTATAGAGGTCAATATTGATGACCTATAAGCTGGCTTTCAACGAATCCGCTCTGAAAGAATGGAAGAAGCTGGGTCATACACTACAGGTACAGTTCAAAAAGAAACTCAAAGAGCGCCTGGAGAACCCCAGAGTTCCGGCATCACAGCTACATGGACGTAAGGACCAGTATAAAATTAAGCTACGTGGTGCCGGATATCGCCTTGTCTATCGTGTAGAGGACGACATTGTCACAGTCACTGTTATCGGCGTAGGCAAACGCGAAAACGACGACATTTATAATGCAACCCTTAATCGCAATTGACGAATGCTGTAAGCACTATTTTGGGGTCGTATCCGGGCCTACTTTCTTTCTGGGTAACGTTGGCGGCTTCACATCATCTTTACTCTGCGTTCTCCGTGTCATCCAGGGATGGTCAGCAGCAGGTTTGACGTAATATTCTGATCGCAAACCAAACCTCGCATTATCCACACGCTCATGTACGCTCTTTTCATCATCAAGCGGTATTGGTTCAGGCCCATCGACATATTTCTCGTAACCCAACGACCGACTTTCATGAAGCACCGTTATTTCACCGTTAAAGTTCTCGCAAACCGTGACAATCGCAAGCCTGAGACGGTATCCCTGCCCTTCTGAACGGATCTGATATGCACTCGTTTTATACTGAAAGGTCAGATTCTTGGAAAGCACACGACGGGACTGATAACTGAGTATGTAGTTAAGTTCTTCCGGAGAATGAAGAATCTCCCTGTGGGCGTTACCATTTTCACGGGGGATCGAAGCGAAGCGAGAGTTGTAATCTTTCACAAACTCAGACAACCACAGGTTAGCTGTTTCGATATCACTGATATTGCGAAGACGTAATTCTTTAACCAGTCTGTGGATTGGCCCCTATATTTCCAGACACTTTTTATCGCTTAACCCATTACTGGTTCGCCGCCGCAGATATTCCCGTGGCGAACGATATCCCAGTGCACTGTGCGGATGCCATTCGTTGTAATGTTCGAAGGCCTCCGCAAGGTTCTTTGCCGCTGTTAACCCGTCAGGTTTTTGCATGATGCTGATGTAGTCGCGCTTCATCGTTTTCACGAAGCTCTCCGCCATTCCGTTGCTTTCTGGACTACGTACCGCCGTATGTTTTGGCTCCAGTCCTACCATTCTGGCTAACTGACGCGTCTGATGAGAACGGTAGGCTGAACCGTTGTCTGTCAGCCACTCAACGGGGGATGTCGGCAGCCTGTTACAGAAGCGACGCTCTACTGCACCCAGCATGACGTCCTGCACGGTTTCACTGTCATATCCACCGGTACTTGCTGCCCAGTGAAGTGCCTCGCGATCGCAACAGTCCAGCGCGAACGTGACCCGCAGTTTTTCACCGTTATCACAGCTGAACTCGAAGCCGTCGGAGCACCACCGCTGGTTACTTTCTCCAACGGCCACTTTCCCTCTATGCGCCCGCTTCGAGGGCGGTATTGCCGGTTTACGCTCAAGCAGCAGCGCATTCTGACGCATGATGCGGTATACGCGTTTGGCATTGATCACCGCCATGTCGTCAGTTTCTGATTGTCTGCGCAGCAGTGCCCATACACGACGATAACCATAGGTGGGCAGATCGTCGATAACGGTATGGATACGAGCCAGCGCTTCAGTATCATCAGGCTTGCGCTTGCACCGACGATCCTGCCAGCCCTTCGACCGACGGGCCATGGCATGCAGTTGCGCACGTGAGACCCGGAGGCAACGACTGACAAGGCTTATTCGCCATCCTCCGGCAACAAGGGCACGTGCAGTATCCACTTTTTTGTCGGCCATATTCAACGGCTTCTTTCAGCAGCTCGTTTTCCATGGTTTTTTTGCCCAGCAGGCGCTGTAACTCTTTAATTTGCTTCATTGCAGATGCCAGCTCCGACGCGGGTACAACCTGTTCACCAGCGGCAACAGCAGTGAGACTGCCTTCCTGATATTGCTTACGCCACAGGAACAGCTGACTGGCAGCAACGCCATGCTGACGGGCGACCAGCGACACGGTCATTCCGGGCTCAAAGCTCTGCTGAACAATGGCGATTTTTTCCTGAACGCTGCGCCGTCTGCGCTTCTCTGGACCTAGAACATCAATCATTCGGACTCCAACGACTAGTCTAAAACTAGTATTAAGACTATCACTAATTTAAGTGATACCAACTGTCTGGAGATTCAGGGGGCCAGTCTAGTCTGTCCTGTAACGTCTGATTGGCACGCTCAACCCGGCCTTTAGCCTGAGGGCTGTTAGCGTGAATTGGCTCGATCCCAAGAGTTTTAATTGCACGGGTAAATTGCGTCAGCTCGCCTTCACGTTCCGGATTATTCACGCGGAAAATACTGTGTCTGTCAGAATACAGGGCAAGGGGACGCCCATATTTGTCGAGATAATCACGTAACGTTTCCATGTAAGCGCGGGTCGTTTCTGCAGGAGCGAAGCGGAGCGCCATAAGCGCACTGGTGGCGTCATCAATAAAGACAATTAATGTACAGCGAGGCCCTCGCTCTTCAAACCAGTCATGCGGAGAACCATCAATCTGGATAAGTTCGCCATAGCATGGGCGCCGTTGCCGACGCTGATAAATGCGGGCAGTTTTTCGGCGGCGCTCACGCCATAAACCTTCCTCAACCATCCACTTGCGCAAAGTTTCGGCCGACAAAGCCAGCTCATGGAGCTTCCGTAATTTCTCACAGGCAAAAGTGGGGCCGAAATCCGGATATTTATCTCTGACAAGTGAGATGACGAGAGTCCGAAATTCCGACGTAAAAGCATTATTGGGACGTTGTCCTCGGCGACGAGAAACCAGTCCCTGAGGACCTTCAATCCGGTAGCGCTGAACGAGACGTTTCACCTGCCGGATTGATATGCCTATACGGTCCGCAGCCTGCTCCTGGGTGATCTGGCGGCTGACTGAATCCCGAATTATCTGGAGACGGTCAAGTTCTTTAAGGCTCATGCTAATGGTCTCTTTTGTCATGAAATATCCTGCCTGAGAAGCTACGGGGACATTTCAGAATGGGTCAAAGGGGACATTACAGCCTAGTGTTAACAATAGCCTTTTTCTCCTGTGTAAGTTCACACAGATATTGCAATT
>NZ_KV789874.1:0-10948 GCF_001807705.1 Klebsiella sp. HMSC25G12 | reverse complement strand
CAAAAGTTCGATTTATTCAACAAAGCCCTTACTATACTGACGACGGCTGGGCCGAGGCAGATAACAACATAGCTGAGAATGCGCTACGGATGGTCAGCCTGGGCCGCAAAAACTACCTGTTCTTCGGTTCGGATCATGGAGGAGAGCGGGGAGCGCTGCTGTACAGCCTGATCGGGACATGCAAACTGAACGGAGTGGAGCCAGAAAGCTACCTCCGTTATGTCCTTGACGTCATTGCTGACTGGCCGATAAACCGGGTCAGCGAACTACTCCCCTGGCGCGTAGCACTGCCAACTGAATAACACATCCCCGTCAATACGGTTCTCGCTGCACGCTTACTTTAGTTAATAGTCTGGGTTTTTTTCATTGCTTCTCATCAGTGATGAAGGGCGCAATTATTAACCCGGGTTGTAACGAAAAGGCTTAATACAGCAGCGGTTTATAGTGATGGGGTTGGCGCATGGCAACCAGATCTTTACGCCGTACCACATTGGTTGGATAAGGGCTGTCAGCAAGAGAGCGTGTGTCGACGATTTGTGTTGTGACCAGCGTTTCCTGCCAAAGCAGCCGTTCTTGCCGTGGAAAAGTGAAGGTTTCTGGCCCGAAAATTCCGCTAAATCCTCCTGCCCCATCTATACCATCAAGTGCATTAGCAAAAACCAGATAAAGATTGTTTTCTCCCGCACGGGTTCTGAATAAGTGCCAATGCAGCGGATCGGCCCCTGTTGGGATAGGGAAATTCTGTGTCACAGAGCTGCCCGCGTGGGCGGCGGTAAATCCTGCCGAAAGCGCAGCAGAACACGCAATAATATCGCATCCCATTAAAGCGAGAATTCGTGCTGATTCGGGAAACAGGGCATCGTGACCTGACAACAATCCAATTCTGCCAAGCGCGGTATCAAACACTCGCCAGTGTTCTCCCGCGCTGGCCCATTTTTGGCTTTCCTGCGAAAGATGGATTTGCCTGTAACTGCCGATTATCCCTTCTGGCCCAAACAGCATCTGTGCAATGTAGTTTTTATCATGTTGCTTTTCTGCCATTCCGACCACAAGGTAGACTCTTAGCTGTATAGCCAGGCGAGCCAGCGTCTGCACTGCCGGGCTTTCTAACGTTTGAGCATGAGCCGCATTATCGTAATGACCTGTCAAGGCTAATTCAGGGAAGACGATCAGCTCGCTACCTTGCTCCAAAACAGCTTCTTTTGTCATGGCGATTATCGCCGCCAGATTATCTTCAACTTGCTCACCGGGAGATAACTGCGCCACGGTGATACGGCTCTGCTTGCCTGGGGGGAGTGGCTGATGTCCATACAGCCCAAAGAAATCCTGCGGGTTCCATAAAAAACTGTCGCTTAATAGTAAGTGATAATAATCAGGACGGCGTTGATAAAAAACCGGCTCCCCTAATACCTGGCGCTGGCGGCTACGGTTGATATCTATTTCGGCATACGCTATCCCATTACCGTTATCGACCACTGCGGCAATGTTGCCATCAGGCTCAATAATACAACTACCGCCGCTAAACTGAACTCCGCGTTCTAGTCCCCAGCGGTTACTCTCCAGCAGATAACAACCGTTTTCCATTGCCCGGCTAATCCAGTAGGGCGCGGGGGTGCGTTCTGCCAACCAGTTGCTGATGTGACAAATGACGTCAACGCCGTCCAGGGCCAGCAAGCGGGCTGTTTCCGGGAAGTGAATATCCATGCAAACCAGCATACCAATGCGTCCTAGCGGAGTATCGAAGACTTGATGTCCAGAATCGCCCGCCGCAGCCCATTTGGGTTCTGAAATATAGGGGTGGGTTTTACGATGGCAACCGATAACACCCTCAGGCCCAATTAATACGGCGCTGTTGTAATACAGCGATGTATTGGGGTCGATTTCAGGCATTCCCAAAACGATATAGCATTGATAATGTTGCGCTAACTCAGCAAAAAGTGCTGTACTCTCGCCAGGGACGGTTTCTACCATCGGCGCAATCTCCTGCCGGTCAAACCAACAGTATCCCGTTGTTGCCATTTCCGGGGTTGTAATCAAGCGTGCACCTTTCTGTGCCGCCTGTTCAACCAATATAAGCAATTGACGTAAATTGGCTTCTTTGGCAAACATTAAGGGTTCGAATTGAATTGCGGCTGCAAGATAAGGGGCTATCGGCATGATGATCCTCACGATTAATAAATGCGATGTTCAGGGAGCCCAGGTAAGGCTTACTTCATTTTTCCGGATGCTGGCGCCCCGGGCGTAGTCCAGGAGAAAATGTCATTGGCCTGTATTAACGAACATGAGATCTCTTCGACAGTAATACGTTTGTCCATAGCCTGATGGCGCAGAATCTCATAAGCCTGTTCTTCGCCAATGCTGTGCATTCTCATCAGGATGGCTTTAGCTTCACTAACCTGACGGATACCGAGCATTTTTTTCTCCAGTCGTTCTATTCGATCGCTCATCTGCCGTTGTTGTTGAGCATGGTGCAAAGCAAACACCATCGCAGAGAGTAAGCCTGAAGAGCGAATTGGAGTTGTTATCGTGGCTCCCGCACCCATGCTGATGGTTTGATCGATAAACGTTGGATTTTCATAGGCGATAACCGCGATAAGGACATGTTTACTCAGATTAAGCCACGACACGTCTGGTTCTGGGTTATCTGACTGTAATGCATAGAAAATCAGGTCCGTATCAGCGGGAAGTCGTTCAGGAATAGGCCAGAAGGCCTGAACCTTAAATCCCATGCGGCGTAAATGATTAGTGAGTGTTGCACCGTCATCATCATCGGGGTGTAACACTACGCAACGAATCCCCCGACTCAGTAATATGGCTGTTGTGCTAAGTCTGCTATCGTGAGGGCGCATATGGATACCCCACAGTTGTTAGCTTCGTTACCCAATCGCCCTGAATCTGATTGGTCATATAGGGATCGGGATCGACAATACGGCGAGACTCCTGGACAATTGTAAATTGCCCATTTTCATTTGCCATACCAATGCGCGGATATAGCCCGGTATGCTGATTAAGCTGATCAATACGAATACGCCCCTGGGGAGCATCAAACTGGCTACCCCTCAGCGCGGTTGATAACGGGTAGATATGATCACTGCCACACTCGGCCATGGCTTTTGCAAAAAGGTGTACCTGGCTGTACGTGGCCTCCCAATTCATGTCCGTACTCATTTCCGGTCCGAATTGCTTACGGAATTGTTTGAGTGCGGATTGATTTGCCTTGGTGTTAATACTTTGAAAATAGGGGGCGGAAGTAAAATGCCCCTTTGCGGCCTCCGCGCCCATAATGGCAATCTCAGTTTCTGAGGTATTTAAGCTACCAATAGGCATACGCGCAGGATCTAAACCTGCAGCCTTATAAGCCTGATACAGGAAAGGAACGGTCTGCCCGACAACAGTGCTGAAAATAAAATCTGGCTGCTTTTTCATGACCTCATCAATAATAGGTAGAAAAGCTTCATAGGGCGCATTCAAATCAAGATAACGCTCACCAATCACTGCTCCGTCATGCCGTTGCAGAATTAATTCCTGCATGTTGCGGTTACATTCGTAGGGATAAATATAACGGGAACCAATCAAATAAACCCGTGTCCCAAACTGAGCCGCGAGGTAGTCAGCCAGCTGTACACAATTCTGATTAGGCGCGGCACCGCCATAGAAAATATTTTCTGAAAACTCAAAGCCCTCATACAGTTGCGAATAAAACAGCAACCGACGATACTTTTCAACAATCGGTGACATCGCTTTTCGGCTGCTGGAGGTATAGCCGCCAAAAATCACATTTACTTCATGTTCGGTAATTAATTCCTCGGCCATGGCACGAAACAGTACATCGTCAGATTGCGGATCCAAATGAATTGCATTGAGTGGTCTGCCGTTGATGCCGCCATTTTGATTAATTTCGGCAATAGCCTGGGTTGCTCCGCGCCATTGTGACAACTCTTGTGCCGCCGTCACTCCGCTGAAGGAGTAAAGTAAACCAATATTGATGGGTGTATCTGGCCCCATATGCACCTGCTTTAGCTGTTAAAAATAGCGATTGTTTGAACTTACACATTACCCCGATCTACATCCGGGTAATGTTCACCGGTTAGTTATTCCTACTAAACTAACAGGTTTTTGTTCAGCATCGCGCCAACGGTGTATTTGGGGTCGACCATGTTGCCCAGCCGCACTTTGCCGCATTGACTCAGAAGCATGTAGGCATCCCATTGTTCGAAGCCAAAGTCTTCTACCAGCCAGTAAATTAAGTCGCGATATGCAATTCGCGTCGCATCCTCCAGTGGACGTGCACTGCCAATACTCATAATATTTTCGGCATTCTCCATTCGTGGCCAGGAAAGCTGCCAGTTCTTGATCAAATCGACTTTGATGGTGGTGATTGAGGCAAACTCTACTGCGGTCCCGCAAATCTCACCATCACCCTGACAAGCATGGGCATCACCAATAAACAGGCGGCCTCCAGGCGCACGTACCGGCAGATAGGTAATACTCCCTGGTCCTATATCCGGCACATCCATATTCCCGCCGTGATTGTCTGGCGTCAGTGAATTGATTGAGTCAATTTCTGGCGATACGCTCAAGGTGCCAATATGGGGTTTATAGGGAAGCGTATGGCGTTTGCTCCAGTAGACCTTTTCACTGTCGAGTTTAATCATGCGCACCTTTTCTGGCAGCGGATCATTGAGCATAGCCGTCAGGTCGGTCCCGGTCAGTCCGCCAAAATGCGGAATCATGGCGCAGATGCCGTAGGGATCAACGCCGCGGGGCAACATGGATTCGATATAGACAGCGAGCACATCACCTTTCTCCGCGCCATTGACCATGATCGGTCCGTTTTGTGGGTTGAGAAAGGGCATTTTTAGCAACTGGCTCGGAATATCCTGTTCCGAATTGATAGCACCTTCAAAAGCATCTCGAGTGTCGACAATAATCCGGTCACCGGGTTCGATGGTCAGGACGGGTGTGGAATAAGGGCCAATGGTGTAATGAAACTCTTTTTGCATTTCTTCCGTCAGGTGATGCGTTACCGGTTTACGCCCGGCACCAACACCGCGTTTGGCCATAATGGATTCTTCCAACCATTTCATATGTTATTCTCCACGTAATTTATAGCGTTTAGTTACAGAGCCAGATGACGACGCATTAAAAGATCATCAGAGAGCTGTTGTTGGGTCAGCGTTTCTACAACCAGGCCTTTATCCATTACCGCACAGCGCTGTGCGGCCCGCTGGATCATCGCAATATCCTGCTCGACCAGGATCACGGCCACATGGAGTTCCCGGGCGATGCGTACCAGGGTATCGGCAATGATATTGACGATAGAAGGTTGGACACCTTCGGACGGTTCATCCAGCAGCAGGACCTTTGGTGAGCCCACCAGGGCTCTGGCAATCGCCAATTGCTGTTGCTCACCGCCACTCATAGTTCCGGCTTTTTGCTTGAGCCTTTGCCGCAATATGGGGAAGTAATCCAGTACCCGATCCAGCATCTCTTTTGCAAATTCGCGATGTTCACGGACAAATTGCATTCCGACTTGCAGATTCTCCGACACGGTCAGCCCGGTAAAAACTTCACGCCCTTGCGGGACGTAGCCAATGCCTAAACGAGCGCGGCGCTGCGGTGAGGCCTGAGTAATATCAATTTCGCCCAATAAAATTTGGCCTTGCTTTGCCGGAACAACGCCAATTAATGTGCGCATCAATGTGGTTTTGCCTACGCCATTGCGGCCAATCAAACCCAATACCTCGGCTGCATGTAGCTGCAGTGTTACGCCATTGAGAACTTGCCCACCGCCATAGCCACCGGCCAGCTCCTGCATTTGTAAAACAACGTTAGTCATACGGTTTTCCCCAAATAGATGTCTGCTACATCCTCGCGAGCCAGCACTTCGCCGGCATTGCCGTCTGCAAAAACTTTCCCTCCATGAAGGACCGTGACCTGTGAAGCAATTTGCCGGACAAATGTCATATCATGCTCCACCACCAGTAATGTCAGACCGTCATTTTGCATTTGCTTAATTAACTCGCCAGTCAGGTAGGTTTCATCAATTGACAAGCCTGCGACTGGCTCATCGAGCATGAGTAACGTGGGTTGCAGCGACACCGCCATAGCAATTTCTAGCCACTGTTTTTTGCCGTGGGATAGATTAGCCGCGAGTTGACGACATTCAGCGGTAAGCTTAAAACGCTCTAATAACTCATCCACACTGACTGCCTGTGAGCGAACTTCCGGGCGTAAATGGCTGAGAGATAATTGCAAATGTTGCGCAACTGTCAGTTCAGGAAAGATCCCGGGAATTTGAAACTTAATGCTCATTCCCATTTGAATACGCTGAAAAGGCGCTAAGGTATTTATCCGCTGATTGAAAAAGTGGATATCTCCATTACTGGGTACATGCTCGCCAGTGAGTAATTTGAAAAAGGTACTTTTACCGGCACCATTTGGGCCAATAACACATCGCACTTCGCCACGACGTATTTGTAAATCAACTTGATTGATAACTTGAGCACCACCGAAGTGTTTGCTTAATCCCCGTGTTTTGAGGATCGGTTCCTGCGAGACCTGATTCATAGCGAGTCCTCCTTTTTCCGGCGTGAGGAGAGCAAGCGGGTGATGCTCTCAGCCAGCCAGGATAAAAGTCCGTTGGGCGCCGCTAATACCACTAACAGCAAGATGGCGCCCAGTAGAATCAAGGCATATTCGCTGCCATAAACAGCTAACCATTGGGATAGCCACACCAGGATGGCCGTAATGATCACCGTGCCAAAAATGTTTTTCCGCCCAGCGGTGGCAACCCAGATGACCGGCATTGCAGCGGCGGATAAACCCATTGATGACGGGGTAATATATGATCCCCACAGGGTATAAAGTGCTCCGGACAGGCCAGAAAGTACACCTCCCAGCACAAACACCAGTAATTGATAACGGCGGATATCAATGCCGAGCATCTCTGCCCGATGAGGATTTTCACGAATTGAGGCCAACGTCAGGCCAAAATTGGAGCGTAACAACGTCCTCACCCCCCAATAAACACCCGCGAGCAGCAAGATAATCAGGTAATAAAAGCCGTTGTCTTCCAGTGGCAAGTCACCGTTAACCCATGGTATGGACAAGGGGGGCATCCCTGACATACCGTTGAAACCATTCAAACGCGCACTGCCGATAGCCCATTGTGGACCTGCAGTTTGTGACATAAAGGTTTCCAGGACCAGAGTGCAGGACAGGGTTACGATACCAACAAAAATACCGGTTACCCCGCCGTAAAACATCAGGTAACCCAGTGCCGCAGCCGCTGCAGCGGCAAGCAGCAATGCGACAATTAAACCGGACCAGGTAGAGAGCACGCCAGCGCCGAAGTTTAATGTCATCACACCATAGGCGTAACCCGCCAGACCAAAGAACGTCGTTTGGCCGAAAGATAAAATACCGCCATGTCCCCACATCGCAGCTAATCCGATGGCGCCGAAGGTCCAGAGAAGAAAGTAGGAAAAGTCACCGATCGTGGTGCTATCGACCACTAACGGTAGCATGAGAGCACCAGCTAAAATTAACAATGTCGCCAGCCAGCTCGAGGATTGTCTGTGTTTCTTCATACCATTCGCCGATAAATTAAGAGAGGTTGTTGTCACATTCAGCTCCTAGCGGTTACGGGTAAACAGGCTGCCAACACCATTCGGTAGTACGCGAATAACCAGTACGGCGGTGACCAGTAAGCCAATTTGGCCAGCAAGTTGCCCATACCAGGAATTTAACCAGGTCTGTATTGCGCCCAGGGCAATTGCGGCAGGAATAGTGCCAACCAAGACATTTGCGCCGCCCACGACGACCGAAACAAAGGCCTGGATAATAAAGCTGCTCCCCATGGTAGGGACGGCAGTCAACGTCGGGGCATAAATAGCCCCGGCCAGCCCGGCCAATCCAGCACCCAGCGCGAAAGTTAAGGTATAAATACGGTCAGTTTCTAACCCCAGGCAGGAGGCCATACGGGCATTTTGAATAGTCGCTCTGGCACAGACTCCGTAGTTGGTGTGGAAAAACAGCCAATAGAGCATCATTAATATAGCGATGGCGAAGAAAGGCAGCAGTGCACGGTAAGTCGCAAAAGAATATTCGCCGAGAGTGAAAGAGCCGAAAGGTGTTGAGAGCCCTTCCAGTGATGGACCGGCGATGAGTAACATGCTTTGTTGCACAATCAGGCTAATAGCCCAGGTTGCGACTACCGAGTCATACAGACGCCCATAAAGATGGCGCACGATGAGACGCTCGATGACTCCGCCGAAGAATGCCGCGGCTAATGTACCGCACAGCATGGCGAACGGAAGCGGCAAACCCGATTTGTTCATCAGTATGGTGACATAGGCACCGCACATAATGAATTCACCGTGTGCCAGATTTATCACCCCCATCATGCCGAAGATAACCGCCAGCCCCAATGCTGCCAGCACCAGATAAGCGAAGTTATCGCCAAACTGATAAATCACTGAGTAAATAAAAGAAAGCGCTAACATCGTTGGCAATCCCCGGTGTCCTGATTGACACGATTTAAAATGGATATAACAGGGAAGTTCCCGTTACTCGAGCACTTCCCTGGCACGTGGTTTGATTTACGATTTTTTAGGTGGTGATGATGGGGTGTACTGGCTGTGGTCCGGTTTTACCGGCAAATTACAGCCAGCGTCTCCTAGCCAGTAAGGTTTGATATTTTCCCATACCTTAGGTATCTCGATAGAATGATCATCTTTTACATGGGCCAGATAGATGGTATGGCTCAAATGGTGACTTTTGGGATCAATACATACTTTTCCGGACGGTCCATCAGTACAGATATCACCACTTTCCAGCGATTTACGAACAGCATCCATATTAGTCGTGCCGGCTTTCTCTACTGCCGCTTTGTAAAGATAAACCGCATCATAAGCATTAGCCGCTTCCTGATTGATGTAGGGTTCATTCGGGAATTTGGCATGGAAGCGTTGTTTGAAGTCATTACTGGCCGGGCTGTCTACTTCTTCTATGTAATTAGTCGTGACATACATGTCTTTCAGCGCCGGGGCTTTAAAGCGTTTATGCTCATAAGCCTGGCCAACGTTGACGGAGCTCGCCATTGGTAAATTTAGTTTTGCCGCCGCTTGTTGCTCATAATAGGAAGATTGGTTCGCCCCAACCAATAATGTCATCACAAAATCGGGCTTGACTTTCTGGATATTTTGAATCGTTTGACCAAATTGCGAGACGCTCAGTGGGATAAACTCTTCACCCACCATGGTACCACCATTTTCTTTCACAATTTTGCGGACCCATTCAGCCGATATTTGCCCGAAATTATAATCGGCAGCAATGGTATAAACTTTTTTACCATACTTCGCCATCATCCATGGAATTAATGTAGAAAATTGTTGTTCAGGAACCGCACCAGTGACGAAAACATTAGAGTCACACACGCCACCTTCATACTGATTGTTATACCAGTAAAGCTGTTTTTCACGATCCATAATCGGCCGGATAGCCTCACGCGAGGCGCTGGAAAATGCCCCAAAAATCACATCCACTTTATCGTTTTTAATCAGACGACGGGCCATTTGTTGAAAACGTGTGTTGTCGGATTGCGTATCGTATTGTATTAAATCAATTTTTCTCCCGAGTATTCCGCCTTTGGCATTAATCTCGTCTATTGCAAGCTCAGTCGCATGAATTTTAGGAATAACCGGTAAAGCAAAATTACCTGAAGCATCTTCCAGTAAACCAATTTTTATTGGTTGTTCTGCCGCGGTTGCCATTCCTGAAGTGGTTACGGTAAATACAGTAGCAATTGCGATTGATAGCATGCTGTAATGACATTTTATTCTGGACATAAGTACCCCTGGTTCAGTTAATAGATAGACCTGAAAAAAAGCCAAAAAAAAAGCCCAGCAAAGTCAAATGACATTGCGAGGGCTCTATTGCCATAACCACAAGCCGACAACGTTGGCGTTCTTGCGGAGAAGTCAGCATCACTATAGTAATTATTTCTGAGCATTGTCAACTATTAATTTCTAATAAAAATAAAAGTGGCGCCTGGAAAGTATTGCACCAACTCGGGGCAGGCAGTTGCACAACAATAGCCCATGAGAACACACGTGCTAACTGTGCATATATCATAGGGAAACAGCTATATTATCGTGCGAAGATTTGAGAGATTAAGAACAAAGGGTTAATAAATTGCACCAATAAGATATTTAACACCCATTTGGAGTCTGGCTATAATTATTGCTGCTAAAATGGATACCATCTATAACTGGACTGACCCCACCTCAGCAGGTATTCCCTGTCCTCACGACGAGGTCAGTTTAAAGTCCTCCGGACTGACGCCGCCGGGATGAGTGTGGCGCCGGGCCCGGTTGTAGAAGACGTCAATGTAAACGAATATATCGGCCTGGGGCACCTCCCATATTAGCGAATGGGAGTCTGTTCTGTTACCAGTGGGTTTTGATATCCCAGTTTCTCAATATGGATACGGATTCGGTCACCCGCCTTTAGCCAGACAGGCACCGGCTTCATGCCTAAACCCACTCCGGCAGGGGTACCCGTAGCAATGAGATCGCCGGGCTTTAACGTCATATAATGGCTAACATAAGAGACGATTTCTGCTACGGAGAAAATCATCTGACGGGTGTTGCTCTGCTGACGTTTTTCACCATTAACTTCCAGCCAGATATCTAATTCATGTGGATTTCCAACTTCATCGGGCGTGACGATATAGGGACCAACAGGGCCAAATGTATCGCAGCTTTTCGCTTTATCCCATTGAGATGACTGAAACTGAAAACCCCGCTCTGAGACATCATTAACAATGGAATAGCCAGCGACATAACCTAAAGCGTTTTCAATGCTAACTTGCTTTGCCTCACTGATGTAGCCCCCTGAAACACCGGACAGTAGCTGTATCTCCAGATAAGAGATAGGCTTGAAT
>NZ_KV789873.1:0-507 GCF_001807705.1 Klebsiella sp. HMSC25G12 | reverse complement strand
GAGCAGAAAGCGGCCTGTGGCGTGGTGGTCAGCCTGTATGACGGTGAGCTTTGCGTCCAGCGTGGTGTGCAGAAGAAGATCCAGACGGCGGCATCTGACGGCGGGGAGCACGGTGGCGAGCAGGCTTCTGTGCATGTGGTCACCCGCAGTATGCCGGATGCAGCAGAGGGTATCAGCGTGCCGCTCCTGAAAAAAATGTCTTCAGAAAGGACACTGGCGGTTCAGGCCGAACTGGTTAAGCAGCCACAGAAAGCCGTGGCCCTGATGGTCTGGCGGCTGTGCAGCTGCGTGTTCGACTACTGCACCACCACCCGGCACCCGTTTGTCCTGCGCCTTGAGGTGCATCACAGCGGCCTGACCAGTGAAGCCCCGACCGGAGAGGACGGTCAGGCATGGCGGTATCTGATGCAGGAGAAAGCCCGTCTGGAAGCCCTGCTGCCGGAGGGCTGGCAGAAAGATTTCACCACCTTCTTTACCCTCGACGGACAGACCCTGATGTCGCTGATG
>NZ_KV789872.1:0-24092 GCF_001807705.1 Klebsiella sp. HMSC25G12 | reverse complement strand
TGCACTATCAACTTCTGATGGAAACCATCCGCTGGACGCTTATCCCGCAGCAAAAGTAAAGTCCTCCGTCGCTCTCCCTTACGGTACTGATCTTTCCACTCATTTGGCATGTCCTGGAGAGCAGCTATCTTGCATGTCACACTATAGGGGGTTAGTTTGGATATCGAAAATTATTGTACGTCAAGGTCAATAATTGACCATCATTAACAATTTCCTTTGTGCTAATGGCAAGATTATGAAAAAGACTTTACTGATAGCCGCCATAGTGGCGGCAGGTATTACGTTCGCAATGGCCGACGATGGCCAGCCCGCTGGTCGACTGTACAAAATTGGCGAGCACACCGTAGAAATAGATGCGGATTGCATGATCCTCTCGGTTGACGGCTCCCCCGCTACGCTAAACGCGTCCGTATCCGGGCATATGGATTTTAATTTAGCCAACGGCGGCATTGCAGAATCGGAACCACGGCCAAACCGTCATACCTGCAAAGTGTATGCGGGGAGTGATGTGCGAACAATTCACATAAAAGAACAAACTCAATGAAAAAGACTTTCCTGATCGCAGCCGCTGGTAGCGGCAAATATTGCACCAGTACACGCGATTAGCGAAAGCTATCGCGACGCTTGAGTGGGTAACTGAGTCGTGCAGCGTCATGAGATGGCGGTAGCCGCCGAACAGATGTCTCAGCAACAACAGCACGAAAAAGAGCTGGAGCTGGAGCGTTCTCAGCGGCAACGGGGTTATGACGGTCCGACCATAGACTGATATCGTAAAACAGATTATTTAGGGAAGTTCCGCTTATTACCCTGTTGCTTATGGTTTAGGTGTTAGGTTTTTTGCATCAGGTGCATTCGGCCCGGCACGTAGTTCCCCTAATAGATCTACTGATTTTTCTGATGAGGCGGTTGGTTTACCCGACTCAGTTGATTTTGTTGTGGTACAGGCTACCAGAAGCAACGGTATTACAGATAATAAAAGGCGTGCTGAGCGCATCGTTGACGTTCTCTGGGTATATGACTGAAGCACACTATAATTGGAGCATTAAGTGGAAGTAAACTACCTGAAATCACGCTTTTGCTGTCTGTTTACCTTCAGACTCAATTATGTATCTGCATCACGGCATGCGGGCACATATTGCGGCACGATATGAAGTCCCCCAGAATAACTGGCAAAGGACAGATAAATGGACATTGAAATACACCACTGCAATAACATCGTACGAGCCCGTATCATTCTTACGCCCGATAAACTTAACATTAAGTTTGCGCCTAATGGTACCGGTAAAAGTACGCTGTCACGGGCCATAAGCTGTGCGGCTCAGAACAATACACAAGGACTGCAGGCACTGATGCCCTTCCGGCTGCGCGGAGGAAATCCCGATAAAGCCGGGCCCACTGTAATCGGTGCTGACGGGATTGGGGATGTGATGTGCTTTAACGAGGAATACGTCGGTCAGTTTACGTTCCAACCGGACGAGCTCATTAGTGACAGCTTTAATATTCTTATCCGCAATGAAGCCCATGCGGAAAGAGAGCGTGAAATAGAAGAGATGACACAAACGATCCGGGAGGTTTTCACGGAACATGCCGAGCTTAACTCGCTGATAGACCATCTGCAGGAACTCAGTAATGCCTTCAAATCAACCAGTTCCGGGATTTCACGTTCTTCTACCGGTATGAGAGGACTATCAGGCGGAAATAAAATACACCACATTCCGGCTGGTCTTGAGAACTATCAACCCTACATCCGCAGTGAACGTCGCGTTGATTGGATTGACTGGCAGACAAAGGGACTCGAGTTTTCACCCATTTCAGATGGCTGTTGTCCGTTCTGTACTGGTGATATCAGGGAAAAGGAAGCGCAAATCCGCCAGGTCAGTGAGGAATACGATAAATCCACCATTAAAAACCTGACCGCTATCATCAGACTAGTGGAAAACCTCGGTAATTACCTGACGGAGGAGGCTAGAGAACGCCTTCTGTCCATCACCCTGCTTCAGAACGGTCCAGAAGCCGAACATATCGAGTACCTGGTGGCGCTTAAACGCCAGACCGACACGCTGACAGAGAAACTTACTGCGCTGAGAGGCCTGAATGTTTTCAGCCTGCAGGAACAGCAGAACATTCGGGAGGTGCTCACTGCCAGGTTGATTGACCTGCAGTTCTTCCCCGATCTGCAATGCGAACACACGCAGGGGATCACCAACAGACTGAACGCGGCCCTTCAGGACCTGATAAACCTTGCCGGACCGCTGCAAGGAAGGATTAATCGGCACCGGGACAGCATGGTCCGGCTGATTGCACAGCACAAAACAAACATCAATAATTTCCTTACTTATGCAGGCTATAAATACAGGGTGGATATTGCCGGTGAGGGAGACCAGAGAAAACTCAGACTACGACACATGGATTTTGACGGGTACGTCAGCGGTGGCAGCCAGCATCTCAGCTATGGAGAACGGAACGCCTTTGCGATTGTGTTGTTCATGTATGAATGCCTGTCAAAAAATCCGGGACTGATTATCCTTGACGATCCCATCTCCTCTTTCGACAAAAACAAGAAGTTCGCCATTCTCGAAATGCTGTTCAGGCGCGCAAGCGGAGAATGCCTGAAGAACCGGACTGTACTCATGCTGACGCATGACGTGGAGCCAGTGATTGACACGCTGAAGTCGGTCAGAAAACTGTTCAATAATCTGGTGACCGCCTCCTGCCTGCGTCTGTCTGCCGGAGTCCTGGAGGAATTACCCGTTAACGACGGCGATATCATGACGTTCATGCAGATCTGCAAATCCATCGTCGAGTCAGCAGACTGTGAGGAGATCATTAAGCTCATCTATCTTCGCCGCTACTTTGAAATCGTTGACGAAAGTGGCGATGCTTATCAGCTCCTGTCCAATCTATTCCATCGACGCATCGTCCCGCTGGATCATCGCGAGCCAGTAGCTGCGGGCACGGGCTACCCCGAAATGGCACCTGAGAAACTTCAGCAGGCCCGGCAGGATATCCGGGAGTATGTGGACAGCTTTGATTACCCGCGACTTCAGGCTCTCGTCAGCAGCCCAGATGAAATAAAACACCTGTACCATCGCTGTCGTAACGGCTATGAAAAACTGCAGGTATTTCGTTTACTGGAACTGGATCAGGACCATCCGGTAATACGAAAATTCGTTAACGAAACGTACCACATTGAAAATGAATTCATCTGTCAGCTGGATCCGTCCAGATTTGATCTCATCCCGGAGTACGTTATTACGGAATGTGACAATATAATCGCCCTGCCACCGGCAGCAAACCAGAGCTCGGTTTCTCGTACCGCCTGATCCACTGTTTTTACCGCCATAATTTCGGAAGAGAGACCTTCGCTCCCTGATAGTCTGATCTTTTAAGACACGCTACAGTCCAGGACAGCTTGCTGTAGATATCTGCTAAAACAGCCCGTGTACGGGCTGTTTCCTGGAGCCTTTACCTCCTGACGTCGAAAAGAGGGGTTTACTTCACCCAGTCTTCCAGCACCAGGGCAGGCACCCGCTCAAACTCTCTTGTATTATTCGTCACCAGGATGGCGCCGGCCGCGATAGCGTGCCCGGCAATGGCCGTGTCGTTCGGGCCGATCGGCGTCCCGGCGAGGCGCAGCGCCACCCGGATGTCCGTCGTGGCGTCCACCGCGGCCCGGTCCCAGGGCAGGATGGCATCGAGGCGCGCGCAGAACGCGTCGACCAGCTGAATATGGCGCGGCGAGGCCTTCGGGCCGGTGGCGCCGAAGCGCATCTCGGCATACGTCACAGCCGAGACCACGATGCGATCACCGCGCAGCACCGCCTGTTCCAGGCGCTTCAGCACCGCTGCCGGCTGCTCGCGCATGATGAACGAGCAGATGTTAGTGTCGAGCATCCAGGTTTTCTTCATGGCTCAAAGCGTCCTTCATCGCTGACCACATCCTCACGCTCCGCCATAAAGTCCGGATCGGCCCTGTCCAGCTGCGCGAACGAGCCCCAGGTCGGCCGGACGGGACGCAGAATGATGCTGTCCCCTTCCCGGACGATCTCCAGCTCGCTGACGCCGTCAAAATCCAGGTCCCGGGGCAGACGGATGGCGCGGTTATTGCCGTTTTTAAATATCGAAACTGTGCGCATGGATGTTCCTCCAACTGATCATGCATGATGTGTGAGTGCATATGTGCAGTATATGCATGCCGGATTGGCTTGTATAGGTGTCACATATGCAGATGACTGGCATATGCGTATGTCTGCCATATGCAGATGCGCGGCATATGGATATGCTGTACATATCCTGTTTTCTCATTTCTCCACCGCAGATCCGAAAAATACCAGAGTCAGATCTTTGCCAGTGAATATCTCAAGAGAGCAGAGTGGATAACGCCAAGATTGGACTTTAGAATGGTTTTAGTGAAGATTGACAGGCTGCTATGAGCGAGAAGCGGAAGTTAACCATCTTCTTGCGAATACTCTTTAGCCGTGGCTATTCGTGTTGTTTTTTATTGTAATGGCTCATCGGTCAGTATGAAGGGGATATCAGCTCTGATTTTCGCAGTTAGTTCATGGTCCGGAAATCTACTTACTGCTTCTTTCCAGACTCGCCGTGCTTCCGGGTAATTACCCATATTGAAGAAGGCACCACCCAGATTAAACCATGCATGGTCGTTATCGACATTAAGAGACAAGCTATGAAGATAAGGCTCAATGCATTTCTCCAATTGCCCCATCAAATCATAAGTGCTCGCCAATCGGTACCATCCCTGATCGTCATTAGGGAAGGCTAACGTATAGATTTTCATCAAGTTTTTACTTTCTTCATACCTGTGTTGTTTATTCAACGCGATTGAAAGACATAACCCGTAATCGCCTTTCTGAAGAGAATAGGCTTTTTCAAAACATAATATGGCTTCATCTCCCAGTTCCTCATCCTCTGCCCAATGACCCAGCAGATCCCACAGTACACTTGCTGCATCTGACCCTATTTTATTTGCGCAGGCCTCAAGATCATTTTTAAATTGGAGATAAGTTTTATGAACATTTATGTTGCGATTTCGCAGGTAGATTATAGCCAGCAGCAATTCTCGTTGAACTAAAGGGTTTTCAGGAGAATGGCGCAAAGCCGATTCCCAAAAGGTAAGACTAAGCTTCGCATTCTCGATTGATTCACGGCCAAACTGCGAGACAATTTTTAAACACCATGGCCATATCCACTGTGCCTTATCTGCCTGGCTCAATAGGGCGTTAATTTCTCTAAACGCAGACCTGCCTTCACCCACATTGAAGAGAGCCGATATACGCCAGCCCTGAAGATCAATTAAACTTCCTTGCGTATCGCTGGAAAACACAATTTTATCCAGTTGTTCCAAAGCCTTTTCGAACTGGCCAGTGTTGTGATAATAAAGACCCAGTGCATAATGGGCTTCAGCCAGATAAGGATTGTGTTTCAATGCCTGCAGGTAACACTCGACAGCCTGATTTTCATTTTCGAGAGCAGCATAGGTGCCCCCCATATTTTTGAAAATCATCGCCATGAGTTCATTGTCAGAGTTCTGCTTATTGAGCTCGCATGCTATTTTATATTCTTCTAGTGCTTCGTTGAAATCATTCAGGGCAGCAAATCCATTACCAATGGAGTAATGCAACCCAGCACGATCTGCACCATCAGCAAGCGAATAAGCCTTCAATTTCAGAATACCTAATTCAACGCGCTGACGGTCAAAAATTTTATTAGCACTTGCAAGATCAATCTCGGCCATATAGCAAAACATCATTGCTGGATGTTCTTCGCCTAATACTGTTTTGAATCGTTCATATGCAGCACTGATAACTTCAGTCTGATTACTATTGTAAAGGTTTATAAGTTGATGAACCGCAGAGGCAGTATCATCTGCGACTTCATAAACTGTTAGCAATTCCCTTACATGGTCTACCATGTCATTTTCATTCATTTTCCTATGAGCTACGCGTCGGTTGCGCGCGTCAAGTGCGCTAAGGCGGGCCAGTGAGGTAATCTTGATAAGGTGCTGAATGGTCAAATCTTCAGCGAAATTGACGGTGACGGATTTCTGAGACTGCCAGCTTGGGCCCATATTTTGATAGCGGGTTAGTACACTCTGAGCAGAGGTAACCTTCAGCGTGTTTGTCGGAATATGAAGACAGACATAAAGTGAACCCGGACTCATCAGGAGATAATTCAGGTTTGAACGTTTAACTGAAATACTGACAGATCCATCTGTATTAAAACCTGCAGCAGTACCTTTTAGCTGCACCTGAAGTCGGACATTGGTCGCCATTCCATCATGCATTATTTCGAGCTGGTAATCAGTGCCGTAATCATTGTCATCTGAACTCTGTTTGAGAACCACACCTGACGAAGCGATAAAAGCTTCGAACGCAGTCTTAGCCATTGTATCGTGAACATGATTCTGATCCCGCTTAGGCAAATCATCGAGGTAATTCATGAATGGTTTCCAGTCTATGTAAATGAAGACCTAAGTCATTTCCTTACTGATTGTAAGTTATATTACACGTGAATATCTACCAAAAGCCCTGTGCTGATGTCCAGCAAAGTACACTTTTAGCAAATCACATTTTCAGCAAAACAGAGCCAATTGGCTAACACTACATGATGTGATTAACGTCCGCTTCTGGCACTCAGCAGACTTTGAGCCAACCGCTAGCTAATGTGGGCTCAAATGTGGGTGTAGTGCCGAGTACCTCCCGGTAAGTCTTTGGTCAGCCACCATGACTCGCGCATTCGGTTTAACAGATAAAACAATGCTGTTTCCGCCCCGCCGCACAGGGGGATTCACCACACCGACAATCTTTGATTGCCATCGTTTTTGTCGTCAATAGCAGGCACTCTGTCAAAGGCATCATTTCTATGCCTTTTGCACAATGTCACGTTTTTCGTTTAAATGGCCAGCACCTGTAGACTACCAGTCCCGTAACAATAATCACCAGCAGCACCAGATCCATCAGCATGCTCGTCAGTCGCCAGGCAACCAGTAACAATCGGAAACAGCCTCCAGAAATACATCGGTTAAACTCGTGTGTTCTGAATGCATGCTGTTATCTCCGTAACGTCATTTAAACCGGTTTCACTTCACCCATTTCACCATTAGCTAACAGCTGATATCATTCGCTATTTCACCACGATATTATTTTTTTTTGATAAAACTTTACTCAACAGATCCCCGCCAGATTTTGATTCTGGATTTATCAATGATGCAACGTATTCATAGTCATTGGCCAGTGTGCTTTCAGAACGTGTAAAAACATTATTATTTTCAATCAACCTACCGACCTCTTCACATGAGTCTTCTATTGACTTCTCATCAATGTTTACCTTGTCCCAGACCAGCAATCCAGATTGTAATTTTAAAATAGAATTTATCTGCTTAAGAAGAACGATGTTATTTTTATTCCGGGTGCTTGGCATGGAAGCACCATCATTTTTGTTGTAGAAGTTCGAATGCCAGTAGTCCGCATCTCCCGTATTGTAGCGATAAACCCCATTATCTTTTAATAGATTAGATACAGTATTTTTAAATATTCTCATGGCTTCATCAATATCGACTGGTAATTCGGTGTAAGGAACTGAAAGATACATCCTGCCATTGCTCTTTTCTCCATCAACTACCACGTTACCAATGCTATCATCAATAATAGTAACATTATTCGAATTGAACTTCCTTACGGCTCCACCACAATTAAAAAGGCAATAAATGTCCCGATATATTTTACCTAAGCCATGTCTTTCATAAACATTCGCCGGATATTTTGCAAGGAGGTTGAATGAAACTCCAGTCCACTTTGTCAACTCTGGGGAAAACTCAGCATTAATCGCATACAATGGGATCTCCTCCTGTTCAGCCAGTTTCTGCATTACCATCAGTTTTTGGAAATCTATAACGATAGTTGAAGCGTAAAACGTGAAATAACGGAGCATATTCGTTTTACTCAATATATCATCAATAGTCGGCCATGTAAAAATCATCAAATCTATGATTTCATACACAACTTCATCATCCAACAGGTCTTCAATCTTGACCATGAATAAAGAGTCTATCGGCTCGATCAGACTAAAAAGAAAATTGCGACATTCGGTAATGCTGCCGTTTTTAAGAAATGTCAACATTCTTCTATTCTGCATTGCATTCATTACATAATAAACAACATGGGCTCGCGACACAGAACATACCAGATTTTTTTCAGCGATACGCTCCAACTGGCTCCTGAATTCTTTCAGTTTTTTAAAAACTTCCGGATTATATTTGAAAAATCTCCTCACCATGCACTGATGAATAAAAAATTTATCCAAATTTTTTAGTGAATTTTTGGCCATAGCGACCTTAATCAATTCCTCATTATTTTTTGCTTTTTTCGACATAGTATCCACCTGAAAGATTAAAAACCAGATCTTAAATGAAGCAGGCATAAAACCCCACCCCTATCTTAAGCGACGAGTCGAGGGTTGAGTCATATCTTCGCGTCCTTCTAAAATAAATGCGCCATTCAATATAAAGGATCGAATAAGATGTCTGTAGAAACTATAAAACAAGTGCTTACCAACCCCTTTGGAACCGCGCGACTCCTTGAGGGGCACGCTGTATTAAGCAGAGCAAAGACCGCAAACATAACTGATGAACAGTTAAGAGTACTATACCCGGACCTTCATGGAACAACCGATGCTGAAATCGATGGATTTGTGACGCTGGGTAACAGGTTCGTCAAAGGTGAGGTTCGCTGCAATGGGTCCGCCTTCCCTAAGGAGAAAAATACGACTTCAAATCTTAACCCCGATAATCAAAGCTAGGGCTTATCCCTTAACTAAATTAGCTCTGTCTGACTGGACTGACCCTTCATCCAGTCTTCACCACAAGGCCGGTTCAAAGGCCTCCGGACTGTCGGCGCCAAGGTGACTTTGGCGCCGACTGCGGTTGTAGAATACATCAATGTAATCGAATATATCCGTTCGGACCCGATCTTTTTTTCAGAAACGCTTCATCTCCCCCCTTCTTTGGATTAACCCCATAATCATATAAATATGCTTTCTCACTTCGCATCCGAAAACCCCAGTCTCCGGTTCTGATGGCATCCGACCAGGCAGAACGGTGAAAAATATGACATTATTTCCAAAGCTGGCTGTCTTATTGAGGAGGCTCGATGGCGACTGAACAGATGAAACAGGTGGTTAATTTCTGGGGCTTTTTATCTCAGGGATGGCCTTATGCCGGGGCGCTTTCAATAGTCTGGATGACTCATCTACTGACCAGATCACGTGAAAAGAAAGCGATAAAAGAAAAAGCGCAGCTTGACGAAATCCTGGCGGAGAAAAAACGGCTGCATGAGCAGGAGCTGAGTGACCGGAAGCAGGCGTCAGAGTTACGCTTTATTGGTTCGCAACTGATATTTATTCTTGAATCGTTTGCAGTCAATTGCGCAGACATTGCTGTTGATAAAGGGAAAATACAAGAAAATGATGCTCCGCGTGCAGAACCGGTGATCATTCCGAGCGCAAAGATCCCTGAAATCAGTCTGGCGGGAGTGGAGGGAGACTGGCGAGCGCTGCGGGCATGGGACATGTATCGGATCATGGAACTTCCGGTAATGCTGCTTGATGCTCGCATCCATATTCGTAATCTTTCCGACGCCCTTGCGTACGGTAGCAGCAGTTCTGAACTACTCTCTATCCGGGCCCGTTATATCACACCGCTGGGCCTGCGGGCATCTTCGCTGGCCAGATGCCTCAGGAGACAATGTGGTTTTCCTGCATCACCTCTTTCCGATGGACCACATTCAGTTTCCCTGGTACTTCTGAAAGAGCGAAAGCGCCATGTTAAACAGACTTTAACATCCCAGCCAGGGTAAACCCTGTTTGGTGGTTGATATCATACTTGGACAGCAAGATTTATCATTTATCTACGGCTTTATCTGACCTGGTAAAGCGCATATATCCGGTTGTGGTACTCAAACATTTGTGACCGGTTTAGTTTTCCAGCTAAGGAAATCACGCCACGAAGATTACGTTTTTGTCGTCGTGTCAGAGGGCAATAGGTTTGGCTTAAATTATGGATTGCCAGTTCCTGTACTGAGCAGATACGCAACGCATGACTAAACAGCCCCATTTTATCCATTATGTGGTGCTTATCAGGAGATATGATGCCTATCAAAGACTCTATTTTCCTGATTTTATTGCGAATAGTGTCAATTGCGGTGGCAGCGTCAGATACATTCGGTGCTTTAACCCATATAGGTTCATTATGTGAAAGTCGATTACGGTATTCTCGCATTTCAACGATCAGGTCCTGGAGAGTTGTGCGGGCTTTTTTCTCAACCCGAGAAACTCTGCTGTACTGTCTGAAAACCCTGCCAGTTGAAACGGGCCACAGGTAATGCCGGTTTTGTGTTGAGTTAGGTGCCGCAAAATCATTATTCAGAATGAAATGCCATGCACTGAAGTCCGTCGCAGCCACGATTTGATCATGGCTCCACTGCGGAAGTGGGTGAGTCGGGAGTTTATTCTTCCGTTGGCTCTTTTTCCACGCATCGTCAAGGTTTTTAATGGCACGCAGAATTTTTCCGTAAAAAGCGGTAGTTGTGATTATCTTCCCGCATCGGAACTGAGGGTTGTCCCACCATTTTTCGCCAAAACGCCTTCTTGCTTCAGCATCGATAGCATTACGCAGAGTGATTTCAAGATTTTGCAAAAGCGGGTAAACCGACCCACCGGCAAGCTGGCTCCAGACGTAGGTTCCGTACAGCTCATTATCGCCGACAGGTTTAAACGTGGCAATATAGCTACCAAGCCGGGGAGTGGAAATGAGAGGCAGCACTGTATTCATTGGGGTATTCTGCGGCATTGCTGATCCTTATTACTTTATCTCCCGCAGTCGGGTTGACCTGCGTGCTGAGTGGATGTATCATTTTTGACGAATCCGCCTGCGGCGCTAACTTCCCCTTTACTGGTTCTAGTCGCGTTGCACTACAGGCAAAGCGTTACCGGAAGCCCACCTATGGTGGGCTTCCCTCGTTTATATACCTGCTCAGATAAGCGACCATTCAAACGTTTCCATTCGCATCGCCTTGCGCAGCTCATTAACTATTTCCTGAAAGGTACTTTCAGGGATCATATTAAAGAGTGACTGGCGAAGCGTCAGTACCGTCTCTTCATCACGCGATACCGCATTGACCAGCAGTGCTGCATAGAGCGAGTTCCCCCTTGCGAGGTATCCAACCCCCGTCAACTGCCTGGCTCGTATCTCAAGGAAAGGCATACCCGCCAGCATAATGCGCTGCAGATCATCGTTGTTCTTTATCCCGAGAATACGGCAGAACTCCCTGTGACCAGCCTGGGTCATTTCCAGATCGTACACATACTCGCTCAGTTCTGTTCCGGCCATCCTCGCCATTTCCTGGTCCATCAGGGCAACCAGTTCACTGGTACGGATGAAATTGCCAATCAGATCGCCAAACGTTGCCGTCAGAAACTCCTGCACAAAATCACTCTTTGATTTGCCGGCGGCTTTAGCCTGCCTCGTGATCGCTTCATCCACATCAGCTGGCACATTACGCACCGTAATGGTGTTAAACAACTCAGAGGGGTCTTTTGATTTGGCATCTTTCATTATGGGCACCCTGTTAACGACAATTGACTGCAAACTGGCTATAGCATCTCACATGCGTAATTGTGATGCAATATTTTATATTTGATGTTTTAAAGTGTAATTTGATGCATGTAATTAATTATGATGCCTTTATCACTTTCTTAATTTTTCGGAGATCCGAAAAAAGGTTGTCCCGGATCTACTGATCTTTATCTCCCGTTCACCGACTCTTTATCTGGGTTGCAGTAAACCTTTGTCCGGCGGGATAATCATTCTGACATAGCCCGGTCAGTTTATAACGGCAAGCTTTATACAGAGAGTGGATGCATATGGTTGATTCAACAACAGTTAACGGAAGTTCAGATTCACAGCTACCTCAACGGAACTGGAATGCCCTGTTCCGTGGAGATTATGCACTGGGGGCTTACAATGCCTGCGTGGGAGACAACGGTTGTCCGGACCTTTATTTCTACGCTGATGGTTTCGCTGACAGCGTATTCCTGCTCATTGATGCCCTTACCTCGGGGCAAAAAGCAATGCTTGATACGCTTATTTATCCTATCTGTTTCAATCTGCGACACTCCGTGGAATTAACGATAAAGGGTCAGATAGAGGATCTCAGCCGGCTTGCGAAACTAAGAAAACAGCCGCTTGCGCCCGATACAGAAGTAGACAAGGTGCTGAATCAGCACGATATTTTGAAACTATGGGCTTTTTTTTCAGGCCATGCGGTTGCGTTTGATCGGCGTTATAAGGAAAAGCTGTCAGCGCTGGAACCTCTCATTCGCTGTATTGGTGAAACAGATCCCACCGGTCAGACATTTCGCTACAGTTACAGTACGGAAGCCAAGAAACATCTGACAGATGTCAGTGTTATCAATGTATTAGTTCTGCGTGACCAATTTCGTGTCATTCGTGAGCAACTGGAAGAACTTGCCGGGTTGACTCAGTGGCTGGAGAGGGAATACTCCACCGGCGTTTTCACCAAAAATCTCAGTCGTGAAGATCTTCATGCTATCGCCGTTCAGTTGCCGCCACGGCATTCATGGTCTGATCCGGCTGCAGGCCTTGATGACATCATACAAACTATCAAATCTGAAAATGACATCGGCAGCAGGGAACTGACGGAGGCATTGAACATGATTCAAGGTTGCAGAGATTTGGCACGAATTATCGGTCTGCCTGTAACTATTCCGGGTTTGGCTATGAGTGATTTGCTAATTCTCAATGACTTCTGGAAAGTGGCATGGGATCGGGATGCTCTGGAGGATGAATTACGTAACGATATATCCGGAGTTACAGATACCCCGGTAGTACCTGTGAACCTGTTCGAGGAGATGATGCATGAAATGAAAATGATTAGAGATACCAAATCCTCTCTTGCCAGTTTCATGCAGTGGGCAACGCCAGAGAGAGTCGCCGGACTACAGGCATTAATGGAGGTCCGGAGTTTTCGTTTCAGTGAAGAACATGACCGTTGCTACGAATATTATAAAGAAGAGTTGACCGCTGCTTTTTCAGATACTGCGCAGGCGATTGAAGCTGAGTTATCAGAGATCTGGTCCCAAAGTATTGGAGGGCGTAACTATCCTTCGCGTGTGATAGACAACCTCAAACTTGCCGGGTTTACACACGAAAGCGCTGGCCTTGAGGAACACCTCTTCTCCTGAATAAACACTTTCCAGATAAAAGAATAAAGGCCGCAGCAGCGGCCTGGAACTTACTGACTTGTGACAGGAAGGTGTAAAGCGTAGGCCCGGAGAGGGGCATCAACGTTACTGACGAGCGCTTCCGCTACTTCCGTCAGGGTCTGGGTGGCCCCGACCCGGGAGTCCTCCACGGTGTAACAGTGCAGAGAGCAGGATTCTTCCCGGAAACGGAAGCCCATTGACAGGAAATTAAACTGGCCAATAATTGGTACGCCGAACCCTGGGTCAGGTGTCAGAATGTGAACAATACAGTTCGGCGGTTCAAACTGTTCAAAAGCGCCTGCCGGCAGCGCCCGCGTATTCTCGGTGCGAAGAGTCAGCAGCACCTGACTGAGTCCCTGCTGGCCGCTTTCATCCTGAAACACCGCGACACGGCTGTAAAGTCCCACCGCATGGGCTTCACTGAGTCCGTCAGCAGGAGCATATCCCAACACACCTGGCAGCTGGTTAATTTGCTGATAATAATCCTGTCGACGATACCAAGTACCCAGAAGCGCGCTATGCTGGCCCAGAAGGCTTTAATGGTTTGTTCATCATGCCCTGCGACATCACAGAACAGGGCGAAATAGAGCGCTGTTCCACGTCCGCTATGAGCGAACAGCGGAAGTTGGCATTTGCCATAACCGCAGGGATGTAGGACTAACATTGACGTGTAAAAATCAACTGTGAGCAGGTCAGGATTGCCTAACACTGTTGGGGGCGACGGCCGAGTTGACGGATCACAAGGGAAAACTGCTGGCCAATAGCGACAATGTGGCCAGCCCTTTGCGCAAGGTGTGCAATAAATCCTAGGCGGATATGCCAAGCGCAGAAAAAAACCTCTAGGGGTAAGTTACTTGGTCGCAGCGGTTGGTCTTCCAACAAATAGGTTGATACCGCTCCTTCGAAACTTACTTCTGTCGAATACGGAGACCGCGAACACCTCCGCAATGTGTTTGATCTGTTCAGGGCTGAAGTTATCGTTAATGTACTTCGGACCGTAGGCGGAGTTCTCAACGTAGTTGAGCACGATGTTTGAAAGGCCAATCTTCAGCGCTTCATCCTCTAGCTTGAGCAGTCGTTCTATCGACGCCTTGAAACTCTGGTTACCCTTAGAGAAGGTGAAGATGACATGGGTTTTATCGCCTTCCGGAAAAACGTTGAGCATCACGTTCTTTATTTCAGCATTGCTCGCTGCGCTTGATCGAGCCATTCGCTGCTCCTCCTGCTTGGATATGATCCGACTGCCATCATGGTCGAAGTATGGGATAAACGACGCGCAGCATGCTACAAGGAAAGCACCGTCGAGGACATGGTAGACGTGCTCGAATCCCAACGACTCCTCGCGTTCGATAGTGTCTGTCAACTCGTCGCAGATTTGCTGCAGTTCAGAAATGCTATGTTCGCACTGCATGTGCAGTACCCGAATTTGATGGTTCTTCTCCCCTTGCAACATGGCTTCGAGAATGAAGTCAGGGACCTTGATTTCGCCTGACTTGATCTGCGGTAGCGTCATCTGGAAGTGCGCTGGAAAGTCATTAACGTTTAACTTGTCACCCAGCAGAACTTCGCAAAAAGCTTTTGACTCAAGGATGGAGTGTAATTCCTTGGCTGCAGCCCGATAGGCGTATATGTTCAGCTGCTTGTTCGTTGCACTGAACGCTACATCTTCAATCGGTTGGAATATGGCTTTGTCGTGGCCGCCGCAGAATCCGGTGAAGGTGCTGAATTTTTTGATTCCTTGTAGCTTGAATTCCGGCTGCATAGATTGCATGTCCTCTGCCGGCGCTAAGCCAAGGTGGTATATTTTCCCCTCGTTTTCTCCGCTTACATCTGCGATAGATTCGAGTATTTTTCCCCGTTGGATAGAGTGGGCGTGGATAATTTTCCCAGAACACTTAAGTTTATCGTCGCCGGCTCGCAAGCATGCTTTTATGCTGGCTTCTTTCTGGTTTTGGCTCAAAAGTTTGTTGAACTCGATCTGCTCTGGATTCACTAAGATTTTCCTCAAACAAGGCTGGCAAGCCCCGGGCTTGCATTATTTGGGCCTTCATGGGCCCCCTACGCGCACCCTGTGTGAAAGGATGGCTAGATTCTGGTCGGAGCAATACTCTGAAGATCTTTGCACAAGGCAATGCCGTAGGCATTTGCAAGGTTGGCAATCTGCATTCCTATGGATTTCCGAAGTGCTGACAGTGCGTCATTGAAATGGAGCCACTCAGGATTACCTGAACTACATCGTAATGTTCTAAGGTCGACTGACTTCATCGCGTCGAAGAAAATCAGAATCGTCTTGGTTAGCGACAGTAGTATTTCATCAAGTGCTGTTCCGTCGAGGAGATTCCCTCGAATAGCGGTGAATCGTCGACGAAGTTCATCAAGCGACTGTCGTACGTGGTCGGGACATTCGGCATCGAATGTGGCCCATAACGAACGACGGTCCGTCATTGCAGAGACGATTTCCTTCGCTATCTGCGGTTCCATGCGCCCAGATTGAAGCAAGGCAAGGCTGCGTGAATATCCTTCGGTGCGGACCTCTGATACCATATTCTCGTGGTCTCGCTTCCACTTGCGAAGCAAGTCCGCGTCGTAAGCGCAGTCGTCACCATCGACAATGACTCCGCACTCCCGACAAAGCCACAGACCGTTATCTATGGACGTTCGTTCTGCGACGGTCTGCGAGGTCTTGTAGCGTGGCCCCAGTTCGGAGGCCGCATGAATATGTGCAGCGTGACCCGAAGTCAAAGCTTTGTTTGGGTCGGAGTGGGGCCCGATCGTGAGCTTGAGACAACGCGGATTGGAGCAAAAATGTGCAGCCCGACGGGCAAGCGCTAATTTCGTGGCTGCTTTGAAGTCATCCCTCTTGGTCACTCCCAACCTCTCTGTTTGATATGAATTATTTTCCCTAAATATTATCGCGTCTTAGGAGCGAAAGCACTGACCAATGCACTAAAACTCGATCGCGCCGGAGCCTTTAGTGTTCGATTCTCAATAGACGCTGCTGCATAAATCTGTGTGCTCAAGCCAATAGGTTTTTTGCATGAGCCAGCCCAACAGTAGTTCCAAACCACGTTATCTATCTTGGCTGGTTCTGCTATAACGCGGCTTTGAAGACTCGGAACAATCCTGTTCGCACTCAACTTGGAATAGCGGTCTTTTAGCAGTATGGGCACAACGAAACTTGCTTACCATTGCGATCAGCTCTGCTGAATCTCCGACCTTGGCAGGGCAGCGGTCACTCAGTCCATGGAGAGTTCAATGATTGGTAAGAACTACAGTGGCCGCCTATCCGCCAAAACTGGAGGCTGCAGTCAATTGACCTGCTCCCCATAAATTAACATATCTCAATGTTATCAATGTCTGCTCCTGGCACCAAGCGGACATTTATTACCTCGACGCACTCCGGTCTGGAAGGAAGCCATCCCCTCTGGCGAATGAACGTAGCCAGTTGCCGTAATAGTGAAAGCTTCAGATAGTATTTTTATTAAGTAAGATGGCGTCTTCAATCCCGCTTATCATACCCGTCAGGCTGGCTTCCTGCCTGGCTTTTATATCCTCAAACCGCTCCATAAGCCCTGTGATACCAAAAACAGTACCGATCACATCCAGGTCAAGCCGCAGATAATCACCCTGATTACTGCTGCTGACTGCCGTGCGCAGATTAAGCAACATCTTCAGAAAATCACGATCAGACTGATCAACTCCTGAGATCCACTGCGCGACGGTTTGCTCGCCTGCTATGTCACGCCATGCATACAAGAAGGTAGCCAGATACGGTACATCAGGCATTTTTTCCTGGATGTGCTTTTCCTGCAGTCGCTCACTGAGCGCAGTACAGAAAATGGTGATTTCATCCTGGGTGAAAACAGCGTCGCCCTGAGCGGAGTTAGCCCGGATATTGCGCAGAAAGACTGTCGCCCAGACAAATGCACGGGTTTGTCGGAAACACCGGCATATAAAACTGATAGCCCGCCTGCGGTCCCTGGTAATCATCTGCAGAGCCAGCTGGCTGACAAGGCCATCGATACCGATTTTTTCCTGCCGAAAGAAGATATCCCGCGCCCTGTACCATGGCAGAACCTGGTCACTGCAGCTGAAGAAGAATTTTACCAAATTGCGTTTTGCGCTGGTTTCTGCTCCGACCGTAACGGAAGGCGAAAGACGCGTGAGAATGTGTTCAAACCAGGTCCGGGATGACACACCATTACTGGTCACACTGTCCAGAAGACGTTTTTTCAGCCCCGCATAATTACATGCTGCAAGTTTCATAATGCTGCTGATATCTTCATCAGACATAACGTTCTGGGGTGAAGAATATGAAAAGTAATAGCGCCAGTACTCACCGCTGCAGAGCCTGCGTTTCTGGCGGTAGCGTTCAGTATCCTGAAGGGGAATAGTTTCAAACAACCGGAGATGGTCATATTCAAACCCGGATATTCCTGGCATCCAGGCACGCAGCTCCCATACCGAAGCGGCGCGGGACGCGCCAAATTTCTTTAGCGCCTCTGCAAGTTCAGCAATCAGGGCTTTCTGTTCGTCTTCATGTGCAATGCCGTCCCGGTTTTCAACCACAGACCATACGGTGAGGTAGTGCTCGACCCAGCCGGCGAAGAGAGGGTTAACCACTGAAATCAGCTGAAGCAGGCACAGGTCGGGATAAAATACATAATCACGCAGCCCCGGATAGCGGAACCGGATAGAGTTCAGTACCTGATTGACTTCACGGGGCGTACTGAGCCCCTCACCATAGACATCCACATAGTGAGAAAGGAGTTCTGAAGACTCATTATCAGTTACAGGACCGGAGACTTCCTGCCAGATAGTCATGGCTCCCCGGTGAAACTCCCTGCGTAAAGCGAAGTTTTCCGGTCGGGGCAGGCTGAACGACAGCGGGATAATTTTCTGCAGGTAGCGTTTGCCGTTCTGCACACCGAGGCCAGTTTCAACCGCATGCGCCAGGACGTCCCGGTCATAGCACATCACGTAGCGGAATCGTGAGAAGTCAGCAACCGACCGTACCATACGAAGCACTTCCACTGCCTGCGCAGGCTCCAGACGATCCAGATCGTCAATCACAACGATAAAGCTGACGCCCAGCCCGGCAATTTTATCTTCAATGTCAGCCCGGAGTTCAGCCGCGGTTTTTTCCCGCCCGCTCAGGCCGGTGTTCGCGAGGGCATCCATACCGTCTGCGACAAGCCCCAGACCCGGAATAAAATTACCGGCGAATCGCGTCACAGGCGCAAGCCGGCGTGAAGTCTGCTGCGCGTAGTTGAGGATATCCTCTGCGAGGGGCGCAACCTTTCCAGCCTGCGCCATGGCTGACGTATCCAGCTTCGCCAGCCTGGCCGCAATGGTCATCATCAGCGCATTAACCGGGCTTTCATCCGGTGAGTTGACCCAGGGGGAGAAGACCACGATCTGCGTGGTGGCCGGTACCTGAGCTTTAAGCTTGTCCGTCAGAAGATTCAGCAGGCTGGTTTTGCCGGAGCCCCACTGCCCTTCGATACCAATCACAGTGCTGACATTTTCATCCAGGGCGCTGATGCTACGGGCCAGCCCTTCGGCTATCGCCGTATACCCGTAACGGTCATCTTCAGCCTTCAGTACCGGGCCTTCAAAGCCGGCGCGGGCCAGTGCATTTTCAGTGGCCATCTACAGATCTCCGTACAGGCAGCGCAGCCCGGTCAGGGCCTCCGCAAGATTGCCTTCAGAGCATCGCGTGCTCAGCTCCCGGACCAGCGTCGCAAAGGCCTCCGCCGGCATAAAAATCCGCAGGCCGTCGGTACCGAAGAACCCTTCCTCTGTGACGTGTCCGGGCGGGGAGAACATCACGCGCTCGCCCTGGTGGCCGTGCGCAAGCGCTTCAGGATAGCGGGCATACAGGCTGAACAGGCCCAGCATTTCGGACAACACTTCCCAGCCGTACGGCACCACGAAGTCCTGCCCGGTGATCAGCAGATGCAGCCGCGGTGTCTCATACCAGGCGCCCGGGCGCGCGCCGGGGTGCTGGCCGTCGATGCGGATCTCAAGGCGCAGCGTACCGGCCTCAATGGTTTCCGTTACGGCCGGGATCACGGGGCGCAGCTCCTGAGCCAGGTCTCTGGCCTTCTCCCCGCTCCAGTCCAGCCCGCGCAGCATCAGCGGGAAAACGGCTTTCAGACGCGGCAGGGTAAAAATACCAGCGAGTGCACTGTCGGGAATATCGGCGAAGTTAAAGCAGTCACTCTCCAGCGGACGCAGAAGGTGTTCGCCATACATCTGATCCACGACCGGGCGCAGCGCTGCCCGGAAGGCGTCAAACTCTTCCATCCAGTTTTCTCCGGTCAGGCGGAAGATCCCCTTCAGGTAGTGGCCGTCAACCGGACGGTCGTTCTCAACCTGCCAGGCCAGCAGGTCGCGGGTGATGTTGAGCAGCGTGCCCAGGGCAGGAAGTGTGGCCAGCCTGTTCTGGCCGCAAATAAAGGCCTCCCGGGCATAGGTCAGGATGAATCGCAGCTCATCCCGGGAGACCGGAGCGGTGCCGAAGGTCTGGCCGAGAATGATATGCCGGTACAGCTGCCGGACGGTGGCATCCGGATCCGCTACCAGCTGAAAATACCCGTCGCCGGGCGCGACCGTTTTCAGTCCGTTATCGAGGAAGCGTTCCGCCAGGGCGTTGACCGAAGTATTTTCGCGACCGGCACGCACTTTCAGCGCCTCGATCAGCTTTTTGTGAAAACGCAGGTTAAGCTGGCTGAGCATCATCGTTCCTTTCATCTTTGTTTTGCTACTGATGCTAACCTAGCATCTTTTAGTTATCTATTAATTAATGTGTTTTATGATTATAATTTGTGATGTCTATGCAATTAATGAACGTGATGACTGCTGTTGCTACAGCAACGCCTGCCCCTTCTCATTTCAGCGGAGATCCGAAAACCCTGAGTTCCGGATCTCTGCGAACCCCGCCGGCGCGCAGCGGCCCGGAAACACAAGATGTAGCGGTGTTCCCAGCTGACGATGACGCTATATGTTGTGTCCCTCCCCTGCCCCGTGACCGGCCGCTCACCACCCTAAAAGGACGCTTTGCTTATTCCCTGACCGTGGTACACTTCCGGAAAGTTTGAAATAACGGAAAAGTCGGATCTCCGTGAAACGTGCATTCGGTAATTTAAAAGCGTGGTTATATGTCTACTTATTATCATTATGGTTAATATCGCTGAAAGTGATAATACGGTCGCGAAGGGATGACGGCAGCGGGGATGATTTTATGCCGGGACTATTAAAAGAGAAATTAAATGGATACAGACAGGATTCAGTTCAAGATCGAAACACTGATACCCGTTCTCAAATCTTTAGGGCATAGCAGGCTTTGGTACCGAGCGATCAGCTACGGTTCCAGATATGAAGAACTGGAGTTTATCGTCAACCAGGAAAATGAACGTCTTGCTCAATGGAGCCCTAAGCGTCAAGGGTGGATTGTGACCGACAAGATTCTTTGCATTCCCTTAAACGGAAGTCTGACGCATCCTCCGGGTGTGCCAGTCGATGATGAATGGGTGTATTTCAGAATGCACAATGAACCTTTTAGCAGAAAGTCGCTATGAAAGGGATGACGGGATTTCTCAATAAAGGAACAAACATGGCTGACTGGTTTATTGCAACTGAAGGCGTGAAGGTGGTCAAGGACAGTGCCAGTCTGTGGCCGCAGATCATCACGGGGGTTTTGTCCGCCGGTGCTGCATTCGGTGGTGTGTGGTACGGGCAGTGGCGGATAACACAGCGAGAGAAGGAAGCAGCAGCTGCGAAGCTTGCCAGCGAACGTCTCTTTATCGCTACGGAGCTGGTCTTTATTCTTGAGCGGTTTGCACAGCGCTGCGTTGGCTCCGCCCAGGAGTCAGATGGCCCAGAAAAGTATGATCAATATGGTTATGTCAGGATTGAACACCCTATACCAGAAATTGATTACACATCTGTTACCGGGGACTGGCGGGCTCTTCCTTCGGACCTGATGTACCGGCTCAGCGAGTTACCGGTTCTAAGACAGGAAGCGGCCAGCTCCATTGATGCCACCTTCTATGAAAATACGCCTTTTGATGGTACTGCCGGGATTTCTGAGCTCAACCAGCAGGCCTCCCGCCTGGGGCTGAAGGCCATTCGCTTGTCCCGTTGTCTGCGACATCTCTGTGAAATGCCAGAAGATCGACTCTCGGAGCAGCCGTGGTCAGCGTGGCGCGTTCTCTGGCGTGTACGGGGGCGTTGTATTCAGAAACTGACTGCAGCGAGAGATAACTGATGGACAGGCATCAACTTCCGGCCCTTTCTGGCCCGCAATATTCGGTGCCTGTGGTGATTGACTATCCGGCTGCGCTCGCGCTGCGCCAGATGGCACTGGTACAGGACGATCTGCCAAAATATCTGCTGGCCCCGGAGGTGAGCGCCCTGCTCCACTACGTCCCGGACCTTCACCGCAAGATGCTGCTGGCGACGCTCTGGAATACGGGCGCGCGCATTAACGAGGCGCTGGCACTCACAAGGGCTGACTTTTCGCTGGCACCGCCCTGGCCGTTCGTACAGTTGGCCACGCTTAAACAACGAACCGAGAAAGCCGCCAGAACGGCAGGCCGCGCTCCGGCCGGCAGTCAGGTTCACCGTCTGGTACCGCTTTCTGATGCGAACTACGTCGGCCAGCTGGAGATGATGGTGGCCACGCTGAAAATCCCGCTGGAGCGGCGCAACAGGCGCACAGGGAGAACAGAGAAGGCGCGCCTCTGGGAGATCACTGACCGGACGGTACGGACCTGGCTTGCCGAAGCGGTTGCTGCTGCCGCAGATGACGGGGTGACGTTCTCTGTACCGGTGACCCCGCATACGTTCCGACACAGCTACGCGATGCACATGCTGTACGCCGGCATACCCCTGAAAGTATTGCAGAGCCTGATGGGTCATAAGTCCATCAGCTCGACGGAAGTCTATACCAAGGTGTTTGCGCTCGATGTCGCGGCGCGCCATCGTGTGCAGTTCGCCATGCCGGAAGCCGATGCGGTAGCGCTGATGAAACAACTTGAGAGGCGATAAAAACTGCATTCGCGGTTCTGTAACGTCAAGCTATGGCGCAGGAGTGGAAGACAGGCGTAAAAAAGGCCACTGGCGCGGCCTTAGTTAGGTATCCTGTGATATCAAACTGCTCTCTCTGCTAAGACTTACAGTGTAAATGCAGTAATTTATCTAATTCGCGTAGTCTAGCCAGATAGCCAGCACTCATTGCCTTACCGCTTTCATCATTGGCTCCACTTATCGTAGTGCTTTGATATTACCAGCCCAGATCCAGCACAGCCAGCAGAACTGGACAGAATAGGCAGTATGTCTAACTTCTGGCCGCGGATATGATCGAGCCAGCAGTGCTCGCCGCAGCCGAGCGACAGGGCGAAGCCCCGAGTGAGCGAGGAAGCACCAGGGAACAAAACTTATAAATTCTGCTTACGCTAAATGCCTGAAAAATCACCTCCCCCTCGGGGTTATCCACTTATCCACGGGCATATTTTTATAAAGTACTTTTTTATTCTTTTTCTTAATTTTACACCTTTTAGGGAGCCTGAAAGCCGCGTACAGTGCGGCCTGATAGGGGGCCTGTATGGGCAACTGGTAAACATAATATGGGAAATTAATCACGTATCAGTGGGTTTTGTGTCAACAAGCTATGGGATACGCATCAACAAGCTATGGGAAAGAGGTCAAGTTCAGTTCTCACTTATCCACTTGTGGATAAAGTGCAGATTTTTCCGGTGGATAAGTATCGCGATAGCTTGCAATTTCTGTTTTCACTGTCATTATGGGTGGGTAAAAATTTACCCATAGGCATTGAAATGGATACTCAAGCACTCTTGCCAGCTACTAAAACGTTTAAAAAACGCGCCAGTATAAAGCAATCTAACGAATTGACCGAAGCTGCATATTACCTGCCTCTTCAGGCAAAACGTGTGCTGTGGTTATGCCTCATGCAGGCCTATTTTAATGACAGCCAGGAAGATGACTCTGACGTATTGCCGCTCTTCAAAATCAGCGTTTCCGATTACGTCAAATACTTCAATGTCGCTACGTCTGTCGCCAGTCGTGATGTGAAGGCTGGCGTAAATGCTCTGGGCGAATCAACGGTTACCTTTTATCCAAAAGAAGGTGAGTTTGAAGAAGTTAAACGTCCGTGGCTGGCTGAAGCAGGAATGAAGCGAGGCCGGGGTTCCTGGCAGATTGAATTTAACTACAAGGTCATGCCATTCCTTGTCGGCTTAACCTCCCAGTTCACTACCTATTCTCTCTATGACTGTGGCCAGCTTAATAGTGTTCGTGTCATCCGGCTTTATGAAAGCCTGTGTCAGTTCCGGAGCACTGGTGTCTGGATCACCACACATGACTGGTTATGTGAAAGGTTTATGCTCCCTGCCTCGCAGAAAAACAATATTGCTGAAATGAAGCGTACCTTCCTGGAACCTGCTCTGAAGAAAATTAATGAGAAGACGCCATTAAAGGTAACATATACCACTGAAGAAGATGGTCGCTTGCTGTTTAATTTTCTTGATAAAAAACAATAACCTGTATTTCTTATTTCCTCCCCCCTTAGTTTGTTGCTGACATATGGGGGGATACTAAACTTGCTGTATTTCCCATAGTGCTTGCCTAACTTGACCTGTTTCACGCAATCCCGGCTGTCCGCGTAGTTGACCTGTTTCCCACAGTCCCGGACGTCTGCAAAGTTGACCTGTTTCCCACAGTACGCGCCGTCCGCGGAGTTGACCTGTTTCCCATAGTCCGGGCCGTCC
>NZ_KV789871.1:0-106478 GCF_001807705.1 Klebsiella sp. HMSC25G12 | reverse complement strand
ACCCGAAATCTGATTTATTCAACAAAGCCGAAGAGAGGGTGAAAAAATAGTCGATCATGCTCCATGTAATACAGCGGTCATCTTACCGGGCAAACATCAACCTGGGCGTACTGGTCGCGCTACACAGCGATGGCAGTTCAGCAACAACACCACATGGCATGCTTTACATAAATCATCATTATATTCATGCAGTTATAAAAACAACGTCACGTGCGCCTTGATCCATCAGCACATTCAATAATACTGTATATAAAAACAGTATTCGAGGATCGATACCATGCAGTTTACTCGGCCAACTGAGATTTCGCCCCCACTCATGCTCCCCCTCTTCTCCGAGAGGGTGCCCTGCGGATTTCCCAGCCCCGCTCAGGATTATGTTGAGGACAGGCTGGATCTCAATAAATTATTGATAAAACATCCGAGTGCTACCTACTTCATCAAAGTCAGCGGAGAGTCTATGCGTGATGCCGGCATCAGTGATGGAGACCTTTTAGTGGTTGACCGCTCACTGTCTGCCGTACATGGTGATATCGTCATTGCGGCTATCGCAGGTGAATTCACCGTGAAAGAACTTCGCACTCATCCTTTTTTACAGCTAGTGCCCCACAATCGCGATTACGCTTCCATTTCGTTTCATAATGCCGAAGAGTTAGAAATATTTGGCGTGGTCATTTTTAGCATTAAAGCGCATAAATAATTATGTTTGCCCTCGTCGATGTCAATAACTTCTATACTTCTTGTGAAACGGTTTTTCGCCCTGATTTAAAGGGGAAGCCTGTTGTGGTCGTGTCCAATAACGATGGTTGCATTATTTCTCGCTCTGCCGAAGCAAAATCCCTCGGTATAAAAAATGGCGAACCTTTCTTTAAAATAAAAAATAACCCTTATTATTCCAGTGTTCATTTTTTCAGTTCTAACTATGCGCTTTATGCCGACCTCAGTGACCGTGTTATGCAAACGCTCACGGCAATGTCTCCATCAATAGAAATCTACTCCATCGATGAAGCCTTTATTAATTTATCCGGAGTAATGAATTGCGTCCCCTTATCCACCTTCGGCCATGAAATAAGAACTAACGTATTGAAAAATACTGGCTTAACGGTGGGCGTAGGTATTGCGCAAACCAAGACATTAGCCAAGCTCGCTAACCATGCCGCCAAGACATGGCGCGGCACGGGCGGCGTTGTCGACTTATCCAATATTGTGCGCCAACGCAGGCTACTCGCCCTTGTCCCTGTTGAAGAGGTCTGGGGCGTTGGGCGAAAAATGAGTAAAAAACTTAATTTAATGGGTATTAATACCGCTCTGGATCTGGCAGAAAGCTCATTATGGGTCATAAAAAAGCACTTCAATGTGGTGCTGGAAAGGACCGTTCGCGAACTGCGTGGTGAGCCATGTTTTGAGCTACAAGAATTTTCCCCAACAAAACAACAGATTATTTGTAGTCGCTCTTTTGGCAATCGGGTAACGCAGTATTCAGATATGCATCAAGCCATTTGCGCCTATGCTGAGCGAGCAGCAGAAAAATTACGCAGTGAGCATCAATTTTGCCGCTTCGTTAGCGTATTTGTTCGGACGAGTCCGCACGCCGTTAATGAAACATATTATGGCAACCAAGCGTCAATGAAGCTATTAACGCCGTCTAATGATACTCGTGACATTATAAATTGTGCCACAAACTGCCTGCAGAGAATTTGGATTGATGGTTATCGATATATGAAAGCCGGTGTTATGCTTGCTGATTTCTTCAGTAATGGCATAGCGCAGCTAAACTTATTTGACGATAACGCGCCGCGCAAAAACAGTGCTGCGTTAATGGACGTTATCGACCAATTAAATCAATCCGGGAAAGGAAAGGTCTGGTTTGCCGGTCAGGGGATCGAAAAGTCCTGGGCGATGAAGCGTGAAATGCTTTCCCCGGCTTACACCACCCGATATTCAGACCTGCCCGTCGCGAAATGAATGTACGCAGGTAATGACATCGCTTCGGGTGAAGGTCACTGCGTTTACCAGGCCTACGTAATCAGCGATAACGCCTTTGCAGCACGGAAATCCCCTCCGCTCGTCAGTGAGGCCTGCCTGACCGCCAGCGGACGAGGTGCTGCTTTTGCGCGCAGTCCGTCTACCGCACGAGGTTGCGGATGAGCAGCACCGCGGCATTCGCTTGACACTGTACATTAACACAGTAAAACTATCGCCCGCGATCAGCATACAGAGGACAGAAGATGTTTGTGGAACTGATTTATGACAAGCGCAATTTTGCCGGGCTGCCGGGTGCCAGAGAGACCATTCTTAACGAACTGACCAAACGCATGCAGCGCATTTTCCCGGAAGCGGAAGTGCGGGTGAAGCCGATGATGACGCTGCCGGCGATCAACACCGACGCCAGCAAGCATGAAAAAGAGCTGATCAGCCGTACGGTGCAGGAGATGTTTGAAGAAGCGGATATGTGGCTCACTGAAGAGTGATGCCGCCCGTCGTTGGCGGCGGCCATCTCTTTAAGAGCTTTCCCGGATGTGTCAGAGCAGCGGGCAACAGTACAATAGCGGCGGTTGCAGACTGGCAATGCAACCTTCGCTCACCTGCTGGCTCTTGCATACGGCCAGCAGGTGAGCCCTACCAGCCTCCCCTCATCGCCCTCACAGCGTCTCCGGTAGCGCCGCTATAATTCTATCCACCAGCTCGCGATGCTGATGGACCTTCCCGCATTTAACAATGATCTGCCTGGCGTTGTCATAGCCCGGGGCCCACAGCCGGTTATTGAGCAGAACGTCCTTATAGACCGCGATCAGCGGTTTGTTCCACGCCGCCGCCATATGCACCACCGAGGTGTCCGGAGAGATAATCAGCTCCGCCTGGGCAATCAGCGCCATCGCATGGTGCAGCGTGTTAAACGGATTAATCACCACCTCCGGCGGCAGCGAGATGCGGATCTCACGCCGGTGATCGAGCAGAATAACCGCCAGCCCCGGATGGCGAGTCCGCAGCTTGTCGAGCAGTTCGGCCAGCTGCGTCTGGGAGAGACTCCGGTCGGCATGGCCGGCAAAAATATTAATCACTACCGCTTTTCCGCTCAGCGACGCCAGATACTGCGCCACCTCCTGCGTAATCGGCGCGGGCACCGCCAGGTCGTAAGTGTCCAGACCGCGAGTGTCCAGTTGGAGATAGTCGGCGATCAACGCGAACGTCTTCGTTACGTGCCAGCGCTGGCAGTCAAAATCAAAAGAGTGAGAGTAATGTTTAATCGATGGCCATTTATTAAACCCGAGTACTGATTTGGCTTTTATTTGTCGAAAAAGCCGCAGGCGATGCACGGGAATATCGAACAGCGAAGGGTCAATAATAATATCGTACTTATTATTAGCCAGTTCATTAATGACGTCGCGGGGTACGTTATGGTTAAATTTACGCAAAAAATCAGCGGAATTGACCGGCTCAGCCTCATAAATATGGCGGATCCGCGGGTTATAGCGCATCACCTGGCTGTTAGAGGTCGTCATCAGAAAATCAACGATATAACCTGACTGATGCAGGCATTTTACCAGCGCGGAATCCACCACCACATCGCCGACCGCCCCCTCATTGCGCATGAGTAAGACAGTTTTCGCGGACGACAAATCCACCGGCTGACGGCGTCGGCGGTCCCAGAGCGCTTTCGCCACTCCCACCCGCAGGGCATTACGTACTTTCTTAGTAAAGTAATTCCGCCGTCTGTTGAGCTCCCTTATTTTATTAAACTTCTTGCGTGGGGAACCCTGCATGGTTGCATCGTGCATCATCCTAACCTCATTACGGCAATTATTAATATTCTGTGTCGTCCGATAGAGACTGAGCGAAATAAAAAAAGTTCGATTGAAAATGAAAATCATTCTTTTTTTTATTTACAAAACTCATCTGCTGCGCCTGCGAGATTGCACCACAGCACTGTGAAGCAATAATGAGCGAATGGTGAATTTCCCGGCCCACCGTTGGCAGGCTGACGCAACAGCGCTAAGCTGGCGGCTTGATGATGTCAGGAGGACGCTATGCTTGAAGCAGTAGAAGGTAATATCCACCAGCGCCTGTGCGCGCTGCTCGACGAACACCAGGCGCGCTACCGGGTGATGGCGCACGACGCGGTCGGCCAGTGCGAAGCCGTCTCGGCAATCCGCGGCACCGCGCTTGGCCAGGGCGCAAAAGCGCTAGTCTGTAAAGTAAAAGGAAACGGCGTCAACCAGCATGTGCTGGCGATCCTCGCCGCCGATCAGCAGGCCGATCTCGCCAGCCTGGCCCGGCATATCGGCGGCAGCAAAGCCTCGCTGGCCAGTCCGGCGGAAGTGGATGCCCTCACCGCCTGCGTGTTCGGCGCCATTCCCCCCTTCAGCTTCCATCCGGCGCTGCGGCTGGTGGCCGACCCGCTGCTGTTTGAGCGCTTTCCACAAATCGCCTTTAACGCCGGACGCCTGGATCGGTCGATCATTCTCGATACCGAGGATTATTTACATATCGCCCGACCGGAGATCGCGACCTTTCGCCGCCTTAGCTAACCGGGCATCCGCCCTGATTTTCGCCGCATGGCGTAAAAATCCTGTTTATTCACGCCACGATGCGTAGAGTAAGCGGGATATTTTTTGGCTTTCTTTTTTTGGCAAGGACCTCTGTACATGTTTGATACCACCCTGTTGATCCTGCTGGGCCTGGCGGCGCTCGGCTTTATCAGCCATAACACCACCGTAGCGATCTCTATCCTCGTGCTGATTATCGTGCGCGTTACACCGCTGCATACCTTCTTTCCCTGGATTGAGAAACAGGGGCTGACTGTCGGGATCATTATTTTAACCATCGGCGTGATGGCGCCTATCGCCAGCGGTACGCTGCCGCCCTCGACGCTGATCCACTCCTTTATGAACTGGAAATCACTGCTGGCGATTGCGGTCGGGGTGTTTGTTTCGTGGCTCGGCGGGCGCGGTGTCTCCCTGATGGGCTCCCAGCCGCATCTGGTGGCCGGGCTGCTGGTCGGCACGGTACTCGGCGTCGCCCTGTTTCGCGGCGTCCCGGTCGGACCGCTGATTGCCGCCGGGATCATCTCATTGTTTATTGGGAAGTCGTAGCCAGGCTGCCGTGATAGCGGCCCGGCGTCTGTCCGAGCCCTTTTTTAAACATGGTGATGAAGGCGGTGGTGGAGTCATAGCCCAGCGCCTGAGCCGTTTGCTGCACCGTCTGCCCGCGGATCAGCAGCTGCAGCGCGAGGATCAGCTGCAGCTGATGGCGCCAGCGGCGAAAGCTCAGCCCCGTTTCGCGCACCACCAGGCGGGCCAGATTGCGCTCGCTCATCGCAAACACCGCCGCCCACTGGCTCAGGGTCTGCCAGCGCGCCGGATCCTCGGCCATCATCGTCACCATCTGACGAATTTTCGGGTGGTTTGATACCGGCAGCTGCAGGTGCTCCTGCGGCTGCCGGGGCAGCTCATCAAACAGAACCTGCACCAGCCGGGCCGTGGCAGGGGCGGCCAGCAACTCCCCGCCGCGTTCCGCCAGGGTGAGGATCAGCTCCCGCACCAGCGGAGAAATCTTCAACGTACAGCAGCGGTCCGGCATCGGCGCGGCGCCCGGCTCGATGAACAGGAAACACACCTGGGCGCCGGGGGTGGCGCGGTTACTGTGGAAAAGCTGTCCCGGGACCCACACCGCATACTGCGGCGGCACCATCCACATCGCGTTCTCCACCTCGCAGGTCAAGGCGCCGTGCAGGGCGAGGATCAGCTGCCCCTTACGGTGAGAATGCGCCGGAATATACTGCTCCGCCTCCACCACCTGAATACGAAAGGCAATGGCCGATTCGTGGCCACTGTCCGGTTCATAACCATCCAGACCCAGTCCGATCATCATGTTGTCCGATATTAGCGATAATCTGTCATTTTAGCTTGATTTAAACAGAGGACAAAGTCGCTATCGTAACCCCCTCGTTAGTTACCTTGAGAATGATATGTCTTCTGTGATCTCCTCTACCGGCCGCCGCCCCGCGCTGCTGATTGCCGGTATCTTGCTCATCGCCACTACCCTGCGCGTGGTCTTTACCGGCGCGGCGCCGCTGCTGGACGCGATTCGTAGCGACTATGGCCTGACCACCGCGCAGACCGGGCTGCTCACTACCCTGCCGCTGCTGGCCTTTGGCCTTGTTTCGCCGCTGGCGGCAGGAGTTGCCCGCCGGTTCGGCATGGAACGCAGCCTGCTGCTGGCGATGCTGCTAATCTGCGCCGGCATTGCCCTGCGCTCCCTGCCCTCCGCTGCGCTGCTGTTTATCGGCACGGCGGTGATCGGCTGCGGTATTGCGCTGGGCAATGTCCTGCTGCCCGGGCTGATTAAACGCGATTTCTCGCAGCATGTCGCGCGGATGACCGGCGCCTATTCCCTGACGATGGGCGGCGCGGCGGCGCTCGGCTCGGCGCTGGTGGTTCCCGTGGCAATGGCCGGATTCGGCTGGCGCGGCGCGCTGTTGCTGCTGATGGTCTTCCCGCTGCTGGCGATCCTCAGCTGGCTGCCGCAGTCCCGGCGCCGGGCGGAGGCGCCATTGACCGGCTCAGGCGCCATGCACAACCGGGGGATCTGGCGGTCGGCGCTGGCCTGGCAGGTGACGCTGTTCCTCGGCATCAACTCGCTGGTCTATTACGTGATTATCGGCTGGCTGCCGTCGATTCTGCAGAGTATGGGCTATAGCGAAGCGCAGGCCGGCTCGCTGCATGGCCTGCTGCAGCTGGCGACCGCCGCGCCCGGTCTGGCGATACCGTTGATCCTGCATCGGCTGCGCGACCAGCGTGGGATCGCGGTGCTGGTCGCCCTGATGTGCGCCATCAGCGCCGCCGGGCTGTGGCTGCTGCCAGGGCTGGCGATCGGCTGGACGCTGCTGTTCGGCTTTGGCTCCGGAGCTACCATGATCCTCGGCCTGACGTTTATCGGCCTGCGCGCCAGCTCGGCGCACCAGGCCGCGGCGCTGTCAGGGATGGCGCAGAGCGTCGGCTATCTGCTGGCCGCCTGCGGGCCGCCGCTGATGGGTAAGATCCACGATGCTAATGGCGACTGGCATATTCCGCTGCTGGCGGTGGCGCTGATTTCGCTGGTGATGGCGGTCTGCGGCGCCCTCGCCGGACGTGACCGGGAAATCCATTCCTGAAGATGACCGGCAGCGCCCGCTGCCGGTGGGTTTATTGTGCCGCGGCGCGAATCAGCGCCTGGACCAGCGGCGAGGGACGCCCATCCAGCGCGTGGCGTTCATGCTGGAACAACGTGGCGACAAAAAACGGGTGCGTCACCAGCTCGACGGCGCGGATCTCACCCTCTTCATCCCAGCCGGTGACGCGCAGATCGCCCTGTTCCAGCTCACCGGCAAACGCGCTGTCCACCCCGTACCGGCAGTGGTAGCCCTCTTCAATGCTCTCCCGGCCATAGGCGCGGGCAATCAGCGTATTCGCCCGCAGCTCGACGACGGCGGAGGTCTCCACCAGCGAACAGCTAAGGGGAGCGATCACCATCCGCCCTTCGCTGTCAGTTTCCGCATGACCGGCATCCTGCCAGCCGAGCACGTTACGGGCGTATTCAATCACCGCGTGCTGAAAGCCGCCGCAGGTGCCGAGGAAAGGGATGCCGTTTTCGCGGGCATAGCGGATCGCAGTAAAGGCCCCCTGCGGATGACGATACGGGCTACCGGGAACGACCCAGACGGCATCGTACTCGGCCAGCGCCTCGCCGGAGACGATCGACGGGGTGGCGAGCCAGTCATATTTCACCGGCTGCTCCAGCACGGCGGCAGCATCGTCTATCGCCAGGGGAATGGCCTGATGGGCAACAATATCGGGGTGATAATCGCCGACGAGGGCGAGGCGTAAAGGGGTTTTCATAGCAGGTTCCTTATGTCTGGACGAGACGAGCAGCACAAGGCACGTCAGGATAGCGATCCCTCCAGTGGAACACAATCCTTATTTTCGCCCCACCGCCCCCGCCGGCGGGTAAGGTATACTGGAGCAAGCGTGAAAGGGAGAAAGGATGAAAAGTAAGCTTTTGGTCAGCGCCTGCCTGATGGGATTCCAGGTGCGGTATAACGGTAGCGAGAAGGCGCAGCTGGCGGCGACGCTGTCCCGCTGGCAGCAGACGGGGCGGCTGGTGATCCACTGCCCGGAGCTGGCGGCTGGTCTGTCCACGCCCCGTCTGCCGGCGGAGATCGTCGGCGGCACCGGCGGGGATGTCCTTGCCGGGCGGGCGCGGATCGTGGAAAGCGACGGCCGCGACGTCACGGGACATTACCAGCTGGCCGCCTGGCTGGCGCTCAGCGCCGCCCGGGAAGCGGGCTGTCAGGCAGCGTTACTCACCGATGGCAGCCCTACCTGCGGCAGCCAGTTTGTCTATGACGGTTCCTTTCGCGGACGACGCAAAGCGGGCGCCGGGGTCGCGGCCGATCTGCTGCGCGCCCATGGCATCACGGTATTTTCCGACGGGCAGATCCCGCAGTTGCTCGCCTGGATGGCACAGAGGGAGCAGGATGATGATTCAATGTAAACGGGTGTATGACCCGCAGGAAAGCAGCGACGGCTACCGGGTGCTGGTCGACCGTCTCTGGCCGCGGGGGATTAAAAAAGAGGCGCTGGCCTGTGATGAATGGTGTAAGGCGTTAACGCCTTCCGCTGAGCTGCGAAAAGCCTTTCACGGCGAAGCGATCGATTTCGCCCACTTCAGCCAGCGCTATCGCCAGGAGCTCGACGCCCATCGTGAAACGGGCCTGCGGCTGGCGGCGCTGGCGCAGCGCCAGCCGTTGACGCTGCTGTACGCTGCGAAGAACACCGAGCAGAATCATGCCCGGGTGCTGGCCGCCTGGCTGGCGGCCCTGCCGGTTACGATTTAGCCGGATGATCCCGGCGCCACAGCGCCCACTCGTCGAGGGTTTCGCCGCTGGGTAGTTTGCACTGGGTGCTAACGCCCTGCGGCGTTTGCACCGGCACCCGGGTACCGCCGGATTGCTGACAGTACACCGACGCGGGATTGGCCATGCCGATGGTTTTCGTCGGCGCGGTGGACTGCGGCTGGGCACAGCCGGCTAATACCAGTGGCAGAATAGCCAGTAACTTTTTCATCGTTCCTCCCTTTCCTGAATGCCCGGGGATTTTAGCCTGAATCTCCACGTTTTCTCCATCTTGCCTGCACTTTTCCCCCGTAGAGTAGCCCCTGTTCTCGAACTGACCAGAGAACAGATCATTCCATAATCAATGAGTTTTTCCCCGTCGCCCCCGACGGGGCTTTTTTTCCTGCCGCGTGGACAAGTATTCCCCAAACAGATGTGATAAATTTAAAAATATCACTGTTTATTCGACGCTGATGTCCGTTTGCAGCCCATTATGCTGGGGTGACGTTTGGCGTGCTGGAGCTGTATTATTCATGTCAGATTTTATTCTTGCCCGGGTGTCGCAAACCCTCGCTGCGGAACAGTCCCTGGAAACCCTGGTGCGCCAGCTGCTGGAGATGCTTGAGGCGGTGACCCGAATGGAGTCCACCTATCTTACCCGCATCGATATCAACGCCCAGCGGCAGCAGGTGATGTTCGCCCATAACAGCAGCGAAATGCAGATCCCGGAAGGATTCTCCGTCCCCTGGGATGAATCCCTGTGCAAACGCGCCCTTGAGGACCAGTGCACGTTTAGCAACGACGTGGCCCATCGCTGGCACTCCTGCATCGCCGCCCAGGAGCTGGGGATCGCCACCTTTTTAAGCATTCCCGTCCGCCTGGCCGATGGCTCGCTGTTCGGTACCCTCTGCGCCACCAGCCGACAGAAGCAACCTTATAATCTCGAAGGTGAACAGGTGATGGGCCTGTTCGCGAAGCTCATTTCCCACTACGTGGAAAAAGACACCCTGGTGCAACAGCTGCAGGCGGCTAACGTCGCGCTGGAGCTGCACTCGTCGACCGATGAGCTCACCCAGCTTCCTAATCGCCGTGCGCTGTTTAAGCAGCTGGCGCTACGCTTTGCCTCCGCCCGCGCCCAGCAGCAGCAGGTCTCGCTGATTTTTATCGATCTCGACGGTTTCAAAGCCATTAACGATCGGTTCGGTCATCCGTGCGGCGACAGCTTTCTGGTACAGGTCGGCGAACGACTCACCGCCGTCGCGCGCCGTGAGGATATCGTTGGCCGCCTTGGCGGCGATGAGTTTTTGATCGTCGGTAGTGCCCAGCAACCTGCCGCGCAGCAGGCGTATGTCACGACCCTGCGCCAGGCCCTGTGCGGCGTCTACTTCCTCGGCGAACAGCGTATCGACTATGAGGGCGCCAGCTTCGGGGTGATCATCTGCGATCCGCAGGGTATCGATGTTGAAGCGGCCTTACGCGCCGCCGATGAGGCGATGTACCAGGATAAGAAGTCCCGCCGTCAGGAGAATTTCATTCATATTGACTAAAGTACCGCGATATCCAGTATCATGCAGGGCATCATTCGTGGGTACAGGGACACTATCATGAAATTGGGTATTCTTTTCCCGGTGGCGATCTTTATCATCGCCGTCGTCTTTCTCGGCTGGTTTTTTGTCGGCGGCTATGCGGCGCCAGGTGGGGCATAATGAAAAAAAGCACCATTATTATGCTGGTTGTCGCCATCGTGGCGGTGGCCGGCAGCCAGTTCGGCTGGTGGTGATCGCGGCGGCGATATTGCGGAGTTATCCTATCCCATCAACAAGTTAACCCTTTACACTCACGTTATCCACCGCGGCATTCTCTGCCCCGGGGAAAGCAGAATAGCGGGAGAAGTAAGGGATGAAAAAACCGATCGTGTTACCGTTGATTATTGCGCTGTGCACGCTGTTATCGGGATGCATTATTGACGATGGGTACCACGCCCATCGCCATCACCACCATCATCACTATCATGACGATGATTAATCCTTCAGGCTGTTGATGAGCCGAAAAGACAGGGCGAACCGCGGTTCGCCCGTTGACGCTTAATCCTGGCGCTCATCGCCGAGGAAAATAAAGCCGAGAGGAATAGCGAAGAGCGCGGTAAAGACAATGCTGTAAACCGTCACCATCGCCCCCTGCAGGAAGAACATGGACGTCGTCCACTCTGAGTACGGCATATTGTACTCGCTCACCACGCCCCCGAAGGTCGCCCGCCCCACCACCGCCAGCGCGATAGCAAACACCGCCGCGAGCGACAGACAGTATTTTTTGCAGTTTTTATTGCTGAGGAGTTTTTGCAGAATCATCGGGGCTTCCTTTTTGCTGAGCGATAAACGGCTGTATATGTAACACCAATGCAATAAAAAATGAAGGGTTTTTGTTACAGGGCAGAATAAGAGACGGCGGGCCGGTCAGCGGGTAACCGGCCCGAGGGGATCAGGACTGCAGGGTAGCCAGGCGCGCGGCGAACCCAACGAAAACCAGACCAATCAGGCTGTTGCCAAGTTTGGCCAGCTTCTTGCGGGTTTTAACGTAGCGGGTGACAAACGAGCCGGAGAGGATCAAAAAGCTCATATAGCAGAAGCTAATCACCTCGAGGGTCAGCGCCAGAATAAAGAACGCCACGCCGGGCGCTTTGGCGTTGACATCGATAAACTGCACGAAAAACGACACATAGAACAGAATCGCTTTCGGATTGGTCAGACTCAGGGTCAGAGAGCGCTTGAGGATCGCGCTCGCCGGCTCCGCGCTGGCGTCGGCCTGGCCATCGCGCTGGGTCAGCACCGCGTAGAGCATTTTACCCCCCAGCCACAGCAGGTAGATCGCCCCGAGGTAGCGGACGACGTTAAACAGCACCGGCGTGGTCTTAATCAGCGTCGCCACGCCGGCAAAGGCCAGAAACATCAGCACCGCGTCGCCAATAAAGACGCCCGCCGCTGCCAGATAGCCTTTCTTCACGCCGTGGGCAATGCCCGTCTTCAGCACAAAAAACGTATTAGGGCCAGGAACGAGGATGATAAACACCGCCCCGACCAGGTAGGTCAAATAATTCAGAACACCAAACTCAGCGAACACTCTGCACTCCTTCGCGCACGACTAAAACATGATCCGGCTCACGTTACCCCAACTGTCGGGATTTTGAAAGCGCAGCCTGTGCGGGAAGGTTAATAGACGGAAGGTTCACCCAGCGGGCGGGTTTTAAAACGACGGTGCACCCACAGATACTGCTCGGGGGCACGCAAAATCTCGCGCTCGATCACCTTGTTGATATAGCCGGCAGCGATCTGCTTATCTTCACCCGGATAATCATTCATTACTTCGCTAATATGCAGGCTGTAGCCCTGGCGATCCAGCTTGCGCACCATACTGATACTCAGCATTTTCGCACCCGATAAACGAGACAGAACATAGGTGCCGTTGGTGGTCGCCGCCTGTGGGACGGAGAAAAACGGCGCAAACACGCTGCCCTTAGGACCGTAATCCTGGTCGGGAGCAAACCACACCGCTTCACCTGATTTTAAGGCATGCACCAGACCGGTCAGGTTGTTGCGATCGATCATCGCTTTGTTCGAACGCAGGCGACCACGGGTTTGCACCCACTCCATCAGCGGGCTGTTGTGCGGACGATAAGTGGCCATCATTGGACGGCACAACCCCATCGCCCGCCCGCCCAGCTCCAGCGACATAAAGTGCACACCGACCACCATCACCCCTTTGCCGCCGCTAAGCGCATGATTAAGGTTGGCAAATCCTTCGACATCAAACCATTTTTTGACCCGCTCGTCGCTCCAGAACCAGGCCATGCCGGTTTCGATAAGCCCCATTCCCAGCGACATAAAGTTTTGATCGATCAGGGTCTCGCGCGCCGCCGGCGACATGTCCGGGAAGCAGAGCTCAATATTGCGCCGGGCGATATGTTCGCGGCGTTTGAGAAAGCGTCGGGAGAGGCGACCCGCGCTGGTGCCAATAAAATGCAGCAGCGGATAAGGCAGTTGCACGATTAACCAGAGGATGCCGAGCCCAAACCAGGTCAGCCAGTTGCGCGGGTGTAAAAGTTGTTTATTAAATACGCAGGCCATGATTTTTCCTGAAAACATTAATTATGTGGTAACGCTTAAGGAAAACAGAATCCATTTATCATCATTAGGCGGTACGTACAGCAAGTTCGACAATACTAATCCGCTGAAATTCCCTCCGGCAAGTAAAAAACAACTTGCTGACAAAAAAACATAATTGCGGCACAAATGTTACCAAATGTAAACTTAAATCTTATCCTCTTCTTAATATATTCATCGTGCATATCATTTTCACGCTAATCATCAGCGTTACTAACAGGCATAACCGAAACCCGCCGCGAGAACGCCTTGTCTGCCGGGGACTGAGCCCGCTCAGCCACGTGGCCCGCAGCCTGCCCGCGTCCACAAGATCGTCGTCTGTACCGCGAAAGAATTAAAGCACTCCCGCTTCAGAGTGAAACACTTTTTATCCGTCGGCATAAGGAATATTAAAATCGCCTTAAGGGAATAATTAAGAATAGACTTATTTAAAGATGCTTTAAAAATAAGCGTCTTGCCAGTTGTTTGCACTTTAATACCGCCCTCACCCGCCGTAAAAAAAATATTTCTTTACGCCTTATACGCATAAAGCGCGGCGTTTAGCGCGGACAGTGACCCGACATCGGGTCACTGTGGGGCAAACCGCAGCGAAGGCGTGAACGACGCCCTGGCCGCAGAGGATCAGTAGGTGTGGAAATATTGCTGGATCAGCTGTGGATCTTTCGTTTGCGTCAGCGCAGTCATCAACAGAATACGCGCTTTCGCTGGGTTGAGGGAGTCGGACACCAGCCCAGGCTGGCTGTCATCCGGCGGCACGACGCCGCTGCCGGTACGGGAGGCGCGAACCACCACGATGCCCGCCTGCTGCGCTTTTTTGATGCCCGCAGCGCTACGTACCGACACCGACCCCGCCCCGGTTCCGGCGTAGATAATACCGTCGGCATGATGGGCGATCGCCGCGTCGTACATATACTCCGGGTCGTCCTGATAACCATAAATGATCACCACCTTCGGCAGGGTCTTCAGCTGGCGGACATCGAACACCGAGCGCAGGGTGTGAATTTTATCCACGCGCGTCTCGAACTGGGGTTTTCCGCCCACCACGACGCCAAGGTAGCCCTCCTCCGGCGCCCGGAAGGTATCCAGCGAAGTGGCATTGGTTTTGGTGACGAAGCGCGCCGCGCCGATGCGGTCGTTCAGCACCACCATCACCCCGCGACCCCGGGCATCAGGATCGGCGGCGACTGTGACCGCTTCCAGCAGGTTCATCGGCCCGTCGGCGCTGATCGCCGTCGCCGGACGCATCGCCGCGGTAAAGACCACCGGCTTGTTGCTTTTGACCGTCAGATTGAGGAAATAAGGGGTTTCATCGAGGGTGTCCGTGCCGTGGGTGATCACCACGCCATCGACATCATCCCGGGCCAATAACGCATTCACCCGCTTCGAGAGTTCCAGGATAATGTCGCTGGTCATATTCTCACTGCCGATATTCGCCACCTGCTCGCCTTCGACGTGGGCGATTTTACTCATTTCCGGCACGGCGTTAATCAGCGTCTGCACCCCAATCGCCCCGGCTTTATAACCCGTTGTCTGGGTATTGCTGGCCGCCGAACCGGCAATTGTCCCGCCGGTGGCTAAAATAACGATATGCGGTAGACGCGTCTCGCTAAATGCCAGACTGCTCATCGTCAGTAACGCAATGGTAAGTAATGCTCTAAAATTCATACAGGTCACTCCCTTCATAGACATTAATCAAACTAACGCTTGCTTAATGCAAAGGGCTTGCCAGAATTTATTTATTTTTTGGGGGAGAAATGGTTAACTATCAGACAATAATAAGGTTCTCGCATCAACATCGCCCAAATCTGGTGCACGGCAGGCTCTGAATCGGGCAGCGCTATGAACCTGATACATTCTGGGTATTAACCTGTTCAGCAGCCAACTACACAACACGCATTGCGATCAGATTATCGACACTTCCGTCACCCGCGAGGTCATTTTTGCCCGCCAGGTAACGCGTACGGAGAACAGAAATGCGTATTGCCCTGAAATCAGCGCTAATGCTGACGACCAGAGTCATTCAGATCATTAACCCTGAACTGCACCGGCATATGCAACGAACGGCCTTAATCGCCCTGACGCTGGCGCAAAGGCTGGGGCTGCCTGCCGAGCGACAGCAGACCATTTTTTGCGCCGCGCTGCTGCACGATATCGGCGTGCTGGGAGATAAACGCACCATTCATTCGCTGGATGCCATCGATAACATCCACGATCCGCATCAGCGCCAGGGGGCGGCGATGCTGGAAGGGTTAGTGACCTTTCTGCCCATTGTCCCCTTCATTCGCGATCACCATTTTAGCCCGGGCCACCGGGGTAGCCGCGAACAGCATATTGTCTATTTCGCCGATGCCTTTGAACGGCTGCTGCCTGCCGGGAGTCACGTGGCCGGCTGGCCCACACGGGCGGTGGTGGAACAGTTCGTCTCCCTGCACCGGGAGATCGATCCGCCGCTGTGCGATATGCTGTGCGAGGTCGCTGAAAATGCGAACTTCTGGCAGCACCTTCATCCCGGCCATATTCAACGGCTGCTGGAAATTATTGGTCCCATCAACACGCTGTATCTGGATATTCATGGTCTGAAAGATATCTGCCTGCTGATTGCCAAAATAGTCGACACCTACAGCAGCTTTACCGCCACCCATAGCATCATGGTGGGGGAAATCGCCCGCCAGCTTGCCCGCTGGATGCAACTGCCGGAGCCCATCTGCCAGCAAATTCAGATTGCCGGCTATCTGCACGATATCGGCAAGATCTCTATCCCGCTCTCCATCCTCGAAAAAGAGGGTGAACTGGATGAGGACGAACTGAACCAGGTGCGCGAGCACAGCTATATGACCGGCGAGATCCTCAGCGACTACAGCGAGCTCGGCGACATCATTAACTGGGCGTCGAATCACCATGAAAAACTGGACGGCAGCGGCTACCCTCTGCATCTCGAAAAAGATCATCTGACCCTCGCCGACCGTATTATCTCTATCGCCGATATTTTCACCGCGCTGACCGAAGATCGCCCTTATCGTAAAGGAATGGCCTGGCAGGAGGCCTTACAGATTATGGAAGCGGATGTTATAAATGGCGCTCTGGATAGCGATGTCTTTCTCGTTTTGCGCCACCATGCGGAAACGCTGCACGCCATCATTCTTCAGACCCTCGAACACCCCCGCAGCGAGCACCGCCCCTGAGGCAGGCCGCCGTCATGGCGGGGGGCGAGTTCTATAATTAAAACAGCTTCATCTGCATGCAAGGAAATACAGGGTGAGAATCGCCACCATCACCAACTGGGCTTACGGGATCACCGTCGGCCTGACGCTGGCATCCGGCAGCGCCATGCTTATGGCCTCCAGCGCCGACCGCGTCGAACGCCAGGCGGTACAACAGCGCCAGGTCTTTGATACCCTCTCCGACGAGGTGGAAAACGACGCCTGGGCGCTGTCTGACCTCGCCCGGCTGTACGTGGTTAAGCCTTCGCCGGAGACGCTTACGCAGTATCAGCAACTGCAGCAGACCGACAAAAGCATTGAGCAGCGGCTGGCCGGACTGAAAGATAACGGCGCCAGCCGCGAGGAGCTGGCGCTACTCCAGGATGGTCTGCGGATCGCCGATGAGCTTCAGGATGAACAGCAGGCGGCCCTGACGCATGTCGCCCGCGGCGATGCGCCAGCGGCCATCGCGGTGCTGTACGGCAAAGCGTATGAGACCGAACTGGAGCGCATGCAGACGCAGATCGATCGCTTCCGTCAGATGCTTGAGCATCGCGCCGCCATCGCTATCGACCAGGCCACCGAGCGCTCGCGGATCTGGCGTACGCTGTCGGAAATCATGGTCGGCCTGACCGCCCTGATGTTTTTGTTTGTCCTCGGCTTCATTCTCAAACGCCGGGTGCTGTACCCGGTGGTCCGTCTGAGCGACGTGGTGCAGCGTCTCGCCTCCCAGGACTATGCGGTGGAGACGCCGCACTTCACCCAGGTGGATGAGATTGGCGATATGGCCCAGGCGATCCGCATTTTTCGCGAGAACGGCCTGGCCCGCCAGCAGCTGGAGCTGCAGCGCGACGCCGACTGGGCGATCCGTGAACTGCTGGCGCGTATGACCCAGCGTCTGCAGGGCTGTGAAACCATAGAGGATGTGATTAAGGTGGCGGAGCTGTTCGCGCCGAACATCGCCCCGACGATCCCCGGTAAACTGTATATTCTGGATACCGATCCATGGCAGATGCGCTGCGTGGCGCAGTGGCTGTCGCCCGCCGGGGAGACGACGTCCTTTGCTCCCGACGACTGCTGGGCGATACGGCGGGGACTCAGCCATCCGCCGGTGCAGGGTGAGCCCGATATCACCTGCTATCATCTGCCGGAGGCGCACGCCGGCCAGTCGCTCTGCGTACCGCTCATCGCCCAGGGCGAAGCGATCGGTCTGCTGAGCTTTCAGAACGTCACCGCCAGTGACGCCCCTTCCCGGGCTTACCTGGAGCTGATGGCCGAAGCGCTGGGGCTGGCGCTCGCCAATCAGCGTTTACGCAGCGCCCTGCTGGAAAAAGCGTTGTTCGATTCGCTGACCGGCCTGCGTAACCGCCATCATCTTGATGAAGCGCTGCACTCGCAGATGGCGCTGGCGGTCCATACCCACACCCCGCTGAGCTGCCTGATGATCGACATCGATCACTTCAAAGCCATCAATGACCGCTACGGCCATGAAGCCGGGGATCTGGTGATTAAGAGCGTCGCGACCATTGTGCAGCGCGCGGTGCGCGATATCGGCATGGCTTTCCGCTACGGCGGCGAGGAGTTTTTAGTGCTGCTCCCCGGGATTGACGAAGCCGGGGCGCACCAGTGCGCCAGCGAGATCTACACCCAGGTGCACAATATGACGCTGCGCGATGGCCTGACCGAGATAGGCCAGGTGGATGTGTCGATTGGCATCGCCAGCTACCCGCAGCACACCCAAAGCGACAGCCTGCTGCGCGCAGCGGACGCCGCGCTGTACCGGGCGAAAGAGCTGGGCCGTTCAAGGATTGTCAGCTTTGGCCGCCTGAAGACCCGCTAAGCGGGATTATTGCTCAGCGGCATTAAGCAGCGAGATAACTTTCCGCACCACCGCCGAACGGAAATGGCGGTGGTAAACCATGCTCAGCTCACTCTCCGCCAGCCGATCCTGAAGATCGATATACACCACGTTATCAAGGCGTAAGGCCCGCGCCGAGACCGGCACCAGCGCCACCCCCACCCCGGCGGAGACCAGGCTAATCATCGAGGTGACATCGTTAATTCGCTGCACCACCTGCGGCGTAAAACCCGCGACGCGACAGGCGTCAATAAATACCTGCTCCAGTCCGGTGCCCTGCGGATCGTCAAGCGAGATCCAGTTGTCAGTGCGCAACGAGGCCAGATTGAGCGCCCCCACGCCTGCCAGCGGATGCTGTTGATAAAGCGCCAGGCAAAGTTTTTCCCGCACAAATGGCCTGACCACCAGCGCGTCCGGCGGTGACGCCAGCGGCGCGCGGATGATGGCGATATCCAGACGCAGATCCAGCAGCGCTTCGTAGAGCATTTGCACATCCCCCTGCACCAGCGACAGCTCAATCCCCGGCCAGTCAGCGCGCAGCTCGCGCAGGAGCCCCGGCAGTTTGCTGTCATACATCGCACTGGAGACATAGCCCAGATGCAATCGCCCCTGCTCGCCTCGCGCGGTGCGCTGGGCGTCCAGGACCGCCTGATCGGCCATCTCCAGCGCCAGCCGCGTCTTCTGCAAGAAGGCCTCGCCCGCGGCGGTGAGGGTCAGGCGCCGGTTAGCGCGGGAGAAGAGCACCACGCCCAGGCGCTGCTCGAGTTGTTTAATCTGCTGGCTGAGGGCGGGCTGGGCGATATGTAACCGCTCTGCCGCCCGATGCATATGTAATTCTTCAGCAACGACCACAAAATGGCGTAACGCTCGCAAGGACATGGCCGAACTCCGCGAAGTAAATTAATAATAAAAATCTTATCAATAATGCATGAATGATGCAATTGATAACCATTAGCCTGCGAAGCATACTGTGCGCATCGACACGCTAAGGAGAACATCATGACCGCACCGATTCAGGATCTGCGCGACGCTATCGCGCTGCTACAACAGCATGACAATCAGTACCTCGAAACCGATCATCCGGTTGACCCTAACGCTGAGCTGGCCGGCGTCTATCGCCACATCGGCGCGGGCGGCACCGTGAAGCGCCCCACCCGCATCGGCCCGGCGATGGTGTTTAACAATATTAAGGGCTATCCGCACTCGCGCATTCTGGTGGGCATGCACGCCAGCCGCCAGCGGGCCGCACTGCTGCTGGGCTGCGAAGCCTCACAGCTGGCGCTGGAGGTAGGCAAAGCGGTGAAAAAACCGGTCGCGCCGGTGGTCGTTCCGACCAGCAGCGCCCCCTGTCAGGAACAGGTCTTTCTGGCCGACGATCCGGATTTTGATTTGCGCACCCTGCTCCCGGCGCCCACCAACACCCCGATCGACGCCGGTCCCTTCTTCTGCCTGGGCCTGGCGCTGGCCAGCGATCCCGACGACGCCTCGCTCACCGACGTCACCATCCACCGCTTGTGCGTCCAGGGCCGGGATGAGCTGTCGATGTTTCTCGCCGCTGGCCGCCATATCGAAGTGTTTCGTCAGAAAGCCGAGGCCGCCGGCAAACCGCTGCCGATAACCATCAATATGGGACTCGATCCGGCTATCTATATCGGCGCCTGCTTTGAAGCGCCAACCACCCCGTTTGGCTATAACGAACTGGGCGTCGCCGGTGCGCTGCGTCAGCGTCCGGTAGAGCTGGTACAGGGCGTCAGCGTCCCGGAGAAAGCCATCGCTCGTGCCGAGATCGTTATCGAAGGGGAACTGCTGCCGGGGGTACGCGTCAGAGAGGATCAGCACACCAACAGCGGCCACGCGATGCCGGAATTTCCTGGTTACTGCGGCGGCGCCAATCCGTCGCTGCCGGTCATTAAAGTCAAAGCGGTGACCATGCGAAACAATGCGATTCTGCAGACGCTGGTAGGGCCGGGCGAAGAGCATACCACCCTCGCCGGGCTGCCAACGGAAGCCAGTATCTGGAATGCTGTCGAGGCTGCTATCCCGGGCTTTTTACAAAATGTCTACGCCCACACCGCGGGCGGCGGTAAATTCCTCGGGATCCTGCAGGTGAAAAAACGCCAGCCCGCCGACGAAGGGCGTCAGGGGCAGGCCGCGTTGCTGGCGCTGGCGACCTATTCCGAGCTGAAAAATATCATTCTGGTCGATGAAGATGTGGATATCTTTGACAGCGACGATATCCTGTGGGCGATGACCACCCGTATGCAGGGGGATGTCAGCATCACGACAATCCCCGGCATCCGTGGTCACCAGCTGGATCCTTCCCAGACCCCGGCATACAGCCCGTCGATCCGCGGAGAGGGTATCAGTTGCAAGACAATCTTCGATTGCACGGTGCCGTGGGCGCTGAAATCACACTTCGAGCGCGCACCGTTTGCCGATGTCGATCCGCGTCCGTTTGCGCCAGAGTATTTTGCCCGGCTGGAAAAAAACCACGGTCAGTAAAATCAGGTGGTAGCCGCCGGAGCACGGCGGCATCTTCCGGGCCAGCATCACCTGCAACGGGTGGCTGACGCAGGGTTAGTTGATCGCGGCGGAGAGGTCTTTTTTCACCTGCTCACGCTGCTCGGGGGTCAGCACCTGGCTCACGTCGAAGTAGTATTTCACACGATAATACCGCACCTGCTGGTCCAGCTGGCCAAAGGCGGCCAGCTGCTGTTTGACCTTAGCGTCATCCCATTTTCCGGAGTGAATAACGTCTGCCAGAGCACCATCCTGATAGCCGCTGATTTTAATCTGGCTTACATTATTTTCGAATCCCTGACGCAGCGTCTGGATTTTGGCGACCTGCTCTTCACTCAGCTTCAGGTGCTGGACGACCGGATCCTGCGAGACAGATGGTACGTCGGCGGAGGTCGACGCCTGGCTGGCTGCCGTAAAGCAGGTGGTCAGCGCAATGGCGAGCAGGGTGTTACGCAAGCGAGTATTCACAGTGAATGATCCTTCAGAAAAGAAAATGAGAGGCGATTATCACTGCGCTAATAAAGACTATCTGTAACAAAGGGTTAATTTAAAACTGGATAAAAAAAGGATGGTAAGAAACAGAAATCAGATCCCGGGTCAGCAGCACAGAAAGATATATTCATCCTTCCAGTAACGGCCCTGTCCAATGATATCCCCGGCGGCGCTGATTAACTGTTTTTGCTTTTCGGTTTCAATCCCCTCAACGATCACATGGCTGGTCAGGGTATGAATAGATTGCAACAGCCCGGGAAAAGCGGGGTCGTTTTCTTTATCCCAGAAGTAATCTTTATCCACTTTGACGCAATCGAAGCGGAAGCGCTCCAGCAGCGGGAAGGACGTCCGTCCGCGGCCAAAATCATCCAGCCAGACCGGGCAAAGCGCCGCCAGCGTGCTCAGCGCCGTCAGCTCACGTCCGGCGATAAACTCGTGAAAGTTCTCATTTATTTCCAGAGCAATGTGTTTACAGGAGCGCAGGAAATCACAGAGATAGCGATCCGTCAGAATAAAGTGGCTTAATAAATCATCAATATTCAGCGATATCGGTTTATTATCGACCCGGGCGAAATCAAATACAGAAAGTAACTCGATTTGCCGAATAAATAGAGCAAGCTTATCGCGTTCGGTAAGCGTGGAGAAAGAAAACGTCGACGCAGAGGTGGTATTTTGTGCGGGTGCTATAATATCTTTAGTAAGCAACTCCCACGAGTGGTAGCTGCCGTCATCGCTAATAGCGGGCTCCAGAACGAAGCGATAAGAGGTATTTTTCACGTTTTCTTCAACCATTTAAAAAATACCAAAAATAAGAAAGGGTTAAAGCATGTCATATATTTTCCGCCAACAAAAATAGTTTAAAGTGATCGATAATAATCATTCGATAGTTAAAAACTATCAAGATATAATTTATTGATCGGTAAATTGAATTAATATAAATTAGCCACTGCTGTAACTCCCTCTGAAAAGTCAATTAAAATATTGTTTCAAACCAGACAGTTACCAGAGTATTCTGCGTAAAGCCTGGTCGTCTCACGCTTTGTGCTGCCAGGTAAAAAAGAGAGGGGTAATAAAAATGAAAAATACAAGCCGCCAGTTTTAGTCATATCATTATGCCGAATATGAATAACGCTGCGTCCGGAGACGCCGCTTCGCCTGGCATGCCATGAGTCCTCAATAAAAAAGTGTGACTCAGTCGACAAAACGTCATACTTTCCCGCTATCCTGCAGCGAAGAAGAGTGAAGTGGATGACAGGCAGTGAAAAAAATAAACGTGATTCCGCTGGGGCTGATGCTATTCATGCTCATCGCCAGCGCATGGCTGGGCCCTGCGCCGCGGCACACCGGCAGCATGCAGTGCGTTTGGTTTGACGGGGCAATGGTGAGCTGCCTGCCAAAGCAACGACTGGGCGAAGGCTCGCCGCATCATTTACTGGTCAGACGATAAACCGGTACTCGCCGGGTGGTGTTGAACAGATTATCGCAGGCTTCCACCTCTTCCGTGACAATTCCCATGCCGGACCGGCGCAATTGCGCAATGTCCGCCGCCACCCGCTGACTGCCGAACCAGAACAGCGCATCAAGCGCGGTAACCGGCAAGCCGGCAAGTAACGCATGGCGAAGCCGCTCCCGGGCCGGCTTTATCTCGCGGGCAATCTGCTGGTACGGGGCTGCCGTCGGTCCCTGCGGATCGACGCGACGGATACGGTTTGACAGGTGGTAATGGAAGGACTCCGGAATCGGCTGTAAATCCTGCTTCAGACTGTAGACACAACCGTAACGTTTGCCGTTGAAAACGGCGGCTTTACGATTGAGCTGCAGCTGATCGCGCACGTCGGCGATCAGCTGCGGCGCGCGCACCAGCAGCAGGCGAAAAGGCAATTCGAAGCTGGTGACATAGTCGACATTCAATAGCGCAATGCGCAGACGCTCCTCAGCCCCGGCCTGCTGCTGACGACACTCCAGATAGACCTCACGCCACTGCGCTCTGAGCCGTGGCGACTCACCGGCTTCGGTAAACTGGTATTTTTCAATATCGTAATCAATTCTCCCGGCCACCGCGCATTCCTTTCTGAATCAGTCCGGCGTCATAATAACATCCTCTGGCGCAGTACCCTATGCCGAGCGCCCTCGCGCATCCCCTTCCCGGTTATTTACGATACAGATAACGGGTGATGACCACATCAAGGAGATACAGCAGGAAAATAACGCTGCTTAACCACAATAAACCTGCGAATAAATCAAGTAATTGCATCGTTGCTCCCTCACTGTTAGCCATCGCCGAATGACGCCCCTCACCATAAAGTAGTTAAGTTCTGCCTTAACAGCCACCGAATAAATTTATTTAGTCAAAAGAAAGCCCGGCGCTATTGTACGTTCATTTTACTGTCATCAATTTGTCATCATAAAATGTCTATCATCAACCCGCGCCGCAGGGTTGCCCCGCGCCTCATAGCATCCTGGGGAAACGCGCGGCCACAGGTTTAACAACATGGAATAATATCGCCCCACCGTATCATTAATGACATTGCATCATCTTATATCAGGCGCCACTGTCATCCTGCTGAATAATCCGGAAAACGCTTTAAACAATAAACGCCCTGCTGATTGGTTTACCATGGAGAAATAAGATGCCCAGCGAAAAAGCCCGCAGCCTTGACCATTTCTATGAATTACTGGCGACAGGACAACACCCGAAAATTGAACTCGATTTTGATGTCGCCGCGGACGATTTTTTTAAAATCGCCACCGAGTTTGGCGATATTGGCGCGAGGATCACCCGGGTTAACGAACGATTTATTATTAAGATCAAGCCGCCGAAAGCGTAAGCACCCCCTGCCGCCTTGTTGGGTGCCACGCCAGCCGTCGCGGCCCGACAAGGTTTTCTTAACGAGCCGCGGTCTGACGCTCGGCAAAATAGTGCGCCGGTGTCGTCCCCATCGTTTTTTTGAACATGGTAATAAAGGCATTTACCGATTCATACCCCAGCTTAGCCGCCACGTTTTGTACCGAAACGCCGCTGGCCAGCTCCTGCAGGGCAATAATCAAATGCAGCTGCTGGCGCCAGCGCCCGAAGGTCAGGCCGGTCTCCCGCAGCATCACCCGGGCCAGCGAGCGCTCACTCAGCGCCAGACGCTTCGCCCACACCGACAGGGTGCTGCGATCGTCAGGATGGCTGACCAGCCGGTCGGCCATCGCCCGAATTTTGGGATGTGCTGAGACGGGCAGATTCAGGCGCTGCGCCGGCATGGTCGCCAGTTCGTCAAGGGTCACTCGGGTGAGTCTCCCGGCATGGCTATCCGCCACATAATCCGCCCCCTCACGAGTGAGTCGCTCCACCAGCTCGTGGATCAGGGGAGAGAGCGCCAGGGTGCAGCAGCTGCCAGGCAGCGCGGCAGCGCCGGGTTCAATAAACAGATAATTGAGGCGCGCGTTCCAGGTGGCGGACACACTGTGCGGAATACCGCCCGGGATCCATACCGCGCAGCGAGGCGGCACAATCCACAGGTTATTTTCCGCCCGACAACTCACTGCACCATACAGCACAATAATCAACTGCCCTTTGCGATGGGTATGCACCGGCACTTCCGCTTCATACTCGACAAAATCAAGATGACAGGCGACGGCCGGGCAGGACGCGGCGTCCGGATCGTACAGCGTATTGGCAAAAGGTGATGGCATACGATTGGCCAGATTCAGGTATTTTTTGACAGAATAGAGTATTTCGCCGCAAGCGCAAGCCAGCCATAATCCGCGGCATGAACATTAACCTCTTTCGCCAGGCCTCCTGGCTGCGTGCCGCAGGCGCCGTCGCGCGCCCTTTCATGCCGCAATCGACTTCAGCCGTCCTGCGCAGTGATGCCCAGGCAATACTCTTTTCCGCAAAGAGTTTCGCCGCGGCGATGCTGGCGTACTATCTTGCGCTATCCATCGGTCTGCAAAGGCCTTCGTGGGCCATCATCACTGTCTATATCGTGTCGCAGACCTCGGTGGGCGCATCGCTAAGCCGCAGCGTCTATCGCCTGCTCGGGACCCTCGTCGGCGCGGCGGCCACCGTCTTCATCGTGCCCACCTTCGTTAACCAGCCGATCCTGTGTAGTGCCATGCTGGCCCTGTGGATCGCGGGTTGCCTGTGTCTGTCGCTGCTTGAGCGCACGCCGTGCGGATACGCTTTTTTGCTGGCGGGCTACACCGCGAGCCTGATTGGTTTCCCCGCCGTCTCCGTGCCCGGGACCATCTTTGACCTCGCGGTCACTCGGGTGGAAGAGATCGCCATCGGTATCTTGTGCGCCGGATTGATTCACCGCTTCGTGCTGCCGGTGCGCATCGCCGGGCGGTTTAACAGCACGCTGGCACAGACGCTGGCAACCGCCCGGCAACGGATCGCCGATACGCTGGCCGGTAAGCCGGTGGCGGCGGAAACCCTGCGGCTGGCGCTGAGCCTGCAGTTTTTGCAGGGCATCAACCACCATCTTCCCTGGGATGACGGTCTCTCTGTTCCCCACCGCGAGGTCAGAAAAGCGATCCACGACCGGCTGGCACGACTGTTGATCGTCAATGGCGAATTGTATGACCGTTTACAGAGGTGCGGGCAGCCACCTGACGACCTGCAGACGCTGCTAACGGAGGCAGAGGTCTGGCTGAGAGGTCCGGAAGCCCACAGAACGGCGCTCTCCGCCGACGGACTACTCTCCCGCTGCGAGCAGCTCATCAACCGGTGCGCCCCTGCGCAGACGCTGAACGAGGCGCTGCGCGTTAGCCTGGTGCGCCACCTGGCGGAAGCCATCCGTCTCCTGCAGCAGAGCGAACGGCTGGCGAAGGCGATTTATCACCGCCGATCGCCAACCCTGCCCCCTGACGCCCACGCGGCAAAGGGCTATGTTTTCCATCGCGATCCGCTCAGCGCCCTGCGGACCGCCTTCGGCGCCTTCGTCATCATCCTCAGCGGCTGCCTGATCTGGATAGGCTCTGCCTGGCCCGATGGCGGCACTGCGGTCTCGATCCTCGGGGTCTGCTGTAGCCTGTTCGCCAGCTTCGATGCGCCGGCGGCGCAGCTGGTGAAATACCTGATCGGCTGCGTGTGGGGCGTGCTGTTCAGCCTGCTGTATAGCTTCGCCCTGCTGCCGCAGGTGAGCGAATTTGTCCTGCTGGCGGCGATGCTCGCCCCGGTCTATCTGCTGGCCGGTTCGCTGCAGGCGCGGCCGCCGACCACCTTTATGGCGATGGGCATCACCCTGACGCTGCCGATATTGTGCGAACTGGGCCCCAGTTATCAGGGGGATTTCGCGACGGCGATGAATACCTCTATCGCGCTGTTTGTCGCCATCGGCTATGCCGCGTTTGGTATGCGCCTGCTGCAAACCGTGCAGGCCGATGCCGCTGTCCATCGTCTGCTGACGCTGTGCCGTCGCGATATCCGCCGCGCCGCGCGGGGCCGACTGGCGCAGAATGCCCACCGCTGGACCAATCTGATGATCGACCGGACCGCTTTACTGCTGCCGCGGCTACCGCAGAGCGGGCCTGCCGCAGGTCAGCTACTGGACAAGATGCTGCACGATATTCGTACCGGCCTGGCGGTGATCCACCTGCGCCGTAGCTATCAGCCGATGGATCGCGAAACGGATCCCCCTGTGCAGACGCTGCTTGACGCCCTTAAACAGGAGCCGGGCATAGAGGCCCTCGCGCAGCCTGTTGACGCGCTGTTGGCCCACGGTTTACCGGCTGATGCCGCCTCACATGAGCGCGCGGAAGCGCTCATTTCCCTGTATTGCGCCTTACACCGGCCTGAGGAGAGCCAAAACCATGCGTGATCTCGCGATGGGCGGGGTATTTTTCCCCGGCCTGCTGGTTGTCGGCCTTGTCGCCCTGCTCGCGACGCTGCTGCTGCAACCGCTTATTTTCTCCATCCGGGGCCTGGGCCGCTTGCCCTGCCGCCCGCTGTGGGGGCTTTCCCTCTATATCGCACTCTTTTTCCTGCTCCTGCAGGAGGTTAACACGCTGGGGTTTGCCGTATGACAGTCTATCTCACTCTTCTGGGCCGCTACGCCCTGACCTTAGGCGCCGTTGCCGCCGCCGCGCTACTGGCTTTCATTCTCTGGAAACAGGAGGCGCAAACGCCCTGGACCCGCGATGGTCGGGTACGGGCCGACGTGGTACAGATCGCTCCCGATGTCTCGGGACCGGTGGCCAGCGTGGCGGTAAAAGACAACCAGTGGGTCAATCGGGGAGATGTGCTCTATTCCATCGATCCGCGCTGGCTGAAGCTGGCGGTCAGTAGCGCCCAGGCGGAGGTGGAAGCCCGACGCCAGGAGATGGCGATGCGCCAGGATGCCGCCAGACGACGGGCGCAGATCCAGGGCGTCATCTCCAGCGAAGATCTGAAACAGACCACCAGCGCGGCCAGCGTCGCGGCCGCTAACTACCAGGGCGCGCTGGCGGCACTGGCGCTGGCGCAACTGAATTTAGCGCATGCCACCGTGCGGACGCCGGTGGCCGGGTACGTCACCCATCTGCGGCTACGCCCGGGCGACTATGCCACCGCCGGGGTGACGAAAGTGGCCATTATCGATGGCCAGCGTTTCTGGGTGGTGGGGTATTTTGAAGAGACCCGTCTGCGCCACATCCACGTTGGCGATACCGCACATATCACGCTGATGGGGTATGATCCGGTCATTACCGGCCATGTCGAGAGTATCGGACACGGGATCGGCGATACCAATGATGAGACCGGCGCCCTGGGCCTGCCGGAGGTCGAGCCGACCTTCAGCTGGGTGCGGCTGGCGCAGCGTGTGCCGGTACGCATCCATATCGATACCCTGCCCGAGGGGGTGGAACGGGTCGCCGGCTTGTCCGCGACTGTCTCGGTCATTCCCGCGCGGTTGGCGCGACGCGCCGGCAAATCCTCACCTGCCGGCGCGAATCAGGCTCAGTGATAGCCTTCGCTGCCGGAGACTTTGCCGCGAAAGACGTAATAACTCCAGGCGGTATACATCAGGATCACCGGGATAATGAGCAGCGCCCCCGGCAGCATAAATACCTGGCTGGAGGGCGGCGCGGCGGCATCCCACAGGGAGATATTCGGTGGGATAATGTTCGGCCAGACGCTGATCCCCAACCCGCTGAAGCCGAGGAAAATCAGGCCCAGCGTCAGGATAAATGGGCGGGCGTGGCTGGCGGGGCGCGCGCTCAGGCGCCAGATCCACAGGCTCAGCGCCAACACCAGAATCGGCACCGGCACGAACCAGAAGAAATTGGGTAGCGTAAACCAGCGCTCCGCCACATAGCGCCAGCCCAACGGCGTCCAGACGCTGACCACCGCGATCACCACCATCAGCGCCAGCAGCACCTTGCGGGTCAGCTCGCGCATCCGCTGCTGCAGCGCGCCTTCGCTTTTCATGATCAGCCACGTGGTGCCGAGCAGCAGATAGGCCACCACCAGCCCCAGACCGCAGAACAGGTTAAAGGGGGTAAGCCAGTCCAGCGTCGAACCGGCGAAGCGGCGGTCAGCCACCGCAAAGCCGTTGATAAACGCGCCGACGACAATCCCCTGGCTGAAGGTCGCCAGCAGCGAGCCGCCGGCGAAGGCATAGTCCCAGAAGGTACGATGCGAGGGAACCGCTTTAAAACGAAACTCAAACGCCACGCCGCGAAAAATCAGGCCGATGAGCATCGCCGTAAGCGGGATGACCAGCGCATCGGTGATCACCGCATAGGCCAGCGGAAAGGCGCCGAACAGCCCAGCCCCGCCGAGTACCAGCCAGGTTTCATTTCCATCCCAGACGGGCGCCACGCTGTTGACCATCACATCGCGCTCTTCGCCATCATGCACCACGCTGAACAGCATCCCAATACCTAAATCGAAACCATCCATCACGATATACATCAGCGTGGCGAAGACGATGATGACAAACCAAATCACCGAGATATCGATGCTCATGATGCGTTCTCCTCATCACGCACCGGCTCTGCCGCCGAGAGCGGACGCGCCGGGGTGCCTGCGGTTTGCGAGGTCAGCTCCGTCACCGGTTGCGGCCCTTTTTTAATCAGCCGGAAAATGTAGTAATACCCCACGCCAAATACCGCGCAGTAGACCACGATAAACACCAGCAGGCTGATGGCCATCTGCAGCGTGCTGTGCAACGACACCGCATCCCGGGTGCGCAGCAAGCCGTAGATCACCCACGGCTGGCGGCCCATCTCGGTGGTCACCCACCCGGCGACCAGGGCAATAAGGCCGGCAGGCCCCATGCAGAGCGCAAACCACTGAAAGGGACGCGAGTGATACAGTCGCCGCCGATAGCGCAGCCAGGCGCTGCAGATCCCTAAGGCGATCATCAACACGCCCATCCCAACCATGATGCGAAACGACCAGAAAACGGCGGGTGAATAGGGTCGGTCCTCTTTCGGGAAGTCTTTCAGCGCCGGCACCTGCTTATGCAGACTGTGGGTGAGGATCAGGCTGCCGAGAGCGGGGATCTCGAGGCCATAGCTGGTACGCTCCTGTTCCATATCCGGCAGGCCAAACAGCAGCAGCGGCGTGGCCTCGCCGGGTCGGTTTTCCCAGTGCCCCTCGATGGCGGCGATCTTCGCTGGCTGATGCTCAAGGGTGTTAAGACCATGCATATCCCCCACCACCGCCTGGATTGGCGCTACCAGCAGCGCCATCCACATCGCCATCGACAGCATTTTGCGGATGGCCGGCGAGTCGTTGCCGCGCAGAAGATGCCACGCGGCAGAGGCCCCGACGAACATGGCGCTGCTGAGAAACGCGGCTATCGCCATATGAAACAAACGATACGGGAACGAGGGGTTAAAGATAATCGCCAGCCAGTCATGCGGAATGAGATGGCCATTTTCGATGGTAAAACCCTGCGGCGTCTGCATCCAGCTGTTGGAGGCGAGGATCCAGAAAGTGGAGACCAGGGTGCCAAGCGCCACCATGCAGGTAGTAAAAAAATGCAGCGCCGGCGGCACCTTATTCCAGCCAAATAGCATTACCCCGAGGAATCCCGCTTCGAGGAAAAAGGCGGTCAGCACTTCGTACAGCAGCAGCGGACCGGTAATGCTGCCAGCAAACTGGGAAAATCCGCTCCAGTTGGTGCCGAACTGATAGGACATCACTAATCCGGAGACCACGCCCATCCCAAAATTGACGGCGAAAATTTTCAGCCAGAAATTGTAGAGTGAGCGCCAGACGTTATCCCGGGTTCGCAGCCACATCCCCTCAAGCACCACAAGGTAGCTGGCAAGGCCGATGGTGATGGCCGGAAAGAGGATATGGAAGGAAACGGTAAAGGCGAATTGCAATCGGGCCAGATGAAACGCGTCGAATTCAAACATATTCCACACCCATCATTGTGAATCGCCCCGGCCGCAGCCGGGGCTCATGCGAACATCACTTAGCCGATGAGGAAGTGTTTTGCTTACCGGCGCCGAGTTCGGCGCCGGTCAAAGGATCGCCCTGCGGGTCAGACTGCGTTCGCTTCAGCATCGCTTTGCACAGCGCTTCCTGCTCTGGCGTCAGGCCGACAGTAGCGCTGCCATCTCCGCCATCCACGGCCGGCTGCGGATCCTTGACATAATCGAAGTGTTTGTCACTGTTCCAGCTGCCGCGTACTTCTCCACCTTCAGACATATTGTAGTAGGTGTTAGCGTACTCGCTAATGGGCGGCAGTTTGCCCGGTGGATAGTTGTTGCGAATCGACTGCAGCGCCTTCTCAAAAGAGAGCTGATGCGCCGCTTCGCGGGTCATCAGGAACGCCAGCGCGTCTTTCACGCCGGGATCGTCGGTCACGTTGATCAGGCGTTCATAGACGATCTTCGCCCTCGCCTCCGCGGCGACATTCGACCGCAGGTCGGCGGTGGGTTCGCCGATAGTATCAATATAGGCCGCCGTCCACGGCACGCCCGCCGAGTTGGTCAGCGGGGGACCGCCGCCGTACAGCAGCGAGGTAATATGGCTGTCATTACCGTTGGCGGTGAGCGAACGATAGAGTTCCGCCTCGCTCTCGGTGCCCTCCGCCAGAGCTCCTTTGGCCCCTTTATTCAGCATGCCGACCAGGGTGCCAATGATCTCCAGATGGCTCAGCTCCTCTGTCGCGATATCCATTAGCATATCTTTGCGGCCGGGATCGTCATCGCTTAATCCCTGGGTGAAATAACGACACGCGGCGGCCAGCTCGCCCTGAGGACCGCCAAACTGTTCGAGCAGTAAATTCGCGAGCCCCGGATTGGGTTCAGCAACGCGCACGGTATACTGCAGTTGTTTCACATGACGAAACATAGGCCTGCCTCCTGGGTTATTTTTTCGCTTCTACGCCGTCAGCATCTGAACGCAGGAGAAACTGCTCCGTGGTCTGAGGAATATGTTTGATCAGCCAGTCGGCCATTTCCCGCTCTTCCGCCAGGATAGCCTCAATAGCCGGGATGGAGGCGGTGTCGCCCGCTTTTTCAGCCGCCGCCAGCAGAGAGGTGTAGCAGGCGATCTCAAATTGCTCGAAGACGTACCCGCTGATCGAGCCTTTGACGATTTCATCGGAAGGAAACATTCCGCCGATGGACTGGCCGAGAGCCGCCATTTTACTCATCGAATCTTTAATCACCGAGCGCGAAATGTCGTTGCGGTCGAGGATCTCTTCCAGCACGGTAATTTGCCGTTTGGTCTCATTAATATGCTGTTCAATTCTGGCACGGAGATCCGGATAATTATCGATACGGCCAGCCATCGATTCCAGCATGGATTCTGCCTGCTTTTCCATGGCATGCGCATCGCGTAGCCAGTCATGATAATGTTCAACGTGATTCATCGTGATTTCCTCGTGTCAGGGAGCGTTTATTTTTCCGCTTTTTTATTAATGTTACCTACCGCCAAATCGGTTAATTTAACGTCGGTTTGCTTTTCTTCTTCCAGCGTTTCGGCCAGCAATTTGACCGCTTTTTTATAGCCCAGCTGTTCTGCCAGGGTGACCAGGGTGCCGTAACTGGCAATTTCGTAATGCTCGACCTTTTGCGCAGCGGCAATTAGCGCAGCATCTCGTACCTCATTTTTTTCCGTGCTCTCAACGACTTCATTGGCCTCTTCGATTAATCCTTCCATGGCCACGCATTTCATGCGTTTGATTTTCAGGCCGGATTCCTGCTCAATAATCTGGTCAATACGTTCAATCTGGCCCTGGGTTTCTTCGAGATGAGCATTGAACGCCGCGCTGAGTTTTTCACTGGACGCCGCTCTGGCCAGTTTAGCCAGCCCGCGGGTTAATTGTTTCTCTGCGCTGTAGGTATCTGAGAGCAGGTGGATAAATACATCTTCAATGCTTTTCATATTCATAGAAATACCTTCTGGAGTCAGAAAATAACTGCGAGTCTATACAGACTCGCAGGAGATACTTTCACTTCAGGGTGCAAGGAAAAGGATAATCAGGAATTATCGGACTTGCGGCCACCGCCGTGGCTGTTTTGTCCGCCTTTTTTACCCGCTTCGGACGCACGCTGCGGATCATTTTTAAAGTTCCCGCCGCTGTGCTGACCACCTTTACGACCTGCTTCAGAAGCTTTTTCACGGTCTTCAGCAAAATTACCGGAACCACCACGATGCTCTGCCATATTTCACCTCATGTATATCGGTTATGTCAGTACGATACGAAAATATTCCGTATCACTCGTCGTTCGATATTTAACTCTAGCGGGTAATGCTGGTTAGTCAAATTATTATTCCGTTTTCCCGACGTCTTTCAGCAGTAATTCGGAATAATTCTACAACACACATTAAAAATAACCAGACGGCACATCACCGCTAACTTACTGTGTGCAGGGAAATAATACCTGCAGCCCTCGCATTATCGATACAACCGGAGTACTCCTGTTGAGGTATATAACGAAGCGGCGCGGCGAGGCTTCGTCGGCATGAAATTCAGAACTTTTCTAAAGATAACCAATAAAAAAAGCCGCTGGGGGAGCGGCTATCAAATAAAAAATAGAGCGAATATCATGCCTGATTAAGGCTAGCCTTCTTCATCCGAATATGCAAATAACCCAACAAATCAAACGTGAAATAAGCGAAACGTAAAACACACCCAACAACTGAAATATCACGCAGTTCCATTACTTGTACTCTACGCTTTATTTTTACGGTGGTTTATCGGTGGCCATCGCGTCAGGTCAATATGCCTTTGCGCCTGATGCGGTCAGCCGTTCTCTCCAGGAGAATATGCAATGAAAGCACTCACTTATCATGGTCCCCATCATGTCAGCGTCGACACCATGCCCGACCCGGCCCTTGAAGCGCCGGACGATATTATACTGCGCGTCACCGCGACGGCGATTTGCGGTTCCGATCTCCATCTTTACCGCGGAAAGATCCCCGGCACGCACCACGGCGATATTTTCGGCCATGAATTTATGGGGGAAGTGGTGGAAGCGGGTTCCGAGGTCACCGCGGTCCGCAAAGGCGACCGGGTGGTTATCCCGTTTGTGATCGCCTGCGGAGACTGCTTCTTTTGTCGCCTGCAGCAGTATGCCGCCTGCGAAAGCACCAATAGCGGCCAGGGGGCGACACTCAACCGAAAAGGCATTTCGCCACCGGCGGCCCTGTTTGGCTATAGCGATTTGTACGGCGGCATCCCGGGCGGCCAGGCAGAATATGTACGGGTCCCCAAAGCCAATACCGGTCCATTTAAAGTGCCTGACACCTTACCCGATGAAAAGGTGCTGTTTCTGTCAGATATTCTGCCCACCGCCTGGCAGGCAGTAAAAAACGCCGAGGTCAAACCCGGCAGCAGCGTGGCTATTTTTGGCGCCGGCCCGGTAGGGCTGCTGTGCGCCTCCTGCGCCAGGCTCAATGGCGCAGAGCAGATATTTATCATCGATCATAACGATTACCGACTCGATTTCGCGCAGCAACGCTATGGCGCGATCCCGATAAACTTCGACACCCATGACGACCCGGCGCAGTGGATTATCGATAACACGCCGGGACATCGCGGCGTCGACGCGGTGATTGACGCCGTGGGCTTCGAGGCGAAAGGCAGCCTCACGGAAACCGTCCTCAGCAACCTGAAAATCGAGGGCAGCAGCGGAAAAGCCCTGCGCCAGTGCATCGCCGCCGTGCGCCGCGGCGGTATCGTCAGCGTGCCCGGGGTTTACGCCGGTTTCATTCATGGGTTTATGTTTGGTGATGCCTTTGATAAGGGGCTGACCTTCAGGATGGGGCAAACCCACGTCCATGCCTGGCTGCCGGACCTGCTGGCGCTGATTGAGCAAGGGCTGCTCACCCCGGAGGAGATCGTCACTCACCATATGCCGCTGGAGGAGGCCGCGCGCGGCTATCAGATCTTTGAGAAACGCGAAGAGGCATGCCGCAAAGTCATCCTTGTGCCGGGGATGCAGCCCGGGAAGGCAACGCTTTGAGGCGGAAGTTAATCCGCCCTTCTCGGCAGCCAGTCCGGGCCGTGATATAAAAACAGCATGCGTTGACCCGCCGTCGCTGATACAGCCGTTAACCACAGGAGAAGTTAATGCTCGAGTTACGCCCGAATTGCGAATGCTGTGATAAAGATCTGCCGCCAGACTCACCCGAGGCGTTTATCTGCTCGTTCGAGTGTACTTTTTGCCGGGACTGCATGACGGCGCGGCTGCACGGTCGTTGCCCAAACTGTGGCGGCGAACTGGTGCGGCGCCCTGTGCGTCCCGAAGAGGCGCTGCGGCGGCACCCCGCCTCCACCCTGCGCCGCCATGCACAGTAAAACCGGATGAACTGGCGTGGCAAACGGGAGCCATCGAGCTCCCTTTCTTCATCCTTATTTCTCTGCAGAAAAGTGCCACTCTGCGGCGGTCGATAGCGTCACAAATGGCCCGGCAAGCGTGATATTGTGATGGCCGATAATGTCAGGCGCTGACAACCGTTCGTTATCCATGGTTGAGTGCGCATCCGAGATCAGCACCGTCCGCCATCCCAGCGCCGATGCCGCACGGCAGGTCGTGTCCACGCAGAATTCGGTTTTCATCCCGGCAATAACCAGCTGTTTTACGCCGGCCTGGGCGAGCCGATGCGCAAGGTCAGTGTGCTGGAAACAGGAGGGGTACCTTTTAATAAAGACGATATCCCGCTCGCCGTTAACACCCATCTCAGGCAGCAGTTGGGTTAATGGACTTTGTGCTGAGAACGGAGAATCGTCCGGCCCGGTATGGCGGGCAAAGAAGACGGGCACCTCAGCCTGTCTCGCTTTTTCAATCAGCAGGCAAACGTTCGCCAGAAGCGCATCGGCCTGATACGGAGAAACCGGGCCATGGAAAAGCCCCTGCTGCATATCGATAATTAAAAGGGCATGCTCAGATGAAATCATGATGGGTCTCCATTCAGTGTGTCACGAACGGAGAGGTCTCTCCCCGTCCACATTGGCGGGGAGTGAGGATCTGTTTGTCAGGAGCCGGACACAGATACGCCCACACCACCGCAGGTTACGGTAGTGGTGGTGGTGGTGACGGTGGTCGTTGGCTGAACTGACGTAATCATTATCTGACCTTCACTGATTCCTTACCGATAAAACATAAGCACGATTAAAACGGCTCTTTTCTTATAGCATTGAGCAGATACGGATGGCAATTTATGCGCGATCAACGCAGCCGCTTTGCACAACCATTAACGGCTTAAGATATAAGCGCGAAGGATTTCGCCTGCTGAGAGAATATGTTTCACGGTATACGCCCGCGCCTCCTGTGGATGATTTTGCTGGCAGGCCATCAGGATCTGCTGATGCTCATCCTGGAATTTCAGCGTATCCGACACCAGTCTGTTCTGAAAAAGCTCATATCTTTCAATCTGCTCGCGCAATTCACCGATCATCTTCAGCAGGCGCTGATTATTACACTTCCGATAAAGCAGTTCATGAAACTCCCGGTTATATCTCCCCTGCTGCTCGGGTTCAGAAGCGCTGCTCAGTAGCTGATGCACCAGTGCTGCCCGGGCAAGCGTTTCCGGGTCCATATTCTCCAGGCTATGAAAAATGGCTTCGCCTTCCAGGAGTGCCCGCAGCTGATAAATTTCATCGACATCAGCGGCCGTCAGCGTTTTCACCACCGCGCCACGATTTCTGTAAATCTCAACCAGACCTTCGCGCTCAAGCTGCTGTATCGCTTCTCTCATTGGGATACGGCTGACCGCAAACTGACTGGCCAGGTCCCTCTCAACGAGACGGTCGCCATCTCGCAACGTCCCCTTGTTGATTAAGGTTTTTAGCTCACCGGCAAGAATATCGGCGGTCGAACGGGAAGCGGTGTTCATTTGGCTCTCTTTACATCACGCATAAATGGTATACCATTATGCCATTGACATTAGCGTCATGACAACCTTGCGATTCCAAGGGCAGCTTCGTTGAGGCAACGCAACAAAACGGGAAGATGCCTCTGCGATGAAAAGCACATAAATCCCCCCCCCTCCACAGAGAAAAGGCAAACCTATGCAACATGCTTATACCAGCCATATCACATGGACCGGCAATCAGGGCACGGGTACTTCGGGTTACAAGGCTTATGCCCGGACCTGGGATATCGCGGTAAAGGGAAAAGAACCCATTCATTGTTCAAATGATCCATTACTGGGCGGCGATCCCGGCAAAATGAACCCGGAAGATCTCCTGCTCTCTTCTCTTTCAGCCTGTCACATGCTGTGGTACTTACATCTGGCCTCCGATGCCGGCATTACGGTCATGGAATATCAGGACTCACCGGTGGCAACGGGTGAAGTGTTAAAAGGGGGCGCGGGTCGCTTTATTTCTGCCACCCTCAGGCCGAAAATCACCGTATTACCAGGAACCGATCTCGACGCCGCCACGGCCATTCATCAGCAGATCCATCACGTCTGTTTTATCGCCCGATCGGTCAATTTCCCGGTCAGTTACCAGCCTGAATTTATTATCTTTAACGCAGAGTAACGCGTTTCTGAAGGGTAATCCGGTGCGCAGGGACGGCGGCTGAGGGTATCCCCCCTCAGCCATACTTCGCTGCAGACCGAAGCATTCTGCTCTGGGCGTCAGTAGACTGCGGGGAAATTCACCACGGAGCAGACTGATGATTGCAGTACTTTTTGAGGCCGACGCCTTACCTGAAGCACAGGAAAGATATTTACAGCTTGCGGCCGGGCTGACGCCTTTGCTTTCAGACACGCCGGGGTTTATTGCCATTGAGCGCTTTCAGAGCCTGAGTACGCCCGGCAAAATCCTCTCGCTATCCTGGTGGGAAGATGAAGCATCGGTGGCCAACTGGCAGCAAAATGAGCGGCATCTGGCTGCCCAGCGCGAAGGCAAAGCATCGATTTTTTCATACTACAGAATACGCGTTGCCCGCGTGTTCCGGGATTACGCATCGGATCGGGGAGCACAGCCAGATGTATGACATTCACGTGATTCTCAGCAACACGCCGGGCTCGCTTGGCGCAATGGGTATGGCGCTGGGTAACAACGGCGTGGGGCTCGAAGGCGGTGGCGTATTCACCACGCCTGATGCCGGACATGCGCATTTTCTGGTGGAAGACGGTGAGAAAGCCCGCAGGGTACTGACCGAGGCTGGTTTTGCCGTCAGCAGTGTATGCCGTCCTCTGATCAGAAAGTTACCTCAGGAACGACCTGGTGAACTGGGAGACATCACAGACACCCTGGCCCGCAATGGCATTAATATTCTGGTACAGTACAGTGACCACCGTAACCGGCTCATTCTCATTACCGATGATGACACCCGGGCAGCGGAAGTGACCAAAAAATGGGCCATACTTTCTGAATGAATCTCCTGAAAACGCAGCAAGACAGTGAGCCAGAGGAGGCGCTGGAAACCGCTATGGCGATGGTGGCCTCCGCCCTCTCTGACCCGTCAAGGGTCAGTATTCTATGCGCGCTAATGGATGGGCGCGCATGGACGGCAACCGAACTCAGTACGGTTGCCGAGGTGTCTGCCTCCACCACCAGCGGGCATCTTGCCCGACTGCTCAGCAACGGGCTGGTGGTGTGTCTCGCGCAGGGGCGTCACCGCTATTACCGCCTGGCGGGCGCGCATATCGCCGCGCTGCTGGAAAACCTGATGGGCGTCTCTATGCAGGCGCATAAGACGCTTCTCCCCAGCACGCCGGTTAATCTTCGTTACGCACGCACCTGCTACGACCATTTGGCGGGCGAGCTGGCGGTGAATATTTATGAGTTTATGCTGCGGGAAAAATGGCTGGCGGCCGATGGCCTGGCCCTGACATCAGCCGGTAAAGCCCAGCTTGAACGCCTTGGCGCAGTACTGAACACCCGCCCGCGACGTAAGCCTTGCTGCCCCTGTCTTGACTGGAGTGAAAGACGTTTTCATCTGGGAGGCGATGCCGGATCGGCGCTGATGGCACTGTTTGAGCAGAAAGGATGGATAACCCGCACGCCGGGATATCGGGAAGTGCAAGTGACGGATAGCGGCAAAGCGGCGTTGTCCCGGCTGTTTAATCTGAAAGTGAGCGGATAGCGTATTGCTTTTCAGTCACCCATTTGGCGCCTTAACGTTCGGCGCGGTTTTAACCTGCATTTTCTCCCCGAACTCACCCTCTAACTTTGGTGCATCTGTTTGCATGTCCGCATAAATTCCGCACCTCTATGTCGGGGAACGTGTGACGGGGGATTAAGGGCGCCATGTGAGGATAAGCTAATCTGTCCTCATTCCTAACCAGAAACAAATAATATGTTTCACTACCTCTTCTATAATAAATTTAAAATCAATAAGTTAAACCTGTTCAGTAAGATTAATTTTTTATATTTCAATCTAAAAACAATAACTTGCCAAATCCCGACTCTTGTCGAAACTGTCAGCGATGATATGTTTCCCATTCCCGGTAAACCGATATAATTGACTGATATTTAGATGTGTCAGCAGGACTGAAGAAAAACTGCAACTCCTTATCTTCGTACAACTCTCTGATTGGAACGTGATAAGTTTTCTTAAACGTTTCCTTGTTTAGTTTTCCTTCACGATAACTCATACAGGCTTGATCATATGCATTGAGCCAAGTTTCTTGTGCTGAATTATAATTTTTGCTGATGATTGGATAGTTGACAGCAGAGCTATCAGCTTCTGCGTATTTCATCAATGCCTCGCGCAGCTGTACTGTTGCAGTAGCAATACTATTTGTAATCTGACTTTCGAGAGCAGCTTCCTGTAACTTCAGCGCTCTTTTGGAAATAACGTTTGCATTGCGATATTGAAGTGCTGAATAGATAGAAGCCACCAAAGCTATACATGAAAGCGTAAGCGTTACAATATTTAATTGTTCTTGATTCATGGTTTCGGTCCTTTTGCTACCATTCTCATCATTGCTAGTATTTCATCATTGCTAATGGATGAGCCTGATTTAGCTAACGCCTCATAATCCTCCCTACCACTGTAGTGTTCAAGGGCGATAACATCATCGTCATATCCCATGTCCGTCAGGGCCTTTTTTAGCTCTTCGAGCATACGAACCCGTTGATGCTCAGTAAGAGGGTTTCCACCTACTGTTAAAGTCTGAATTTCCATCCAGATTTTATTCAATTCTATCACTCGCATATCTCCATCTTTGCATTTAGATATGCGAGCAGCATATATTTCTGCTAATTCCTTATAAGTTTGGACTGCCATAGTATCTCTCCTTGATGTATGAATTAGAGTCTGTATAGATAAAGTAAGACTTCTTCATTGTATTGAAGAAAATTAGAAGAACAAGATTTTTAGGGAATTTCACCAATGCAACGCATTCTTTTTCGCTATGAATGTTTTTTTAAAGAAAAAGAGATTCTATATATACACTTCTGGCAATGGCAAACTGCCAAGATATTTCCTAACCTGATATTTTTCTGAGTTCATAACCCGGTCATGGCAAATACTTCAGTTAGAAAGGCAGCATTGAACTGGTTGACGTCGTGCAGCATGATATCTGTCACTACACGATCCGATGAGCACCTGGGGGAATCATTGACTGAAAATCAAAAAAAACGGGAGCCCATCGGCTCCCGCTTTTGCTTAATCCACCAAGGGGATTACATGTTCGCGATAATCGCGTCGCCAAACTCGCTACATTTCAGCAGTTTAGCGCCTTCCATCAGACGTTCGAAGTCATAGGTCACGGTCTTGGCAGCGATAGCGCCTTCCATGCCTTTGACGATCAGGCCTGCGGCTTCGAACCACTGCATATGGCGCAGCAGTAGTTAACTAATAACATCATTACTTATTGATTTAAAAAGAAAAATAGGCATTTTTGATAAGTGGTTAATGTTTTTAGTCTAAGCCCTAACCTATTGAAATTCATTAGTATATTTTCAGTTTTGATAACCGGCTTTGAGTCTTTCTGCTCATCTGGATAGTGAATTATTAGCCAATAATACTCACTCCCTGTGAGTCGGGTTAAATATTTCCGGTGTTATAACTCATGATTTGAAAAGAAAATAAAAAAGCCTCGGAGTCCGAGGCTTGCATTAGAACCAGCAGCGCCATTATATTATTTAATTACTACCTACCAAGTAATGATTGCTCTTTTCCAAACCATCTTCCCTTTTTTTTCTTCTTTTATATGCAGAATCCTTTTCATAATAAAATATAAAATAAGAGAAAACCCTATGATAGCAATATATGTCCCGATGCCGAAAGACACCAGAAACACAACCAAGATCCCAAAGAGCGCTACCAGTAAAGATGTGCAGATAGATATCAAATTAATTGTCTTGCGTGCATCTCTTGATACATAACCTTTAATCTTAAATGCATGGCAACTGTGGCAGTGGTCCTCATTAATTAAAATTGCACCACAAAATGGACATTTATCATCTTTTGTTGTCATTTATTTTAAATCTCAACATAATAGTAATCACTCATCCACAACCTTCCCTGGCAAGCGCAATCAACAACAGAATGTACTTTATTTTTTTGTTCTATTGTCTCAACTCCCTCAACAATCACGAAATTGCAGTATGATTTTATTTTATTTATTATTTTAAAGAATTCGCTCTCACTCTGTATTCCCCAGAAGTAATCTTTATCAATTTTTATACATTCAAAATTAAACATATCTATAACTGTTAAGCTTGTTAAGCCACTCCCAAAATCATCCAGCCATACTGGACACAATTTTGAAAGACACTTTAAGTCAACCATACAGCATTTAGTATTGAATTCATGAAAATGCTCGTTAATCTCAAAAGCAATGTTTTTTTGGTTTTTTAAGTAATCACCAATATATTTATCGTTCAAAATACAATCGCTAATAAGACTGTCAACATTCAACGAAACTGGCTTGAACTTCAATTCTGATGCATCAAGCTTTTCAATTGTCAATATCTGTTTCTTAAACACATCGATTTTTTCTTTATCGCTTAATGAAGTGAAACAAAAACCACTTTCATTAGCAAGGTAATCATTGCAGTCCTTTTTTTTAACATTTTTCGTGAGAATTTCCCAAGAATGAATAGAACCATCTTTTTTAAAAGATGGTTCTAAAACAAATCTACAGGAATCTATTTCCATATTGTTCTTTATCATTAAAAAAACACCGGAACTAGGAATAATCCTAATCGTGTCATATTTAGAAATCAAAGGAAAATAGTTTAAAATGATCGATAACGATCGAACAATAGGCGAAACCTATCACATTTCTTAAATCGATCGATTATTCAAATCAAATGACTTAAAAGGGAAAAAAAAGAAACATGATTTCAATATTAATTTGAATAAAATCATATTGTTATGGAATGACAATACATTAGTGGCATGTATCAAACGTTAGTTGAGAGGGGTCTGTGGTTCCGAGGAAATTTATCCGTATTGGCAATGCCGATAATAAACCATCTTAAAAATTTATATGTATAAAATCATGAGAAAAGAAATCATTTCATCTTCAATTATTCGGCATGCAATATCCATTCTTCCCGTTACGTTTAACTTCATATAGCATTTCATCAGCCTCTTTGATCCACTCGATGATTGATTCTTTATTTTCTGCACAAGAAATACCGATACTGACAGTACAGTAAATATCGTTGTGAGAAGGTAATGAAAGATCTTTAATTTTTTTCTGAATTATATGAACCATAGCTATAACAAGCTTGCTATTACTATTATTAACAATAATAGCCAACTCATCGCCACCAAATCTTGCTGGTACGTCCTTCTCGCCAGCACACTCTCGTAATATTGTTGATATACGAGATAACACCGCATCACCTACTTCATGGCCATAGGTATCATTAATTTTTTTAAAATTATCAACATCAATGAGCATAAGATAAGAATGAATTCTCTTTTTACGCGTTGCACGAAAAGCACTTTCCATTTTTTGCTCAAAAAAACGGCGATTTGGTAGATCTAAGCCAGGATCCATCAGAGCCTGTTTTTCCAGTAACTCCCTTCTTTTCCTCAACTTTATAGATAAGTGCCTTGAAACAATACTCAGTACTATGGGATAACAGGTCGCCAAGGGTAAAGAAAGCAATACCGTTCGGGTACTGAATTCTATCGTATATCTGAAATCATTTACTAACCAAACTGTCAGGAAACTAATCATCATCCACATTAATGCTGGTTTTAAAATTTTCCATCCACCAGCAGCATAGCGATCAGCTATTTGAACTGAGATTATGAATAATGATGGAATTGGACTAACTTGCATTACGGCTATCCAGATTCCAGCCCAGAATGAATCAAGTATCATATTCTTCTTTTCAGTACTCAGCATATCCTTCGACATCATGCTTGCAAGATAAGCAACCGATGGCCAGATGAGTGCATTCAGAATTAACAAGGCTGTTGTTATTTTTTGATGTGACTGTTCCTGGAGGACTGAATATATAGGAAGAAAGCAAAGAACGACACCAATCTGACGTAAAAAATATACTCGCTTAATGAACGATGAATTTCTATCAGATATGTATTTTTCATCGGGGAAATTTGTTAACATAGAAAGCCTATTATAAATCACTAAGAGCCGCCATCACTTTAACCCACTAAATAACAAGATAAAACCGCCCTGCATTACAAAGTTATAACACGGATGTGAAAATTACAAGATTGCACTTCAATTAATGATAAACGTATCAATAATAACATTTGGTATCCATTTCTTTGAATCCATCCACACGATTTATATCTGATACTTAGTAATACTTTAGGGTTATATTCTTAAAAATGAATTTCCAGTGGAGTTTAGAGCTACTGCATTATTAATTTTGGTAGGCTATTAAAAAATAACACAACATCTGACCAGTAAAACTTTACTTGAACTTACTTATCGTTTACTGCAAATTGTTCTGTGATGTACACAGCAATTAATGTCGTTTCAGTTGCCCCCGGCAAGTGCCTCCGGGGGATTTTTTATGTTCCTCAACTTTCTAGTGCGTCAACTCGCCTAATCAAATCCTGTACCACGGTCACCAAATCGGCAATGATTGCCGTGTAATCCACATTCATCACCCTGAATTTTTCACCATCGATCTCCTGCTCGATGCCGAGGAAGGTATACAAGTCGTCAACTTTTTCAGCCTGCTGGGCGATAAAGCCACGCCTCCGGCGCGTTTCGCCTTTCATATTGAACTCGCATACTCCCAGCGAGTTAATGCGCCTGGAGGCCCCTTCTTGAGGCTCCATGAACGCATCTTTCAGCCGGACATCTGAGCCGGTGGTCAGGACGTCACCCTTACCGGTGGAGATCGTGCCGCCAGCCCGGAAAATCCATGCATCGGTTCGCCCGAATCCGTCAGCGTACAGAACAAGTCGGTGTTCGGTGCCTACCTGCTCCTCCATGTACATTTGGACGTAAGCGCCATCCACGTCACCATACGCTCCTCGCCCTGCCATCAATGAGCGTACCGGATTGGAGGTCAGTTGCGTTCCGATGGCTGGGTTGGCTGGCATGGTCGATGATGCTGTGATCCTCCCGTCCGTTACCCAAAAACTTTGTACCTGCGCGTTCAGGCGGTTCTGCCTGTCGTGGATAAGGCGAGCGGTATAATCCGCACTGCTGCCATTGTAGTGGAAGTCAATGTAAGGCGTGCTCATTGACAGCTCGATCGCCTGCGTCAGAACCTTCCCCTTTGACGTGTTATCGATGTTGCCGCCAGCTGATAACCCACCGGGCAAAGTCGTCTGGTTATCGGTCCCAATAACGAGGATGTCATCAAAGGTATCTGACGGTGACACAGTGGTCGCTCTTGAACGCTGAACCCTGAACGGTGTTCCCGATCCAACGGCAATTGTCCCGCCTTGCCCCTGTTTTTTGAGCAGAGCCAGATCTGAGTTCTTACCGAGAATAAAACCGGCATTATCGCTGGTTATAACCTGCGAGCCGTCGAGTTTGTTTCCTCCGGTGAGTTTTGCCAGCGCGTTAAGATCCGATGCCTTCGCCATCCCGCCTATCGCCGGCACGGTTACCTGCTTTCCTGTGATCGGGTCAGTCATGGTGATATTGCCGCTGCCGGTCAGGGCCATCGACCAGCCCTCCACCACACTACGCCAGAATGCAAATGCGCTGGCCAGCTGGTTAGCAAACGACGAGGTACTGGCGGTTTCAGCGGTAATAATTCCGTAACTGGCGCCGGAAAATGCGGTGGTGATATTCCGGGTCAGCATCAGCTGCGTGTCACTGTCCACGGATTTGATCGCATACAGGTCAGTACTACCGCTGCGGTAGACCACCAGAATCGACCCCGGCTGTATCCCCAGCGCCACCTGTGACCACTTTGTTGTCGCTCCTGTCACCCGTGCCTGCGACGCTGCACCCGTGACGGTACCGACTTCATACATCGCCATAATAAAGTTCCTCCTGGATGGTTATCCCTGGAAAAAGAAAAGGCCCCTGGCGGGGCCTCTGTTAGCTAAATGAACTGCTGTCCGTTCGGAATGCGGTTGCGGTGATGTTCTCGACTGTGCAGGTGTAATCAATCGCGGCATTACGACCTGTAGCCTTGATAAAGAAGCCGACATTGTTGTAGTCAGCATCCAGGCGCGCGGCAAACCGCAATTCAAAGGCCGTGGTGCCAGCTGTGATATTACCGGCATCGACGAAGATACGGCGGGTTACCTCCTGCCCACCAATGTTGAACGTAATATCAGAGGTATACCCCAGGCCACTGCCTGTCCCATAGGTCTGGCACACCAGGGTGCAGGCCAGAACCACTGTCATGCTATACCCCCTGTTCTGATACGCACCGTTCCGCTGTACCGTCTGGTTGCGGCGGAAGGTCAGGCTGTCGTAACCTTTTGCCACCGCAATGTCACCGATGAACGCATCCGCCTGGACAGTGCCACGGAACACGCCGCTATTCGCTTCGACCCTGCCACGAACGATCACGTTATTGAACTGCGAAGAGCCATCCTTGGCGATACGCCAGCCTTGCGACCCGTCAACAAAGTTATTCGAGCGGATCTCGTTGCCGATCTTCGCGTTCGTGATGGAACCGTCCGCGATTTTGGTTGAGGTCAGGGAACTGTTTTTGATACGTGCCGTATCGATATACAGTTCATTGCCTTCGGCAATCATCACCGGCACTGCCGTCGCATTGTTACGGTTAAACAGCGAGAAGCGGTCGGCGTAGAGGATCATGTCGCTCGTTTGACCATTGCTGCCCAGCGTAATCCCCGCGCCAACATTCTTCCCGTTAACCGTCTCAACCTTCATCGACCACAGCGAACTCACCGTACCATTCACATCCGCCACAGTTTTAGCGGTGTTCTGAACGGAAGCGCTGAGATCCCCGACACTGGATGTCAGGGTCGTCTGCTGCGTTGCCAGCGCCTCCAGTGCCGTTGCATGCGTCTGCTGGGTACTGGTGATACTGGCCACCGATTTAATCGTGTTGTCCAGCGTCGTCTGGTTTTTGATGTTGGCGGCCGCCTGGGCGTCAATCTGCGACTGAAGCGAGGTATTCAGGCTGGCCTGTGTGCTCTGGCTGTCGCTCAGCGTCTTCGCCATGTTATCGACGCGGGAGTTGGCGTTATCCACTTTCGTGGCCAGTGCCGTCTGCTGCTGCGCCTGGGCAGTGATTTTCCCTTCGGCATCCGTTACGCGCGCCGTCAGGCCGCTCACGGCGCTCGCCGTCGCGTCAGAGGCATCCTGTGCCGCTTTCGCATCGGTAACATCCGTGATGACCAGATCGTCGATATACAGTGAATAGCCAGGGGTACCGTTGCCGGTGGCGCCACGAGTGGAGATCCAGACCACCGCACGTGTTCTGCCTGCCCCGTTGTTACTGGCGATACCCGTGAATTTCACCCACTTATCGCGCGCGCCCAGAGAGGCTTCGCTGACAGTGACCGCCGCCTGCCACGCATTTTGCCCGGCAGCATTCTGCGACTGGATACCGACCAGCGTTGTCCACCCGGAGGAGGGCGCCTGATCCGCCGGCATCATGGCCCAGAACTCAAACCGGAACTTCGCGTCCTCACGGACTGACTGCCAGGTGCCAAGCTGTTTATCACTGTTGCCGCTGTTGTTCTCATCCCGTCTCAACTTCAGGCTCTTACCGCCGGTGAATTTCCGAGACGCCACCACAACGGCGGTGCCGTTCCCGCCCAGCACCTGGCCATCGCTGTAGCTTTCAAACGTACCGTCAACCCACGGATTAGCTCCCTGAGTGCGGATGGTATTGATGGTGCTGGTCAGCGACGTGATGCTCTGCGACTGGCTGGTGATGGTGTTTTCCACCTGGCTGACGCGACCGGTCAGTGAACTCACCGCGGACGTGTCAGCCTTTTTACCCAGCTCAGTATTCATCGTGGTCAGGCTGTTCTGCAGACTGGTGAGCTGCTGCGACTGCGAATCCAGTTTACCCTCGGCAGACGTCATCCGGGTGGTCAACCCGGTTACAGCGCTTTGCTCAGCTTTCTGACTGACCGCCGCATTCGTGACGGCCAGATCGCCGCTGAGTTTCGTCAGCTGCTGCGCCTGGGTGGTGATAGCCCCTTCCGCTGCAGTGACGCGGGTATTCATCTGAGAGATGGCCCCGGCATTAGCCGCGATATCCTTTTCATCCGTAACATCGAGAACATGGAAATCATCAAAATACATGGCCCCCGCGCTGAGGAAGGTCGTCAGCTGGAAACTGGCCGTCGTGGTCTTCGTGGCTTTCCAGTCAAACGTTACCAGTTGCCAGCCAGAACTAAACGGTCCGTAGTTTGAGCCGACCAGCAGGCCAGTGCTGTCGGCCACACGAAACTTCGTGTTACCCGCATCTTTAATCGTGGTCCCCGAGTCCTGCTTCGCCCATACCCCCATGCGGTAGGTACGGCCCTGCGTGATACTGATTTCCTGTCCGACCAGGTTCGACTGGCCGGCGGACATTTTCAGCGCCTTGTTACCCGAGTGCGGAACCTGTAAATCGGCCACCGTCGCGGTACTGCTCCAGCCGGTAAAGCCCGCCGCGCCGCGCTCAAAACTGCCGTTGACAATGAGGTTGTCCGGTATTTTCCCGCTGGCGTCAATATCCGCTGCCGTCTGGCTCAGGCTGTTACTCAGTTGCGTCAGAGAATCCCCCTGCGCACTGAGTGTTTTGCCCTGCTCCGTGACCTGGTTCTGCAGGGTGTTCATCGCGCTTGCATCCGCTTTTTTGTTCACGTTCGCATTCGTCGTGGCCAGATCGCTGCTGAGTTTTGTCAGCGCGCTGTTAGCTGCCGCGATGTCATTCCCCTGCTGCGTCACCGTGCCCTGCAGCTGCGTCACCGCTGTCGTGTCAGCCTTTTTACTCACCGTATCGTTTGTCGACCGGAGGCTGTTCTCCAGCGAGGTGGTCCGCGTGCCGATGCTGCTGAGCGTATCGCCCTGCTGGCTAACCGTGGTGGTCAGTGAATCCACCGCTTTTGCAGTCACATCTGCGGTTTTCTGCGCACTGTTCGCCGCCGTCACGTTACGCATATGCCAGTCGGCAGCGTACCAGACGGTGCCGAACGGGCTGCTCTGATTAACCTGCAGGAACGGCCGCAGCAAGCTGGTATCGGATGGCACCGTAAAGCGCCAGGTGGCTCGTTTCCACGCGGAGGTGGTCCTGGTGTTGCCCCCGGACGCTTTCGCTCCGATGCCACCGGTGGCGGTAGTGGCCCGACCGATATAGAAGTTAAAGTCAGCGCTGCCGGTACCACACGCTACCAGAGCAGACATTTCGAAAACGTCGCCCGGTGTCACGGCGATATTGTTGATTTTTGGCACATGGTCTCGCCCGGCCAGCCGGACGGCATACCTGAACGGGCAGTCAGCCGGCACACCATCGGCGGTGGTCTCCACCACGTCATAACCCATGCGGTCATACGCCGGATCAAATGACGGGTTTGGGATGTAATCATCCCCGGCAGCATTCCCGGCGTTCACCGCCGCCGTCAGGCTGACGATGTTGCTGTTGGCTGCCGTGAGGCCTGCCTCGGTTTTCTCCACCCGGCCAGTCAGCGCGTTAAGCGCCGTCTGATCCGCTTTGGTGTTGACCTTATCGGTGGTGCTGCTCAAATCGCCCTGCAGCTTCGTGATAGCCTGCCCCTGGGAGGTGATTTTGCCTTCCGCACTGGTGACCCGGCTGGTGAGATCACTCACCGACTGCGCGCTGGCCTTTTGTGCCACGTTGTTGTTGGTGGTGTTCAGGCTGTTCTGCAGATTCGTGATGCTCTGAGACTGCGCGGTCAGCTGCCCCTCGGCATTCGTCACCCGACTGGTGAGGCTGTTAATGGCCGATGTGTTCGCGGTAATACCGCTGGCCGCATCATCCGGACTCGGTGACCAGTCGGTCATCACGGTCCCGGTTTCCAGCTGAGGGCGGCAGAGCCAGACTTCTTTGTCGGCAGACGTCGCGCTTTCCAGACGCGCGGCAATCAGCCGTTTGGTGCCACTGGTGGCAGGAATAACCCATTTCACCCAGTAACGCGCCCATGCGGTGGTCAGTTTCGTGACCGCCTTGCCGTCACCGGCCCCGCCTTTAACGCCCTGGCTGGTTTCCGTGGTGGTGGTGTTCGACGGGTTATAGAAATAACTCGCCATCTCCTGCCCGTCATAAGCCCCTTTCGCATAGAAACTGAATACAAATTCCGTACGCCCGGTAACGTCCAGCGTCTGTTCATCCAGCTGGGTATAACCGGATGCACCTTTCGCCAGCCGGGTATAGGCCACGCGGTCGCCCAGATAGGTTTCTGTGGCGTGGCGGCTGCTCCATCCCTCCAGAGTGTCCGCATTGCGGATAAGATTGGTCCCTCCCACGGCCAGGGAGGAAAAGTTGTTTTCCAGGTTCGTCAGCGCGCTGCTTTGCGTGGTCAGATCCCTGCCATGCTGTTCAACGGTGTTCTGCAGGCTCTGAAGCGCCGTTGCATCAGCCTTCTTCGCTACATTGCTGTTAGTCGTGTTCAGGCTGTTCTGCAGGCTGGTCAGGCTGTCTCCCTGCGATTTCAGACCGCCTTCGGTAGCCGTCACGCGGGTCGTCAGATTCGTCAGCGCGCTGGCATTGGCCTTGCCGCTGATATCCTTACCCAGTTGCGTCACATCCGACTGCAGTTTCGTGATCGCGCTGCCCTGAGACGTAATATTCTTCCCGTTCTGCGTGACTGACGCGGACAGACTGGAAAGCGCCTGCGCATTCGCATCGGCGGCATCGAGCGCCGCTTTCGCATCGGTCACGTCAGTGATGATCAGATCATCAATCAGGAAGGCGTCACCCAGGCGAACTTTTGGTGTATTCGGGATGGAGATCCTCACCATTGCCTGTTTCAGCGCGGTTCGGTTGTTGGTCAGATAGCCACTGACTTTTGTCCAGTTGTCCACCGACAACTCGGAGACTTTCACGTTCAGGCCAGGCCACGACCAGCCATTGGCAGAATCCTGGAAGGAAAATCCGAGCACCATATAAACGGTCGGATCGGCGGTCGAGCCAGCCGGCAACTTAACCCACGCCTCCACGTAATAGACCGCGTTATCGCGAACCTGCATGCCTGAAAAGATATGGGTATCGTTATTATCCGTCGCGTTCGGGTTGTACTCCGTACTGCGCGTAACACGCAGGCTTTTGGTCCCGCTGTGCGCAGCTTCACTGGTGATAACGGCGCGGGCATTACTGAGAACATCGCCGACGGCATAGGATTCAAAACTGCCGTCCGGCAGTACGTTGGCTCCCCGTGTCGCCTGCTGCTTCAGCGATGTATTCAGGCTGGTCAGGCTGTCGGCCTGGCTACGGATATCCTTTTCAGTCTGGGTAACCCGGTTGGTCAGTGAACTGACCGCCGACGCATCAGCCTTCTTCGCCACATCGCCTTTGACCCCTTCCAGCGCGTTATTCAGCGCCGTGATGGATTGCCCCTGTGATGTCAGGGTGTTCCCCTGGTTCGTCACCGTCCCGGTCAGAGACGAAACAGCATCGCTGGTCGCCTTGATGTTGGTTTCATCGGTGATATCAAACACCCGGACGGAATCGAGCCAGATTTCGCCGTTTGTCGGATGAGAATAAAGTTTGAAGTTCTGCCCGTCCGCGCCGGCAGCCGTCAATCCGGTTTCCCAGGTGATGGTTTGCCAGTCAGTGGTCAGCGTGACCGTTTTATCCTCATACGTACTGTCCGTCTGGCCGATTTTGTTCTGGCGACGGATCAGCAGACTCATCGCGCCGGAAACACCTTTGGCCTTCACCACCACGCGGTACTTGCGCTGGCCATTCAGCGGCACCGGCTTGTTGTTGTTGGAGAAGATCCCCGGACTGGTGTTAGTCGTCCGGTTCAGCCGGACCCCCGCTTTCCCGTCCCCGAAATCGCCAAAGGTCACACCGGCTGGATACTGAATATCCCAGGCAGTGCTGCCCTGTAGAAAATCAAAGTTCGGGATCAGGTTGTCGCCAGCGTTGCGGGTGGCCGTCAGCACATTCGCCAGATTTGTCAGCTGCTGGCTCTGTGTGGTCAGTTTCCCTTCCGCCTCTGTTACCCGGTTATCGACCGAAGTCAGTGCCGTTGCATCGGCCTTCTTCGACACATTGCTGTTGGTCGTGTTCAGGCTGTTCTGCAGGTTCGTCAGCTGCTGGCTTTGCGAGGTGATAGCCCCTTCCGCTGTGCTGACCCGGCTCGTCAGTCCGGTAACGGCGCCGGCGGTGGCATCGATGTCCACCCGGTCGGTAACGTCAGTGACGTAAAAATCATCGAAGTAGCGGCTGCCGCTAATCAGATAGTTGCTCAGCGTCACCGGCAGGCTGGCTGTCTCCGTCGCTTTCCAGCGACCGGAAACCAGGGTCCAGTTTGTCCCCACCGTGCCGCTGTTGTACGGACGCTCAAAGACCGGCTGGCCGGCAGAGTTACCGATCCGCAACTTGTTGTTCCCCGCGCCATTATCCGTCGTCGCTCCGGGTTCCTTGACCCACACCCCGATTTCATAGGTTCGCCCCTGAACAAACGGGATGTATTGCCCCGGAGACACGCTCCCCGGATCAACCTTCAGCGCCCGCGTCCCGCTGTGAGGAGCGGAAACCTCCACCACACTGGTCGCGGTTGACCGCCCGGTATAACCATCCAGCCCGCGTTCAAATGATGGATTCACGACCAGGTTACCCGGTATCTGACCGCTGGCATCGATATCTGCCGCAACCTGCGAGAGACTGTTCGACAGATTCGTCAGCGAATTGCTCTGGCTCTCCAGCGTTTTACCCTGCTGCGTCACTTTCGTGTCGAGCGTGGCCAGCGCAGTCGCATCGGCTTTCTGCGCCAGCGCTTTATCGGTATTCGCCAGATTTCCGGTCAGTTTCGTGATGGCGCTGTTCGCAGCAGTCAGATCGTTGCCCAGCTGTGTGACGGTATTGGTCAAATCCTGCACCGCTGTCGCATCAGCCTTTTTGGCCACTGCGGCATTGGTGGTTGCCAGCCCGTTTTCCAGCTGGGTTGTCCGGTTGCCGGTCGAGGTCAGCAGATTACCCTGTTGCGTCACGGTGGTGGTCAGCGAGTCAACCGCCGCCGCCGTGGCATCCGCAGTATCCTGAACCTTTTGCGCCGCTGTCACATTTCGCATATGCCAGTCCGTAACGAACCATACGGTGCCATACGGGCTGTTCTGCGAGATCTGCAGGAACGGGCGGATATAACCCCTGTCTACCATCGCCTGCGTGACCTTGAAGCGCCAGGTGGTTCTCTGCCAGGTCGCGGAAGGTGATTTTCCGCCCCCCGCCATGAGTGGCGCACCGGTGCTCGTATCTGGCCGAACGGCGGTGCCAACATACAGATTAAAATTCGCCGTGCCGGCGCCGCAGGCAACCAGTGCGCTGATCTCAATCACATCGTTAAGCGTGGCCGGGAACGCGGCAAAGTTAGGATGGTGATCCCGGCTGGCAATTCTGGCCGCATAACCATACGGGCAGCCAGGAGGGACCTCCTCAGCCGTCGTGGATACGACGCTAAACCCCATCTGGTCGTAAGCCGGGTCAAATGTCGGGTTGGGAATTAAATCTCCGCCTGATGCGTTTCCGGCCCGTACAGCGGATTTCAGCGAGGTAATGTTGGCGTTAGCAGCCGTCAGCCCGGATTCCGTCTTCTCCACTCGTCCGGTTAGCGAGTTCATCGCCGTCTGATCCGCTTTGCTGGCCACGTTCGCGTCTGTCTGCGTCAGCGCATTCCGGAGTTGGGTGATGCTCTGCGAATTGCTGACCACCTCGTTGCCAATCTGGCTGACATTCGAGCTGAGCACGCCGGCTGCGTTTGCCAGCGCGGAAACCCCGAGACCGGAGTACATCTCAGCAACCTTGTCTGACAGCTTCAGGCCCAGGTTGATATACGCCTGGCCGGTCCACTGATTCACCAGAAACTCAACGGTGTTCCAGCCGACTTTCAGTTCAAAACTGACGGTATTCCAGCTGGCGTTACCCCAGGCGACCTGAACCCCATTCACAAATATGGCGCCGGTATCATCAAAAACCCTGGCGCCGGGCGCCAGTGTGATGGTGGTATCTGCGGCCACTTTCACCTGGCAGGAATACAGCGCGATCAGATAGCTGCCGGCGGACGTAAAGTCCAGTTTGGCCGCGTCGGCCACCTCATCCACTACCGTTGGTGCCACAGCACGAACATCGCTGAATGACGGGACTGTCCCGGCGTTAGCCAGCTGCACCGGATAGATCCGACGGGACCAGCGATTCGGCTGGCCATTGACCAGTTGATTCGACAGGCTGGTGATGCTGTCAGTATTGCTGCGAATATCCCGCCCGTTTTGCTCTACCTGCTGCGTTAAGGCAGTGACCGCAGCCGCTTCGGCTTTCTTCGCCAGCGCGGCATTTGTCGTGCCCAAATCGCTCGTCAGTTTCGTGATGGACTGACCCTGGCTGGTTATCCTGTCGCCCTGCTGGGTAACAACAGACTGCAGCCCGCTCAGTGCTTCATTCGTACCAGCCAGGCCCGTTTCCGTCTGGCCAACCCGGTTAGTGAGCGATGTTAACGCGGCGCCCTGCGATGTCAGCGTGGCGCCCTGTTGCTCAACTTTCTGCGTCAGGGACGTCAGCGCGGCCGCATCGGCTTTTTTCCCGAGGCTGGTTTCCAGGCCACCGATACGGCTCGCCTGCGCGCTCTGCTCTGTCGTCAGAGAACTCAGTTCACCAGAAACAGCAGCTTTGTTGTAGTTAAACTGCGTCTGCAGGGACTCTCTGGCCTTAACTTCCGCCGAGATGGCGGTAACGCGCGCGGTTTTTTCCTGGTACAGCAGCCCGGAGGTGACTTTCTCCAGATCGTTCCCATCATAGGAGCCACGCATCTGCGCCGCCAGCGTGCTGCGTGCCTGCGCTTCGGCGGTCAGCGCGTTACTCAGCGTACTGCGCACATCCTGCAGAGCCGCCGTACTGGCGCCGGGTGCTGGCCGGCCAACGGCGATCCAGTCGAATTCGATAAAGTTGCTGGCATCCTGCTGGTTCGTCAGGTCCAGGCGAATACGATCAATGTTCCCTGTCCACGGAATATCACGCACAGTCAGGGTTGCCACCCCATCGGCATATTCCGGCTCAGCAACAATGTATCGCTTCGTGTTATTGAAGTTTTCGCCGGCAGACACCCAGCGGATCTCACCCGCCCAGACTGGTTTACCGGTTTTACGAAAGCGCAGCATGATGAAGCGGTACGCCGCACCATCGACAGCCAGTCCGCCAGGAGAGGTAATGTACGGATCGGTGGCACTGTCCGCCGGGCGTAACCAGCCATCCTGGGACACACCCGGTACGCCGGCGCTGCCGGTCCAGCCCTCGGTCGTCTGATTGTTGAAATGCCAGATAACCTGCGAATCGAACTGGATATTAGCGCCGGCAGCGAGGCTGGACATTTCCCGCGCCAGATTCTCATCGGCAGTCTTCATCACCTGAGTCAGGCTCTCGATACTCGCCTCAATCCCCTGCGTTGCCGCCAGCAGTTCATCAGCGGCCTGTGCCGCCTTCGCGTTAACATCGGCGATACGATCCGCGGTCTCCTGCTTCACTGCATTGGTCAGCGTGGTGTTAACCTGAGACAGCGACTGCTTCAGGCCATTTTCGGCAGTCTTTATCTGCGCATTCAATGCGGCATCGCCGTCGGCCAGCGTTTTGCTGACCCTGGCAATCTCCAGGTCGATGGTGGCGTTGATTTCCGCAGCCGTATCGGTGACTGACTGTCTTACCTGGGTGATGCTGTCGGTCAACGACTTGTTCACAGTTGCGATCTGCTTGTTCGCATCTGCGACGGCGGATTTTGCCTCCTGAACGCCTTTGTTTGCCTGAGCCAGACCAGAATCGAGAGCCTCATTGACCGAGGTGATCTCATCCGTGATGGTTTTATTCACGGCGGAGATCTTCCCGTCAACATCAGCAGTGATGCTTTTCGCCGATGCATCAATATCCTGGCTGACCTGCTTCGCCTGGTCTTCGGCTTCCTTACGCAGAGCTTCAGCGGTCTGCTCCAGTTCCTGCTGCGTATTGCGGATACCTTCCTGTGTTTCGCTAATGGTGCGCTGCGTTTCCTCCCAGGCCGCCGTATCCTTGATCGCGTCGGTCAGGTTTTCGTAGTAGTCATCAAAGTTATCGCTGGCCATCCCCTGGACCCAGCCGGTCCACGGGCTTTCATTGCCAAGACGATCCACAAGGCGCGCCCGATACCAGAATTCTGCGCCCATACTGAGGCCCATCTGCTGATAGCTTTTCCCCGGATAGGCCACGTCTGATAACGGCATTGGCGCACTGCCGTCCTGGTTTTTGCTGTACTGCAGTTCCGTGCGCAGCGTATCCCCGGAGCCGGTCGGGAACTCCCAGCTAACCTGGACTCCATGAACCAGCGAACGGGTTGCCAGCGCCAGCGGTGCCAGCGGCTCGCCGACCTTGCCGGTCAGGGTTTTCTCTTCGGAATACGCCCAGCCGCTCGAGATCTCCGCCGCATTGATCGCGCGGACGCGAACCAGGTAACGACCGGCATAAATGCCGCTGACCTCAAACGAGGTGGTCGAGCTGCGCGGCACATTAATCCAGTTCCCGTCGTTACGGCGCCACTGCGCCTCGTAGGCAATAGCGCCGCTGACCGCTGACCAGTTAACCTGCATCGTTTCGACGCTGATCCCCTGATTCACGACCGAGCGGGATGTGATGACAATATCGTCAGGAGGTGACTGGTTGCCCGCCGGCAATACGCTAACCGGGCGCTGGTCGATAATAGCGCCGGTATCGATGCGGGGGAATTTATCCGGGTCATGTGCCACGCCGGTGATCGTGAGGGTGGCATCGCTGTTCTCTTTTACCCCTGTAACCCGGTACTGCTGCAGGAAGAGGTCATCGGATTCAATGGCCCAGACGCATTCCCGTTCTGGTGTCTCACTGTACGCCGTTGTGACCGTAATCTGCCGGCGTCCGTTAACAGCCTGAATTGTCCGGCTCTGTGAGATCCCGGATGGCAGGTTTAGCTGGAGGCGGTCGCCAGGTTTGGCATCCACATCACGATCCAGCGTAATCACCCGGCCATTCACCGCGCTGATTCGCCCGCCGTTGACCCGTCCGGCCAGCAACTCATCCGCCAGGGCAATAATATGACCGGGTTGAGGAATGCGACCGTCCAGCCCGACATCAATTTCGACCATGCGGTCCTTATTGTTGGTCAGTATGCCCCACAGCCCCTTACGGTGGGCTTCGCTCTGGCGCGTACAGCCAATCGCCGTCATTTCGAGCTGGTTAAAACTGTAGCGGGAAATCAGTTCCGGGATAAATGCCGGCTCCATTGCATCAGCATAAGCATTATCCGGATCAGACCAGGAAACCAGGGCGTTGGTGTACCGAACCTGGCTGCTGCTGCTCGAATAACGGGGTTTGCCGATAATATTGGCGCGCGTATAGGTAAAATCGACATCACGCGGCATATCAGCCTGCACAACAATCTGCTCACCGTTCCAGCAGGTCATGCCCCGGAAAATGGCGGCAAAGTCTCGCAGCACGGTGTAAGCATCGTTGCGTTCCTGGACATAGACGTTACAGGTATAGCGCGGCTCCATGCCGTCACCACCGCGCCCGTCAGGAACCAGCTGATCGCAGTACTGTGCAATCTGGTACAACGTCCATTTCGAAATATTGGCGCTGCTCAGACGATTACCGAGACCAAAACGGTCAGCTATAACAATGTCGTAATAGATCCAGGCCGGGTTATCCGTCCAGGCCCATTTAAACCCGCCGGTCCAGACGCCGGTATATTCGCGGGTTTCCGGATTGTAGTTATCCGGCACACGAATCACGCGCCCACGCGGCTCACAGGAAATTTGCGGAATGGAGCCATTAAACTGGCTGGAGTCGAACTCGATATAAAGCAGCGCGGTGTTGGGATAACGCAGCTTCGCGTCAATCACTTCGGTATAGCTCTGCAGCGTCATCACGTCGCCAACTTTGACACTGTTTGCATCCGGAGAGATTTTACGCAGGCGTAGCGTCCAGGTACTGCCGGCCTGGGGCAGATCAATACGATGGCTCCGCTCATAACCGGAGGTGGTTTTACCCGTGACAGCGGTTTCCAGCACCGTCTGCCAGGCGCCGCCGTCGGTCTGCAGGTCAATCGCATACTTGACGGTATTGCCCACCACGTCGCCGTCATCTTCCTGTTTCATCAGGGACGGCCATTTCAGGCGGACACGAACGGCAGAAAGCTGGGTATTAGTAAAGGTATGGGTCCAGGCTGTCTTGCTGGAAACTTCCGATCCCACACTGATTTCATTTTCAGTACCGGGAATACCCTGAATATAAGTCTGAGCCTGCGTGCCGGGGCGAAATTCCCAGGACACGCCACTGAAGTTTTGCGAACCATCAGCATTTTCAAGCGGGGTGCCATCAAGATAAATATCTTTCCCGGTTAAACCACCTGCAAATTCACCCTCACCTAATGCGAGCAGAATTTTGGCTTTCGCAACGGACTGTAAATCATCCGGCTGTTCCGTCGGTGTACGCTGCTTTGAGCCGCCACCCTTGCGCCCTTTAATTATGTTATTTGCCATATTACGCCCATAAAAAAAGCCACCGCAAGGTGGCCTGAATTGGATGGTTTACTGAATAAAACTTATTGCTGGTCTTCTACGTAAATACCGGCAGATATAATGGCTCCGCCAATTCGGCGTTTGCCATAAAGCAAAGGGACCGGGTATCCCTGAGAGGCAGTATTCGTCACGCCCCCAAAGGCGTAGGACGCTTTATTGTCAGCGGATTCTTTTCGGGCCAGGCCTGCTGGCTGTGGGGAGAGCATCTGAACAACGCCGCCGAGCATCATAGCAGCCCCCATTTTATAACCAAATGCTGACACGGGGTTGCCAGGAACAAAGTAAGAGCCGACAGCAGAGGCAACAATAATAACTGCTCCAAGAATTGTTTGAAGCAGTCCCGCCTTTTTACTACCAATTAAAACAGGAACAATTCGGATGACTTCACCACCAACAGGAAATCCTAAGTCATCCTTCCCAATATTTTTTTCACCCTTAAATACCGCATAGGTTAGTCCACGCTCTTTGCTGGTAATCATGAATTTTTCGAAGCCTGGTATCGTTGCCGATAATGCCTGCCCTGCTTCATGAACAGTGCTAATTAAACGGTAGTGAATTTTCCCAAAAGTTTTACCTAATACTCCAGAAAGTATTATTTTGGTCATTGCTTCTTTCATTTGGCACCTAACAGAAAAAAGCAGCATTTCAAATGCTGCTTTTTATTTAATCTATTTTTGTTTGTCTGTCTTGATTATTAAATCACACTCTTCTTTATTAAAATCGCCACTTTGACCTATACTCCTCTCTATCCTGCAATCACGGGCAAATTTCCTTACGCCCATCCTGGCATATTTATCACCGTTGCTTGAAAGGAGTTGATATATAAAGTCATCGTCTGACCTATTATATCGTTGTTGTGCATCCATTAATGCCATCATGAATGCCATGCGTTTTACATAAATATCGACAGTGGCGCTTTCTTTTAATTGCGGATGGCGTGATAAATAATCATCAACTGTTCCCGCAAAAGTTGATGATGCCAGAAGTAATGTGGCTCCGAAGATAGCTTTTTTCATTCCCTATATCCTTTTGCTGTTTCAACAAAAGGTTAACATAGAGAATGATATCGAACGATTTTCATTGTCCTTTCCATCCAGTACCCACCATACGGCACGCGCTTGCTGAGATGGCCATACAGGTGATGCAGCAGCAGGTTCCCTTCCAGCAGAATCCCGGCGTGGTTCCACTTATCCGCCTGCACCTGCATGATCACCATATCACCCGGTTGCGGTGGACCATCAAACTCACGGAACCCGCATTCATACCAGCAGTCCTGATAAAAATTGTCCGGATACTCCTTTTCCCACCACGGATAATCGACGCGGTAATCGTGCAGCTCGATGCCGTGGGTTTGCCGAAAATAGCTCATCACCAGGCCCCAGCAATCGTAGTGGCCCAGCACGAATGGTCGCTCGAGGAGCGGCAACTCACCACGCGGGTGGATGGTACGGAGATCGCCTTCTGGCCAGCTGATAATATGCCAGGGGAGAAGGGTCGCGTCACATTGCGCTTTATCCAGTTCGCTCGGCTGGGTGGTGGCATCAGGATGGCTGTGAACAATACCGGTGATCGTTCCCCATTCTTCAACCTCCGCATAATCCTCCGGCGCCAGCACAAAATTATCTTTCGACTCTGTGGCCAGGTTCCGGCAGGGGAAATAACGCTCCGCTCGGCCCCTCTGGGCGACGAGGCCGCAGGCCTCGCGCGGATATTCTGCGGCCGCATGTTCCTGGATGGCCTTAATCGTTTTCTGACGCATATCAGCTCCTGATTAATGAAGTGCCGGGGAACCCGCCAAACGGCAGTTCGCTATTCTCACCATGACGTAATTTGCAGGCCGTGAGCGTTCCGTTGCAGACATCCTGCGACGGGTCATCAACTGGCTGATTGTTCCTGTCAAAATACCGGGTGCCGGCATAGTCGCACCCGTTACCGCTGCGGTATTGATTGCGGATACACCAGGTGCAAATCGCATGCAGCTGGCGAGTGGGGATCATCATCCCCTGCAGGGCAAACGGGCTGGAGAGAGTAAATTCCACCTTCTCATCGTCTTCATAATGCTTTACGTCGATGAAGAAAAGGCGCCGTTTCTCCTGCGTCGGATCAGCTGAGGCATTCCCGTCCGGAAAGTTCTTCGCATCGAGATACTGTTTTTGCGTGTCGTGGATGACAACCCGCGCCAGAGCCAGATCGTCGTAATGAAGACAGAGCGCGGATATCTTTCCGTCGATATTACCTACCCGCAGCGTTGGCTGCGCGTCGCTGCCCGTGGTGGATGACTCGATCCCTTCGATTTCACATGGCCAGGCTTTATACTCCCGCCCCTGCCACCAGATGCTTTTCGCCGGCAGCTTATCCAGGTCGCCGCCAGCGGCGAGGATTTCGGCTGCAGTATGGGGAACGTTATAGCCGTGGAAATACAAAACCTCATCCAGGCCAAACGCCAGGCCATCGATCTCCAGGAGACGAACCTCATCGCCTGGCTCTAACTTCTGATAATTCGCGTTAAGGCTCATGGTTTAAATGCCTGAATAAAAGTGGCTGAAAGTGAGTAATTTCCGCCGCCCAGAGGCACCGGTTTATATTGTTCGCAGCGGAAAAGCCCCACCTCTTCCAGAGGCGGGGTCCACTGAAACGCGCGGGTGCCTGCATGACGGTCGAAGAACTGCTTAATCGGACGGATATAGTCCTCCGTACCGACAAAACTCAGCTCCCAATCCTGTGATCGGGTGTTAATACCATCGCCGGATACCTGCGTATACCCGTCACCGAACTGCGCCTTCCGGACACGAAAGTTAACGGTCTGCTGGGGATTAACCCGCGGACTCCAGGTGAATATCTCAATAGCCATTAGCGTTGCCCTTTAACTGCATTCCAGACCATCCCGCCAGGGCGCATATCCTGCGCCATCAGCTCCCTGTATTTTTTCTCCACAAACGAGCCGATCTGCTGGCCAAACTGCTCAAAACCAGACGGCGCCTGCGTTGAGGTGTTTCCGCCTTCAATCGTGATATAGACTTTTGGCCCTTCCGACGCGCCGGCGTTCTGACCACCACCGACAGCGCGTACACCCAGCGAACCATCGCCGGCACGCGTCAGTGGCATGATGGCCTCCGGCCCGGCCTCGCCAAATACGCCGGCCCCTTTTGCGAAAGCGAAGAACTGCGGAGAGTCGTAGACCTGGTTGCTGTATGCGCTCAGCGACGGCGAGTCGTAAACGCCGCCTTTGGCGTTGAACTGGAAGTTACTGGCGGCATTCTGGATCGCCGTCCCCGAGCCTGCGCCCGCAGCGCCCGTGACAACGCTGGTCCCGACGCCCACCACGCCCATAATGGTTTGCATGACGGAACTGGTGACCAGCGCCTGAGCGGCCATATCAACGAGGTTTTTTATGATCGACTGCGTGAGCGAGGAAAACAGGTCAGCCATGTTCTCCTTAAAGCTTCTCGTCCGCGTCAGCATGCTCGTCAGGAAGTTGCTTGAGCGCTCATGGGCCGTTTCAAATAACCCGACGGCCAGGCTCTGGAATTCTCCCTGTGATCGGTATAACTCCAGTGACGTCTGATACTGCGCATCGGCGGATTCTTTCGTCGCCTTCTGCATCAGCATTTCGTACTGTTCTTTGCTGATCGCGCTGCCCTGGTAGTACGCCTGCAGCAATGCCTGCCGCTGCGCAAGCTGATTGCGCAGCGAGACCAGTGGATCAACTTCGCCGGCGATATCCAGTGCCGGCGCAGCGATTTCATCGGCATGCGCCTGCAGCAGCTCTTTCGCGGTATCTCTGGCCAGCGTTATTCGTGCGGCCTGGTACTCTTTTTCATCAAGAAGGCGGGCTTTGAAAAGCTCAGCCAGGTCCCGGCTGGCTTCCTGCTCTTTTCGCAGAGTTTCCTGGGCGGGGGAATACTGCGCGGCCAGATCCAGTCGCTGTTTCTGGTAATTCTCTGCGTTCATTAACAGCGCGCGCTGCAGGTCAGCATCACTGGCGCCATTTTTCTTCGCCGCTTCCTGCAGCTCCCTGTTGCTGTCCTTTTCCTGCAGGTTAATTCTGGCCAGGCTGGATGCATGGGCTTCTTCAATTTGCTGCCGCAGCGTTTTGAACTGGTCGACTTGGGACTTACTGCCTTTCCCCGTGCCGGTACCGCCATCGCCGTCCCATGGATTTCCATCTCCGGTCTCTTTGGGGGGCGTGCTTAACGCCCCTTTCAGATCGTCCGTAAGGGAGGTTATTTTTCCCGATAAACCCAGCTGAGCCAGTGTTTTTGCATCACTGACACGCTTAATGTTTTCCTCGGTTTTGCGGAGTCCCTCGTTAACGCTTTCGAGATCCGCCCGTGCACGCGCCTGGCCTTTTGTCACCCCTTCCAGCTGGCCGAAGGGGTCAAACCCTTTCAGGCTGTCGATACGACTGTCGGCATCCTGAATCTCTTTCATCAGCTGGTTACGCTGCACGACCTGGTTTTCGTACTGATCCTCCAGGTCGAACTGCTTCACATTTAGCTGGTTAAGCGAGAGACGCATCAGCGCTTCACTGGTTTCGACTACGGCATCTTTTAAATCAATGGCTGACTGCCTGGCCTCCTTTGCTTTCTCATGAAAGTAAAGGAGGCCCGAACCGGCCAGCATCGCGGCGCCGAACGGACCACCGATTAAATTTAATGCGCCTCTTGCCAGCCCCACCGCAACGGAGGCCGCGCGGGCTGATATCGACAATTGCCGGTTTGCCGCCGCCAGTTTCAGTTTCGCCTGGCTGGCCAGATTGGTTTGTTCAGTTTCCTGTCGGATGAGGCGGGTAAACTCATCCTGGTAACTGATATTCATCCCGTACTGTTTAGCCGTCCGCTCCATCTGCCGGTAGTGGCCAAACTCAGCGTCGTTCTGTTTCAGGATGGCAGCTGTCGAATCCAGAGTTTTGCGGGCAATATCCGCATCAGCCTGCGCCCGCGCTTTTACCGCCACCTGGCTTTCCCGCCAGGCCGCGATATTCTCCCGCAGCCCTGCAGTCAGTTTCGTGGATAACACGGGGATCAGGCTGTAAAGCGCCACGCTGGAGACGGTGTTGAAATTGTCTGCCAGGCTGTTCAGTGCCTCCGTGGCAACCTGAATCCCGCTGCGGAGTGGCCCGTTACTGCTCTGGCCGATCTTAATGACCATCCCTTCAAACGCACTGCTCAGCCCCAGCAAATCGCCGTTCAGGTTGTTAACCCTGATGGATGCCTGCTCATGCGCCGTTTTGGTACCGGTCAGGGAAGCGGTCAGCTCATCAAGCTTTGAACGGTTCTGGACCAGGATAGACGCCGCATTCAGGTTCTCCACGCCAAACAGTTTTACGGCCTGGGCCGTGGATAGATTTTTCCCGGAAAGAGTGGTCAGCGCCTGGCTGAGACCAACCACGGATGGCTTGAGGCTCTTGTCTGTGCCCTTTTCCAGGTTCAGGATGACGTTACGCAGCGCCGTGCCGGCTTCACCGCCTTTAATTTCACGCTCTGCCAGCAGCTGAATCGCGGCATTCAGCTGCTCAAAACCAACGCCGGCCTGTGCGGCTGCAACGCCACCATTTTTAATGGCGGCCGCTGTATCCACAATCTCCGACGACCCGTACTTCGCGCCGGCGGCCAGCACGTTGATATAACTATCCGCTTCCTGCGCGCTCGCCCCGTACTGGTTTAAGGAGAGCGCCAGCGTTCTGGTCGCATCGGGCAGCGTTGTGCCGGCGGCCTGCGCCAGGATAAGCGCGCTGTTCGTAGCCTTCTGCAGTCCATCGGACGTTTTTAAAAGCTCCGGTTTAGCCGACGCCATCAGCTTTAACGCTTCGGCGGCCTGGCTGGCGCTGTACTCTGTCGTGCGCCCCATTTCCTGCGCAGCCAGATCCAGCGCTTTCATTTCAGCTGCAGTCGCACCGGTGATGGCCTGCAGATCTGATAACGCCTGTCCATATTGTCTGGACGTGGTGACGATCGTACCGATGGAAAGGCCGGCTCCTGCCAGCCCCGCCAGCCGGCTGGCCATCCCGGATATCGACAGACCGACCTTCTTATAGGCGTCTTCCGTCTTTTTCGCGTCCGCCTGGGCATTACGGTTAAACCGTCGTGACTGGTTCTCCGCATCGCCATACGCTCCCAGCAGTTGGGATTTAAAACTGGCTGCGTTCAGGTGCAGCCCGACCGCTAAAGATGCGACGTCTGCCATTACATTAATGCCCTCATGACTGCCGCGCATTCATCATCGACCCGGGATGGCGCAGGTGTGGTTTCGGTTGGTGGCGCGTTTTCATCGCCAGGACGGCGGAAAGTGCCCTGTTTCAGGAAGTAGGCTCGCCAGTGGTACAGAGTGTTTGCCGGCAACGCGGCAATTTTGGATGGGTCAGGCTCGCCCCAGCGGTCGGCCAGCCAGAAAATCAGCTCCAGCCAGGGCGAGTCACTCAGTTTTTTTCCGCTTCCTCCAGCTTGCCGATTGCGTGTTGCTTCACTTTTTCCACTGCGGCCAGCAGTTCGGGGTTTTCATGGGCCTTCAGCAGCTCGGCTGCCGTGGGTTTAAACTCATCCGGAATGGCCGTTCCATCCGGCTGAACCAGTGCATCGATGACGATCTGGATGACTTGCTCCGATGCCTCGCGCGCTGCGCCAGCTTTTGCGGTTTCAGCCATTTTCTCTTCGTAGCTGATGAGGTAATCCCCGGTCAGGCGGCGGATGAATACGGTGGCGCCAAATAACTCGGTTTTAATGACGGTTGGCTCCGATTTAAGCAACGCGGATTTCAGCGTGGACAGGTAATCTTTATCTTTCACAGGTAGTCCTTAAAAATAAAAAGCCACCCGAAGGTGGCTGTTTACAGGTTAAGTTAATCAGGCGCCGCCGGAGACAGCGACGGTTCCCCAAGTGATCTTGTTCTGTTTACCCTGAACAGTGATCTGGATGACCTCATTCGCCGGAGCGGCGATTTCATTCATCTGCCACCCGGACAGCGCCAGGAGCATCGTCGCTGTTCGCTTGTTGGGTAATTCGACGTATAACTGGATGGTCTTGCGGGCCTCTGCTGCGTTCAGCAGCGCGGCAAAATCGGTATTGCCCGGATCATCAATGAAGCCCAGCGACTTTTCAGGCCCGTCAGGCAGATCGCTGATGGACTGTTTCTGCTTATCCAGTAACGTGGTGCAGTCGACAAAGCCCCCCGTCTGCCCCATTGCACCCAGCGCTTTACAGTTAATCAGCGGTTTCAGCGCTGACGTGGCAGCGCCAGGCTCCCCGTATTTCACAATGGTGCCCGCCGGCAACATCGCATATTCAGGCGAAGTTTTATCAGCCATGTTTCTCTCTCTTTTTATACGGCAGCGGATGCTACCTGTTTTCAATGCCGTTTCGGATTTCCACGGTTAACACGCGCAAAACGGTCTGGAGGTTGTAATCCAGGGCGGGTCGGATAAAGGGGTCTGCAACCTGTTTAACCGTGCCAAACTCCTGCGCCAGCGCCTTCATATGGTGCTGCTTGCTGGGGCCAACACGGAGCGTTACAACCGCGTTCCCTTTACCCTTGCGGGTGGAAGAGCGGATTTTGATTGAGTCCCGCATGTGCGGCCCGGCAGACGTTTCGTCAAAGCCGGCATGCTGCTTCATATCTTCCTCGACGACCTTTAGCGCTTCGCGCCCGGCATCCCGCAATACCTTCGTCGCCACTTTTTCGCCCAGGGCCATTAACTGCCGCTCCAGCTCATCCAGCCCTTTAACTTCCATTCGGATCACGAGGAGTCCTCCACGTAGTGAATGATGAAATCGCGGGTCAGGCGATACTGAATGCGACGATTCGTCAGCTGGTTTTTATCCTGATGGATACCGCCTCGCTCCACATACTGAACCGGGATACCCTCCAGCTGGCCATGAACGACGGACTTCAGTTCCGTCCAGATTTTTTTATCCAGCTGCAGCAGTGAGGTGTAATCATCGAGACGGTACAGATTCACCTGGATACGGGCAGATACGATCCCCGTTCGCAACATTCCCGAGACCATTTCCGGGTCAGAGATACGCTGAAAGGTCGCACCTTCCTGGACCGTGTCCGGCAGTAAAAGCGGATACGCATTCATGCCGGTGATGCGCTCCAGCGCACCCTTAATCGCCAGCTCTATCATGCCGCCCGTCAGCCTCCCCCGTGATAATGATCCGGTCTGTTTTGCGGTCGATATTCCGGACGGTATAAACCAGATTTTTCGTCGTGATTTTCCAGTCAATATCAACCAGCACGCCCGGATAGACCGTGAACAGGCAGGTTTCCACCACCTGCTGCTGATCCAGCGTGCGGACTTTTCGCCCCGATACCAGCTCCCGTTTTGCCCACGCTTTTCCCGATTCAACCTGCTTTTCCGGTAGCGGTTCGCCCAGCGGCCCACGACCGGACTGAACGTAGCTAATTGCAATGCGACAGTTCATATCACCCGGTTTCAGGCTCATAGCGTATGCTCCTGCAGGGGGAAAAGAAGATGCCTCACCGCAGCGGTTTCCAGCCACTGTCCGGTATGGCCATTCAGATACGCATCGCTGACCAGAAACTGAATAGCCAGCCGGATATCTTCATCCGCGATAAATCCGCGGACGGTCTCCGGGAGCGCCTGCAGCTCTTCATCACTGGTTACCAGCTTGCAGTAGTAATCACGCTCGATGCTCCGCTGCGCGGCGTTCACCATTTGCGTGAGCATGGCATCATGCTCCGTGAAGTCCAGTTCCAGGCGTAGCTGGGTTTTCACATCATCCAATGTCAGTATCAAAATCGCTGTCTCCCGGCTTCGGTTTCAGCGCACGTTCGGCATCCTCCGGCCATACCGCGATACGCCGCTTAACCAGTTCTTCGGCGCGCGATCCTTCAAAGCACGCGATATCTCCACGGGAATAACGGTGGTGCGGCCCAAGGAACACAACGGATTTACGCTCTGCCTGTGCGACCACGGTCTCATGGTTGTCCTGTGTGCCTGTTTCTTCCGGCTCCACTGCTTTATTTTTCGCAGCCATAACATTCTCCTGAAAGGGAAAAGCCCGCATATGCGGGCCGTATTTACTGAGGGATGGGTTAGAACAGGACGCCGGTACCCAGCACCAGGCCTTCCGGATGACGGAAGCCAATATCATGCTCAGTAACAACGCGGATTAGCGACTGGTTACGGGAAAACGCAGATACCAGGGTGCCATCGGCATCGATGTAAGAGGCTTCCTTCGAGAAGTCGACTTTCATATTGCCGTCTTCAGCGATAACCACATCATTGAAGTCAGCAAAGTAAATCTCAGTCTCCTTACCCCCGGTCCCCAGATTCGCAGGGATCGCGCTGGTACGCTGAACCGGATATCCTTTAAGTAATCCCTGAGCCATTTCCGGATAGACTTTGTTGCCGTTGCCGTCACGCAGCCCAAACAACTTCATATAGGTACGGTTCGACATGCCCCAGCCGCTGCTGATCATATTGCTGTTGCCGTCCATCGCCATCAAAATGATCTTGTCCAGGTACTCGTCAACTGTGTTCAGGTTGATCGCTGCATCAGCTTCCCACGGCAGCAGGCGGTTCCACTGCGTCGCGCGCGCCTTCATACCAATCGGTGTATCGCCGGTACCGTCATCGCGCATAAAGGCTTTATCCTCACGCACTGAGATGGCGGTCAGAATATCCTGCAGGACCAGCTGCTCGACGTTGAATCCGGCGCGGCCAATCAGTGCATTGGAAATAGGCACCATCGCAATCAGAGTTTTCGCCGTAAGTTTTACATCATCAAAGCGTGTTTCTGATGTCTTGGCGTCTTTGTTTTCTCCTGTGTAGCTTGCCGTTGCTCCACCGGCCACGCGTGGTAGCGTCATATTACCGTTAGGCAGCGGAACGGGACGGGCACCCAGCTTGCGGACGATGGTTCGGTCGCTCAGTAGCTCGATCACCTCACTGTGGAGGTTCTGCGGAATAAGCACACCACCGGACGCCGCTGCGGTGGAAATGGCCATCGATACGGACTGGTCATTCAGCTCTTCTGAAGCGAATTTTGCCGCGTCCTGCAGATTCCCTGCGCCTGCGGCGACAGACATAACCAGTCGGGTCATGCCAGCACCGGTGTACTGTTTAGGCTCCTGCTTAACAATAATGCCGGGGGCCTGCTGAGTCGCTTTCACGGGTTTTGCGACCAGCGCCGCAGCACGTTCGGCGGCTTCCAGTCGTTCAATTTTGGCGCTGATATCAGTGAACTGCTGCTGCAGGTTCGCAAACTCCGTCATCTGCTCCGCAGTCAGCGTGCCGCCGCTGGCGTCAATGGTTGCCAGGGCCTGAACCTGTTCGTTGATACCCGCACGCTGACGACGCAATTCTTCAATATGTGGCATTTTATTTCTCTCTTTTTAGACATAAAAAAAGCAGCCTGCTGGCTGCTTAAGGTGACGCGGTTTGTGTTTGCGCCGGGTTACATTTTGGTTTGCAGGTCCATCGCGGCTGCCTGCATCTGAATGGAGGTTTTTTGACGGGGTTGCTGATACTTTGCCGCGATAGCATTGATCGCCGCCTGGGGGTCAGAGACTTCATCCGCCAGGCCGGCAGACACAGCGCCAGGGCCAAAATACAGCCCCGCCTGCGTATCAATGACGGCCTGCTGCTTCAGGCCGCGATATTCGGCCACCGACCCCGTAAACGTCTCGTACATTTCGTCGATCATGCCCTGGAACATACCCAGCGACTCTTCACTCAGTGGTTCATGTTGGGTGCCGTTATTTTTGTTATCTCCCCGGTAAATGGTGGTGAACGTCAGCCCCATTTTTTCTTCCATCTTCGACGTATCGAGGTGCTCCATGATCACACCAATCGACCCCACGCCACTGGTCTGGCTGACGATGATTTTGCTGCAGGCCGATGCGATGAAATACGCGGCGGAATACGCGCTGTAGTTCACAATCGCCGTGATGGGTTTCGTGTCGCGAGACTGATAAATGTAATCGGCCAGCTCCTTGCACCCCACCGCTGCGCCGCCGCCGGAGTTAATATCCAGAACGATTTCGCTGATTGAGGGGTCGTTTAACGCAGCCTGCAACTGCCCGCGGATCCGCTCGTAGCTGGTCAGCTCGGAGCACATCGCCGTAATCTGCCCCCGGCGTGGAACGAGAATGCCGTGAACGGGGATCACCGCCACCCCGCCGGTGGGCTGGACCTGCTCAGCAGCAGGTGATTTACCCGGATTCAATGCCATCTGAATGGCGGCATCTTCGGTGATCCCCTGAATACGGGGGATGAGCACCGCTTTCACGGAGTCCATTGTTTGCCGCGTCACGTAATGCGGCACGCCAAAGACCATATCTGCCAGGTGCGGCAGGTTAATTAATTTCGTTGTCATGTTGTCTTCCAGGTCATCCCGCGCGGCGGGAAATAATCAGGCTCTGGCCAGAAGGGTTTCGATTTCGGCCAGCTGTTTTGCTGTCGGCGACTTATCGCCAGGAAGGATCTTCGCGCTGTCGACCATATTGAGCGGCGTCAGGTATTTGTCCCCGCCGGCAATTGGCGGCAGATTCTCCATACGCCGGATATCGTTAGTGGATAGCCATCCCCACTGGCGGCCCAGCGCATACGATTCATAGCGTGACTTCTGGTCGCCTCGCAGCAGCCCGGAAACGTTGAACTCGATGTACAAATCGCGGCGTTCGCTGGGCAGAAGCAGATCGCGCTGCAGCGCACCCTCATGGCGTTTCAGCCATGCCAGCAGCGTGTACATCACGAACTGCAGGCCCTGGTGCTCAATGTTGTTGTTGGTCGCTTTCGCCAACATCTGCACCATATGTGGCGGGATTTTATAGAGCCGGCAGACCTCTTCCACGCCCCACTGCCGCGACTGTAGCAGCTGCGCCTTTTCGTTATCCTGCGACAGTTGTTTGTAGCTCATGCCCTCCTGCAGCAATGCCACAGAGAACATATTGTGAATACCGGAATGGCGCTCGGTCCATTTCGCCAGCAGGCGATCAATAGCATCCTGGCTTTTAATGGTCGCGGCCTCTTTCGGACGCTCTATCACCCCGCTCATCGTTGTCCCGCGCCGGAATGTCGCGGCCGCATGCTCCTCAACCGCCAGATTTAGCCCCAGAACATCGGCGTTCGTCTGAATGGGGGAACTGCCGATATAGCCATCCAGAGAAAAGACCTTCACATGGTGCATCATGCGCATCGGCAGAATTTCACCGACTTCCGGGAGTTCGTAATACGGCATACCGTCCGGCCCTTTCAGCACAATGACCTTTTTCGGGTTAATGGGGATCAGCTCTTTCGGGTAGCCTTTTCCGTCCCGTTCGATGATCGAGTAGCAATTTCCCTCAAGCCCCAGCAACCCCTGCTGCTGCTCGAAATACTCGAATGAGGTGTCTTTCCTGTTGGGCTGGGAGTGAATCAGGTCATAAACCGGGTGGTCCGTCGCACGCTGGCGCCCGCCATTTTTATCCCGCCGGTAGAGTTCGCACGGCAGCTGCGCGACGGACTCCGCCAGGAGGGTGACACAGGCCCGGACCGCTGAAAGTCCAAGAGCGGTTTCCGGCGTGATTATGATGCCAGTTTTGCTCTGGCTTGAACGAACCCCGCCCAGCATGGCTTCCCAGAAGCTATTACCCGAGTATTGTCGGCCCCTGAACATCTGGGGTAGGAACATTATTTACCTCCGCCATTGCTGACGCCGGAGGAAAAGGCCCGGGTTGTCATATATGACCAGCCCAGACAAATAATCCCTCCTGTTATCAATCCCACTGATGGAGAAATAAGCCAGGCGCCTGCTGATAACAATCCAGCACCAGTGAGGCCGACAATAAAACTCAGAACTGAAATTAGCATGCTATATCTTCCTCATCATATACGGATGTCATCACTGAACTGTTAAGCATGGCGCGCCCCAGCCCCATCATTAAACCAACCGCACCATCTATCTTGTTCTGCCGCCCTTCCTTCCCGGGACGCACAATATCGTCACTTCCGGGAAGATACTGGCCGACAATATTGGAAATACACCAGTTCATGACAGGGTGTCCGTCATGATGGAATCTCCCCGAGATGAGCGCAGCCTCAATCTCTCTCATAGGATCACTCATATGGGTAAAATTTTGTCTTATCTCGACAGGCTCAAGCCCCTCTTCCTCGAGCATGTGACGTAATGAAGTCGCGCCATAAGGGTCAATGGGGCATTGGGCAATTTTTACGGTATTCCGCAATTTCAGGATCGTTTCAAATATCAGTCTGTAATCAACTTCACCGCCATCGGTCGGGATCAACTTCCCCTGCCGGACAAAGGACTGATAACGTTCTGCGGTACTCTTCAGCGCGGTCTCCTGCGAGTAAATGGTTTCTTCCGGTGCCCAGAACAGAGGAGAAACACAGTAAAAATGTGTTATTCCGTCTATTTCACGACGAAAAACCGGAACCACGGCATTGAGGTCAACTTTCGAGGCCAGATCGATACCCAGCCAGCATTCCTCCCCTTCAAAATCTGACAACTTAAGGGTTTTATCGGCCGCATCCATCCATTTTCTCAGGTCGTAATAAGCTGATTTTGCACTTACCCAGCGATTGAAATGTTTGGTCAGAATCTTGTTTGTCTGCCCGGGCGTCGACATACCCAATAATTGTTTCGCCCGGAGAAAATCTGCTTTTACCGAAATGCCATAGTTGGGGTTTGCCTTGATTAATGCCTCAGGAGTCGTCCAGTCATCATCGTCATCAAGGCCATAAATCAGCCCAAATATGGTTTCATTTTCCTCGCCATTACGGGTTCTCCGCAGGATCTCGACAACCTGAGTACGCTTTTCATAGCAAGGGGATGTAATGTCATAGCCGGCAGTGGTGATGATCAGTGTCATCGGTTGTTCACGAGCCCCCATACCGGTGGTCATGGTGGTGTAAAGCGCATCAGTAGTATGTTCGTGATATTCATCAATGATGGCGCATGATGGCGAATCACCATCCCCCGGGTCACCGATCACAGGCGCAAAAACCGAACCGTCAGGGCGCGTCATTTTTTTTGCCCAGGGTTTTATCGAGAATTTTTGCCGCAATGCCGGCAGCTTTTTCACCATTTGCAGCGCCGGAGAAAATACCTTCCATGCCTGTTTTTCAGTCGTGGCGCCGCAATAGACTTCTGCACCATGCTCGCCATCTGCACAAAACATATAATTTCCTACAGCAGCGGCAATAGCGGATTTCCCGTTCTTTCTGGGCACCTCGATATAGATTTCAGAGAAACGACGCAGGCCTGTCTTCTTGTGTACCCATCCAAACGGTACGCCAAGAGCGAACTTCTGCCAGGCTTCAAATTCAATCCGGAGTTTACGCCGGGCCCATTCCCCTGAGGTATGAGGCATTTTCTGGGCAAAACGAAGAAATCGTTCTGCTTTGTTTTTATCGAAGCGGTAGGGCCAGTGGGGATCCTTTGCTCGTTCGAGGTCGTCCAGATGTCGCTGACAGGCAAGTATCGTTAACTGACACGCCAGAATCTTCCCGCCAACGATATCCCGCGCATACTGGTTCGCTGCATTGACGTTCGGATAGGTTGCCATCAGTCAAACTCATCGAATTCATTCCCGTCATCGTCCGGATCCTTTTGTCCGCTGGTCATGCGAAGACGACTGAGCGGATCTAACCCCAACAGAGAGCCCAGGCGGGCAAGCTGGGAAACCGAGTCATTCCGGACATTAACTGCAGGGTGTTTTTTCAGCCCCCCCATTTCACTTTCTGAGGTCAGTCCGCTGGCCAGCATTTTTTCGGCTTCGAGCATCAGATGAAAAGCATTGCAGTAAGCCAGCAACAAAGGTGCGTCCTCCAGCTCAAACACCCCTCGGTCGATGAGTATTTTGCTTTGCGTCTTCCACATTCTTATTGCCGCCTCCCCCATTAACTCAGCAGGAGGCGCAATACGTGTTAATTTGCTTTTTTGCCCGGTGGGTAAAGTGGGTTTTCGGCCACCACCGGACGATCGAATTCCTCCGGCCATAAACGTTCCTTTGATAGATGAAACCTTCCGAAAAAAAGTTTCTTATTTCTGGCGTGTAAAAATAGACTTCAACGGGCAGTCCCGAAGCGCGAAAGGGGTCAGGGATTTGCTCCCCCCTACCCCTGGCTGCAGCTGCCTCTGTCGAGGTGGAGGTCGTCATTCCGGCTGCGCCGGCGGCGAATACGGTTCGCATTGGTGGGCCGGCGTATCTCAGACGTTCAAAGAACACCAGTTGTTATACCGGCGATCAGGATCCTGTCGCTGTAGCAGATCCTCCATCGGCCTGCAGTACGCTTTCTGGTAGCCGTTCATCTAATGGCTGGTTCTCGAACACCTTCATGCCAAACTGACCGATCCAGGTGCTGACTGAGTTGATGTTCCCTGCGATGAAGTCGGTCACCTCGGCGATCAATCCTTTAACGACGACATCCGTACTCTGACGCCAGTAATTCTCAATCGCGACCAGCAACGGATCGGAACCATTACTGACAGATTGTTCACCTACGCTATACGTTTTTTTCTTCGCGCTATCGGTGATACATCGCAGCTGGCTGGTCTGGACGGCCCCAGCCTCTGCAGCGATGACCTGCATCGTCAACGTAGCCACTTTGTTCCCGTCTGCATCAGCGCTGGATGCATAGAACATGGAAAGCGTCAGATCCGTGCGTTGATACATCATTGCTTACCTCCACGACGATGACGTGAACGGCGACCACCGGGAACCATTGTCTGTTGTTCCTGCACCAACTCCCCCTCTAAAGGCTCCTGATCCAGTACAGGTGATGAAACAGGGGCCGGAGCAATATCATGTGCAATCGTCAGTTTCAGCAGTGGGCGGCCGCCCTGGACATGCTCAAAATGGATGCCATGTACGGCTTCATTCATTCGTGACTGACCATCCGTCTCCAGAACGGTCAAAACACCATCAACGTATTCAATTTTGAAACTCTTCATCGGGTTCTCTCTGTTGCTGTTTTCTTGCTGTGGCAGGTCCAGCACAATGACTCCAGATTAAAGTCATCATCGGTACCGCCATGAGCTTTAGGAATGATGTGGTCGACACTTGAGGCTTTCGTGGCAATACCGTCTCGCCTGCAGTTCTGACAAAGGTATTTATCCCTCTTCATGATACGGGCCCGTTTAATTTCCCACGGTCGACCATAACCACGTTCCTGCCGAGTTTTTCCGGGCTGATAGTTACGCCAGCCATCACCAGCGTGTTGCTGCCTATGCATCTCACAGTATCCTCCGACATCATTGGTCACAGCCGTGCATCCTCTGTGCCGGCAAGGTCGTTTAGCTCGTGGCGGCATAAACATCCTCGAGCATGAGTTGAGGGAGAAGAGTTAAAGCGGCACTGTCGATGAGAAACTCTGAAACGGGCAGCGATGAGCATGACAATCCGTCACACTCAATCGCCACCAGCTTCTCGTCTACGTATGCAATTTTTAAGTTCTTCATCGCGTTACCTTTTGCGAATAAAAAAGCCCCGCAGATGCGAGGCTACTGGTTAAATATCAGGGTGTTACTGTGAAAGCTCAGAGTGTAAGGTTGCGGCTCAGCCTATCTGTGGTGGGACACAGTTAAATATTGTACTTGCAGAGGAATGGCTGATTAGCTCTGCTTAAGGAACTTTAAAATGGAAGAAGAAATTAAATATAACATCGAGGTGGATTGCTCAACTCTGGAGTCTGCAGCAAAAGAAATAAGAGCTCTCAAAGGTCTTCTGGCAACTATGTTTGTTTGCCTTGATCAGGATATGAAGAGTGTCGTAATACATCAACTTTCGCAGATTGATGATGAATACAACCAGAAAAACTTGGAGATGCTAAAGCAAATCCAACATATCCATAACCGACCTTAATAGCTATGGCAGACGGTTACAGGCTGTCTGCCGATCTATTATTTATTTCGATATCTTAATTGTAGTTCCGCAATCTTACAGCCCATAAAGTGTAGTAGTGCCTCAGCAGCATCTAACCGTTTGAATACCTCATCAATGTTTGGCTGCATACCTGAAGCGTATATCTTACCCTGCGTTTGAATGCTCCAAGCACTGACAGAGGTCAGGGTATTATCCGGTTTATAACACTCTGCAGAGGAAATTGCCGCTGAGACTACAAGCTCCTGCAGGTCTGGGCGATCATGTTCCACCACCAGAGATTCATCATTCGCATTGACATCATAAGATAAGGTAAACGGAGCGGTAGCCTTGCCTGATATAACCTTCTCGACCAGCACGCAACCAGACTGAATGACTTTAAATCTGACTTTGACCCCACAGACAATGCCATCATTAATCTGTTGAAGGTTTGTAATAGTGACTTTCAACGTTTTCAAGTTGCTTCTCCTCATTATCTCTTAAAAGGGATATCGTTTTTTTATCCCTTAGAGGGGATAGACGTTCGCACCGATTCGTAAATCCGCTCACAGGGCATTCCTGTTTCCCCTGATTGGTTTTGTCACATATTCTCGTCCAGGATGTCCTCAAGCCATGAAACCGGCTAAAAAAAAGGCCGCATAGATATGCGACCTTTGGTTAGTACCAGTTAGAAAACTAAAATCTCTCAGGAGCCACCCAAGAGAGGCTTTTCTGCTTTTTAACTGACCACTGCCGTTTCGGTGTTGGCTGGCAGTGATAACGTGATGATAGCTTCATTTAAGTTATCGATAGCATTTAAATATCGAAAGAGCTCATTGAACCAATCATTTTCAACTTGCCGGAACATTCAACCAGAGCAACAGGCTTCTATGCTGGTCTTTTGAGAGCAATTATCAGTTCGCCCTAACGAGGCTGGTAACTAACATATTATTCGATGGTTCCTTAGACAGTGACCCATAAATCTAATTGTTTAATGTACCATTGGATGGGCACACAAATAACCACACCATCCCCAAAGTTAACAGATTTGATAACACACCCTTGTGGCGGAAAAAATTCCGCACCAGTCTGGGGCCGGATCGAGCGCTCAATGCCGTAACGATAACCGCATGGTAGTTGTGGTAGTAAGTTTACTGTCATGAGTGGCTACTTAGTTTAGAGTGGTTTGAGATCCTATAGTGCATGACATCCCCTGAATTAGATACAAACATTTCGATGCTGAAAGCTTGAATGTCTTGTTTTCAGTTTTTTTGTTCACTTAAGGCCACTTATTTCATGTGCTATGCTTGTTACTTACTCATCGCCCGATAGTACGCCTGCCAGCGATACTTATCCAAACGGAGCTGGCGCAGGCATTGAGCGGTTTCTACATCAGACTGTAAATCTTCATCGCTGTCATTCCCTGCGTCACTTGCTTTGCACGGCGGACTCATCAAATCCGGGGATGGAGTTGGCAGCATCGATGGCGCGCTGACGCAACTGCACAGCAGCATCATCAAACCTACACACAGTACGATTCGGAGACTGAACATATTTCACCACGTCGCGGGTTATTGTTTTGTAGATGACCTTACCCGCTTCGTTAGCAGTCGCGGCCTTTTCCTCTACAGGCTTAATGGCATTCTCGGCCTTCTCTCTCTTCTTCGCAGCCTGAGCATTGATGTGATCAGCGTGGGAACTCCATCCCATACGCCATGAAATGGCACAGGACATTAGCAGGATTGCTATTGCGATGATAACGGCGGTTAAGCGACTCATCTTTGCTCCCATAAACACACTTCACGCTCAATTTCCCTCCGGGTAATAAGTCCTTTCCACTGCTTACCTTTGGCATAGGTCCAGCGGCGCAGCTGATCACACGCACCTTTCTGGTCACCCTGGTTGATTTTGCGAAGCAGAGTAGAGGTCTGGAAGTTCCCGGCTCCGACGTTATAGGCGAATGAGTACAGAGCCCCACGCATTGTTTCTGGGATCGGTTTTTTGATGTAAGGGTTGATCTGCCAGGCGACGGTATTCAGGTCTTTATTTAGTAGCGCCCGACACTCTGCCTCGGTATAGGTTTTGCCGAGCATGATGTCTTTACCTGCGTGGCCGTAGCAAACCGTCCAGACACCTACCACATCCTGATAAGGGGAGTATCGCACTCCCTCAAGCCCATCATTACCCATCGGGCCAGTGATGAGTGCAGAGGCAATCGCCAGGGCCCCGCCGCCCACCGCCGCAAGAACAGTTTTACGTAGTGTCGGAGACATTATTCACCTCGAGCAGCTTTTCGCCGGTCTTCTTTAATTTTGAAGTACAGATTCGTCAGGTATGTCAGCAAGCCAAATACCAGACTTCCCAGAACACCAATAGCGGCCCACTGGGATGGGGATACTTTGTCGAGCAATTGCAACATCCAGAACCCCGCGTTACCTGCGGACGTTCCGTAGGCAATACCTGTTGTTAGCTTGTCCATTCGATACATACTCCACCTCCGGGTTAACGGGGTGCTTTGTGTTTGATAAGGTTCAGGACCGGCAGGAGGAAATCTTATCAATGATGATTCCAGGTACCTGAAAATGAAAAAACCACCCTGAATAGGTGGCTAGATAATTCAACGCGAGCTATGTGCCCGGGGATAGTGTATTGTTGCGGACCATTCATTAGGAAATATCATATGCAACAACGCAAAAACTCAAAAAACAATCGCAACTACCTCATCAAATGTACCTGCCCTAGCTGCACCAACCAATCAGAACATAGTTACACCCGAGTCCAGAAAGGCTCTGCGCTGATGTGCCCTCACTGTAGTAAGATTTTCACTCAAGACAAACTTCCCACCGCTTAGGCTTTACATCATCATAATCTCTGGTAATGCATCCACTGCTGCGCTCGTATAGATTAGAGAAGTAAGCCCATTAGGCAATGCGGCCGATGAATACCTGTTAGACGGGTCTCGGCTTACTGGCAGAAAATTAACGTTCTGGCATCGGCAAGATAAAAGGCCTGCCGCAATGGAAGGCCTTTAGGGGGTTATGCAGTATGTGTGGTGCCGGGTGCCTCCCGGTAAGTCTGCCCCAGTCAACAGACCCGCGTGTGTGCTCAAAGAAAAAATTGACTGGTCGCCCCACCGCACAGGGGGATTCACCACACACCCACATTAGCTACACGATATGCGCCTGGTCAATTCAATGTAACCAGTAAAATACATCTTTCGGAAACGGTATAACCTAGCGGGCAATAATTAATCACTGCATATTTAATCATTACAAAAACAACAATAAATTTTCATATCTGTTATCAAATTAAGAAAAAAATACTGTTAGGAATTTTCTCACTTAACTCGCACACTACGCCTCACGCGAACCACAATATCCATAGTCTTTCAGAGGATAAGCTCACATGACAACCATAATGATGCTAGCGTTAGCTGTTGTTCTTCTTTTAGTTGCAGTGGGTTCACTGATGTCTTACATCAAAGAAAGACGCGGGTATAAAAAAACTTTCAAAAAAAGATATTAACGGTTATCCACTTTTCAAGAAGCAGGGGTAGTGATACGTAAACATTCCCCCTGTTTTTTTGCTACCACCTTTGGGAACAAAGAACTGCCTTAATCTATAAGTGCTCTCGCTTGTGATGTTCAATTTACCGTTAAAGCGCTCAAGCTGTTGAGCTAAAACCGCAGTCTGGTGCGAATCTTGCGCGTATGAGATTAAACGTGAAGTACAGCACGCTGTAATCCAATTACCATGACCTGATTACTGATGTGAAAAGCCCAAGTAGTGCTTAGGCTAGATTATGAACAAAAAAAACCCGCTTAGAGAAGCGGGAAGAAAGTTGGCAACCAAGGCTGTAACGAAAGGAAGGTGCACCTAATAGTCCGAGCTACCGATTTACCAGGAAAGCCTTCTTTTTTTACCGTTACGTTCGTTAACCATAGCCTGACAGACAAAAAGAGCAAGGCTTTTGTCATTACAGTCACTATGTTAAGGCATTAGTGTGGTGCCGGGTGCCTCCCGGTGAGCATGCCCCAGTCGGCATGGCCCGCGCTGCATTTACAGGTTTCTGTAACTGACTGGTCGCCCCTCCGCATAGGGGGATTCACCACCTCGATAATTTATGATGCAAACATTCAAAGTGTCAATATCTGACCATACCGCCAGCGCCTCTGCCATAATATAAGCCAACAACGCCCACTTAAATTGTATGCATTCTAATACTTAAAGCTATTGCGAAGCCCTGACTCAATGTAGCACTCACTGATATCAGGTAAATACGAGGTAAGTAAAATGCTATCTACTGATAACCAAAGAATTTCAGAGATTTTTGAACGTTTGGCAGAAATAGCAGCTAAAACTGCTGAATTAACAAGCAACCCTAATCTATCCCCTGCTCAAAAGCAGGCAGCATGTGACAGTTACTTTAGCGAACATGATCAGTTAACAACCGAAGCCCTAGAGATCTTCAAAAAAATCACTAAAAATCCTCAGTGAATGCTGAAGCATGTGAGATTGCGTATGCAATACGACGATATGACAGGGGTATTGATGCAGCGCATCTCGCGAATACCCCTGTCGTATCGCCGGAAAGCAAAAACCCCGCACGGGCGGGGTTTTCGTTATATTCAGATTGTCGCTTTTTGTCGCTGCCGAGTGGCGCAGCTCTGCCAAGCATGAAGGAATTATCTAACTTTCTGGCCCATTTTCAATACCAAAAAGGCAACATAGCACTTTTTGCTAATCCGCATGAATCGCCTTATGAACAGAAAGGAAAGCTTTTGCTCTGAATATTTCAAGGCACCAGCGCACTCTTTTCCGGGCCTCACTGTCTGTTAACCATGGAGCCACCAGCTGTAATTCCCGTGTTATGTCTGAGATTTTTTTACGGGTGGTGTAATAGTTAACGCCAACGAGATAAACCGGATCACCCGTTTCAAATATCGCCAGTACACATCGTTCAACAAATTCAACATCATCCTCAGTGATCGCAGCGTCAATCGCGACCGTTGCAGGCTTCGGCCACAAAATGGCATGCGCCCTGCTTAGTGCCTGCCGCCCGCGATAGCCTTCACTCCTTGCCTGCTCGATTGCTGCCGTAAAGCGCTCTAGTGCTCTATCTGACCAGTGATCACCCTTCATACCTCGCCAGCATGAATGTCCTGATGGTTTGCGCGGGGCCGCACCTCCTCTCATACCTTCTCCCCATACAGTAAGCAGAGATTTTATCCAGGCGGACTGAATGCCATTAAGGGGAGTGAATCGGCCCAGCCAGCTTTTGCGCGGGGCGGCGGCCACTTTTTCTAATCCTGCACGGTGTAGACGGCGTTGACGTGGTGTCATTCTGTTCTTCTCCTTACTACGCCAGAACGCCGAGCGCGTATGCCCGGTCCAGCAATTTAATAATTAATACCGGCTGGGTGCCGTATTCACGCTCAAAAGCGGCAGGATCATGGTGCAAAGTGCGGTGGTGCTTGCGGCATAATGGGATCGTAAAAATATCGTGGGCCTTGGTGCCTACGCCGCCCTGCCCCCAGCCTATAAGATGATGTGCATCATCTGCAGGCTGCCCACAGCACATACACGGCTGTTTTTTAACCCATGAGATAAAGTCAGCTGATAACCATCGGCTCCGCTTAGGTCTCGCGAATAGTGTCGCCGGTGCAACAGGATCGACGTTCACTGGAACCAGAGGTTTGCCCGGCGTTGTTTTTGCCGTTGGCCTGATTGCTTTTTCGAGACGGGGAGAAAGAATGCTGGTGGCCGGTACCGACGGAACAATCTCACTCTCCCTGTAAACCGATTGAATCCCATCGTCTTTAATACGCAGGGATCGGCGCGCCATTTCTTCTGTAATTTCATCGCCAATCCCGGCGCCTACCGCCCACCAGCATAACTCTGCCAGTGACAATGAGCGCTGAGCGTCCAGACCAAGCGCGATGCGGGCAGTGTCGATTACCCAGTCAGCGTTATTAACACCTACCAGTTGATCGAGGGTTTGTTCCGTTTGGTTTTTCAGCTCATTATCACAGTGCCAGCATGCGATTATTACACCCGTCGAATGACGAAACGGGACGAGCTCATGGTGATGGTAATCGGAATGTGTCCACTGACAGTTTTTAACCTGCCTACGCAACCATGACTCGAGGGCACTAACCCCACCAGCTGCAGTGATAACCGCCTTCTTCATGAAAAAAGGTCTGATCCCTATATCATCCCGCAATGGCTGCCGGGCATCAGGAAGACGTCCACTGGGTATCTTTTTCATGCTTGCCGGCGGTATTTCAACAAGAACTCGGCCGGCACCGAATAACGGCATTAATTCACTACCCGGCTTAAGCAGCACAATTCCAAGATGACGTGCAATATCCACGTTAAGCAAAGCTCGCATCAGTCCCTCCACATCTTCTGTATGTAGGTCCTGTCAATCCGTGGCGGCTTCTTCGATTCCGGCAACAGCACGCGGATCTCCCACGATGCAAAGTCTCTGGATAAGCTCTTCTCAACCACACAGTTATTTTTACGGTATCGCTCCACCAGCTCTGTAGCCTCAGCCTCTGAAAGTTGCTCGTGTAAAAACCAACTTTTCTTCATGGCTGATCACCGAACAGTCGCAAAAACTCAATCGCTCTTTCACGCGCACCGGGTTCTTCAGCGATCATTTCCTGCAGCAGCTGCACGGCGAGCATAGGCTCCTTTCGCCCGACGATGGAAATTCCTCTGGAGACGCGGCGAGAGAGTTTTATAAAATTTTTTCTCTCTAACGCACGCAGATGCAACAGGACAGCGTTAGACGAGCTAACGCCGAGCATATCGGCCAGCTCAGATAGCGTAGGTGGGTAGCCATGCTGATTGATGTAGGCGACCAGCAGATCGAAAACTTCCTGCTGTCGAAAAGTGAGTTTCGAAGACGAGAGTAAACAGGCGCTCGTTGAAGGAGCACCAGTCAGATGGGATTTTGATACTTCGGTTGTTTGCGTCATGGCTTCTCTCCGTGACGCAGCAGGTATAGGTTGTTCAGGCCTATGACGGGATTGTAACAGAACTAGGGGGAACCTGGTAACCAACGCCAGACTTAGCCTTTTCAATCATCTGCGAAAAAAGAGAGAGAGTCCCAACGATCTCATCTGGCTGCAAAGGCATAAACGAAACAGTGTCGCCGCGCCGGTACATCAGAGCGCGCTCACACACAGGAAAGGATGTCAGACGAGCAACGATCACCCCATCATCGCATCTGATAATTGCATAGCCGGTGTTCGGCATTTCTTGTTTTTTACTCACAACAAAATCCTCAAAATAAACTAGGCAAGCTACTGGACCTCAACTTAACAGAACCAGTCATCAGCGCTTTCCCAGGTGTCCTGCAGGATTTCCTCTACACGTTTTTTATCTCCGTCCATTCCACCAAGCACGGTCAATCCATCAGAGCTGGCCCGACGAATCATAAGACTGCAGTTATTAAAGTTTTGATCCAATCGCCGCAGTAGCTCCTTCTCCAGAGCAGGCACAGCGCCATCCGGCAATTTTTTTTGGCGATCAATTGTGATTTCCACTTTCATAACTAGCTCCTTACGAAAACACTGTACAAATACACAGTATACCTCTTAGATAAAATGTTCAAGCCCTTAATGCTACTTTTCGCTAATCCATCTCCATGTTTAGATTGATTTTTTCTCCATGAATGGCAAAATTCGCCGTGGCGGATCGAGGTTTAAATTAGAGGAATTTTGTCATTTTCGCGGTTTAAAACGCAGTTGATAGGTAAGTTTCCATCTCGGGCACGCACTCCAATTCATTAAGCTGGTTAAGGACACGCCTGACAGCAACCTGTCAGGTGTTCTTCCTGCGACAATTGTTCCTCACTGCGGTGCAGAAAACTATTACGATTGATGGTATTAATCAAATTGCAGGATGGTTATCAAGGTGGGGTAAGTCAAGCCAATATGCATATCATGTCATCGAATTGCAGTCAGTACCCCGATAACCAAGCTCTTAATGGAACAGCTGTATTGGCTTTTGTATCAAGCACCATCCAAAGTTCCAGAGGATATCCTTTCAATAAACCCCAGACTACTCTTTGGTAAAGCCCTAGGTACTCCCAACTAACCCAGCTATCGTCGTGTGCAGTATCCGACGCAGGAAATATTGCAATTTTTGAGAGCCCTTTAGCACCGTCAGCGATGCCTAACTCCCAAGGTACCCAACGACTTTCCTTGCTATTTTTGGTAGTAAGGAGCACGAATCTTTTCGTCTGCGCAATACGTTGTTTAAGTAAAGCTGCTGTTTCTTCGGACGTATATGGCGGCATTTCGGGATCAATTTCATCAATGTACACAGATGCTCCATGATTCTGAAGTACCTGAATCGCCCCAGGTAGAATTTCCTTGTCTTTGCTTGAGTGAGATAGAAACGTACTCATCGAAGCCGTAGCAGCCAAAGATTTGAATACGTTATCGCGAGTAGCTTGAGAGCTGCTAGCTGAAATGTTTCTTAGCTCTGCGGTTGTGACGTTACGAGCCATACATCTTTTTTCCTCAAAAGATAACACTAACTAAGATGAGCGCCCTATGAGGAGCTAGAATATTAGATTTTCCTGTATGAAAGATCAGCTAAAGGCGTACAGTGTGTCATTTTTCAGTATGACTGCATCGCAGGGTAAGATTCAATCAGCGCCAGAGTTATTCTGGGAGCTATCCTGAAGACGTTTGAACCGAATAGTGACAACAACTTTTACTGCATTTCCCTAGCAACCTCTTCCTTTATCTCCCTCTATCCACCGACGCGTAGCCGATCAACCCTAAGCCACCATATGGCTTGTCAATCGGATTGAGAGCCCAGTATCTTAGTAAGATAACGATCAAATAAAGATGCGAAATCCACGTCTCCCAGACGGCCTCCATCTAAGTAGCTATGATCCCTTGCTAGTCTCAGTGCTGCGCCTCCAGGGGCGGCGACCGGTAGAATTATTGCGTCAGGATGAAATTGCTTAAATAGCTCATACTCAACCTGAACTCCCTCCATCCCCCCTACAAAGACTGCGCCAACTAAGTCACATCGAGACAACATTTCCTGCCGCATAAGATGTAGGCTGCCGGCTAGATCATCAGGCACTGCATCGGTGTAAACGACATTGTCGAATCGCTCATTTTCTTCAGGATACTGGCCTTCGAAAAATCGGCTCTGGTACAATACTACGGAGCGAGTGTAATCGACGCCCAGATCTTCGCAAATGCTCCAGATCATGGGTGTTATGGCAGGGTGCCCCCCCCATACGATTTTCATTTTTCTTACGACCGCGATGGCAAACTCACGTACAGCACACTGAATCAGGAACGGATCAGCAGTTTCGTAATAATCACCTCGCCCATTGACCGGGACGCTTGCTGAAAGAAAAATAGAATCCACTTTTTAAACCTCCCAATCTGCAAACTGCCAGCCGGCCTCGCATGCTTTCACCCACTTCGTTGCCTGGATGTGCGAGCCGAGCCAATCCATATGATTCAGCCACTGAGGATGTAGCCCCACATGGTCATACAGTATAGCAACTGATTCATCTGGATAGTTCATTGAGGCTTGGTGCATGGTTGATGACGTCGGGACCCCGACCGTCGGGTAAACCACTATAATTCGTCCTGTGGGCAGACGAACTTTGATTTCCCGCCCCACTCCCATACCAATGACTTCACCACCTATTGCCTCAATTCCAATGCGCAAATTGCTGACTAGGTTGATAGTCCTCACAGCATGACTTTTGCTGCGCACCGCCTCAAGTTGTAGACAAATGCGGTCGATAGCGGAATTCTCGATATGTCCTGTTCCGCCGTCCAACTCGCCTTCAGCTAACTCAGCAAGGCTTGCAGTACCCAATCCACGAGACTGCTTCGTTTCAGGCCAAGCGACTCGAAGAACACTTATACCTTTCGCGAGAGCCCTCCCAAACTCAGCTGATGTCCAACGACTATTAAAATAGTCAGGAGTATCTAGCATCAACAGCACGTCAGAATCGCAGAGTCTATGCCACAACATGGTCTGAAAATCTTCTGCTGGCGCAATACTATGAGTGTCAAGGAATACGTCGAAATGGCGCTCTGACAGAGCATCGAACATCTGGAGGGCGGCAACTCTGGCTTCATCCCGGCGGTAGCTTACGAAGACCCTTCGTTGTTTCGGAAGCAATCCAGCGCATTCAAGAAGAGCTATCGAGACACGCTTAGCACCACCATTTGCGTAGGCCAGACAGTTCAGCGGTCGCAGCAGCTCAGGAATCTCCGCAGCTACATGTCGTAGATCGGATACAATTGGAATTACAGGAGTACCGCTGCGAAGCAAGCTCGGTAAACTTGGGTGTTCTATGCCCTCTCCTCCAAAAAAGACAACCGCGCTCGCTCGCAACTGATTTGGTGTAAACATATCAGGAGCTATTTCCCAACTTATCTCCTGACCGAGTCGTAGCCCGTACATCTCCACTGCAGTTTTAACCGCATCCTCCAAATCGCGCAGTTGCTCGTCTGAAGGGGAGCCTATAACAGCAAGCTGATAGATAGGAAGCATGGTTGCCCTTTTATGCAATTACAGTTATCGTCAAACGGTGTAGTTTCTAAGCTACATCCGGGGTACCTCTAGTAGCTTCTCATCGACCCCCAGTTCCATATAAAGCTTATCAACATGATGGAGCCCGCTGAGCCTCCTAATGAAATCGGAGTCATCCGGCAGGGTGTAGGAGCTTAGCCACTTCATAAACTGTTCATAATCCATTGAGTAAGTGGATTCAGGGAGTAAGTATCTAAACTCAGCGTGTTTACTATCAAACGCGGCTTCTTCTATTTTCCGATAACCCTCCATACCCATCCCGTATTCGAGTCGCTTGCGCACTGTTCGTTTCACATTTCGTGCAAACATAAGTTCGGAGAAAATCCAGGGAGAGGAAAGTCGCTCCCTATCCGACATGTATTCATCAATTTTGATCGAACTTTCCGTGCCTAAGAAAACGAAAAGCTCAGAGCGATGGATCATCTGCTGGAGCGCTGCGTTTAAGATTAAGTGAACATTAGTTGTCGTTCTGTTCCTCAGTGCGTAGCTATAATTTTCCCAACCTGTAGGGATACAGAATTTGTTATCAATCTCCTGAAGCAACTCATCAGCGAAGCCCCAAACGCATGAATCGACGAAAGGCTTCAGGCCAATTCTTTCTAGGCTTAAAGCAATACGAATAGCCTGATCTTCATCGTTATGTGAGTGGGAAATGAATACGTCAATCTCCGTCTCTGGGAATACGCTTTGCTGGATTTTCTCTGCATCCAGCAGGTTGTTACCATTCATCAGGTACTCTTCAAGCCTGATGGCAATGTGGTCATTTTTCGCTTTGTAGGATGCGACGTCAGAATCACTCCATTCTGAATCGAGCGCAACGACATTTTCAATTTTCAAGTCTAGGAACATACAACCCCCATTTATGCAAAGGAGCTTAGGATTATGTGTACTGATTTCTCGCAAAGTGCCGGTTAAAAACGCTCCCATTCATCTGCATGCCGACCATCAAAAAACCTTGAGCGCACTTCTGCAAAGTGTTCTTTTCCTGCTTCATTCCCACGTGCAGCCATTTCCTGAATTGCCTCTCTGTCATCAAGCTTGATTTCGGCAGGGGTTTGTTGGTTGATACGCAAATGACGAGTGGGTCCTAGGAAACTTTCAGCAAGTGCGAGTGCACCGTGCTCCTGTGCAGCAAAAAACAGGTCAGCGCTATGAGGTGCCCATCCGGCTTTGCCCTTCCCCAACTGGTCAGTAAAATCGCTTTCACTGCTGAGTGTTCCAATGCTCAGCACATCGATACGATCCAGTGGAATTTTTAGGTATCTGACAGCTTCCGCAAGTGCAGGCAAAATAGGATTGTTTGCCCAAACTCCCCCGTCAAGGAACGTTTCGAGGGCGATTGGCCCCTCCCATGTCGACTCGTCGAAGAATGTTGGTGCTGCTGACGAAGCCAAGGCCGCATCGACGGCAGAGATATCGCGATACGCGGTACGATCTGGACTGTGAGGCGTTACTATCGCTTCTGCTTGTCCCTGCTTCGCTCTTACCGTAGGTATGACCAAACGACAGCATGAATCTTCAGCCAGTGTCTTTTCACCGTACACCTCTGTAAGTAGCTGTCGCAATGTGGTTGAATCATGCTTGGATTTGAGCCAATGTCTCAGCTTTCGATCCTTAGGAAAAATTTTAGGGCCCTTTTCTTCGTAAAAAGCCAGAATTTCACTTGGTTTCAGACCAAGGGCTAGACCGATGGCAAGGATAGCGCCAGTCGATGTACCTGCAACTAAATCGAAATGAGAGATGATGCCATTTCCGCCACCAGCTTTGAGCATATCGTCCCACTTGGCCAGCACAGCTGCAGTAAATGTGCCTCTCAGTCCGCCACCGTCTAAAGCCAAAATTCGGAAATTTCGGCCTTGAGTTACATTCCTTCGTGAGAGGGGCAAATTTTTGAGCTGCTCGACAATCAGATCGACAACCGAATCAACATTAGTGCAACGCGCAATGACTTCGTTATCTTCCTGACTTAGTCCGTTTTTCAGACGTCTTAATAGCGACGGATCTTCATTGAGATAGCCAGCAATCGCGCCGCCAAAACCTGCGGCCACAAATCCAGGCTTTCCAAGCTCCAGCATGGTATCTAGTTCATTGGGCACACCAGCATTCGTTTTATTGACATCCCACCAGGCGCCACCGACGCAGACAATCGCATCTGAACGATCGGCCATCCAATCGCGCATGGGAGTCAAACCACTTTTCGGATTTCCCTCTTCGAACTCTGCCGGTACTATCTCGACAGCCGCATACATTTGTTGCTCCTCGATTTCAGCGGCATACTGAGCTGTAGCAAAGCTTTTTGCTCGAACTAGTGTGAGTGCACCTTTGTCTCCACCTGCATCAATAAAATTTTCTGCTGCTTTTTTTAGTGGAGCGATAAATGAAGGGTGACTGCCATGCACTATTGATCCCCCTTCGCTGAAGATTTTTGCCGCCAGCTTGCTAACAAAATTGGCAATATCTTCGTTATGCTCCTTATTCGAGCCGGATAGGTGGATTCGCACGCCCGCCAGACGTTGTTTAATTATCACTCTAAGCACCCATATTTATCTAAAGGCATCATTGATTGCTCTAAGCCAAACATCTTATTCAGAATAAGGCGTCGCGCATATCCGACCGTTCATCGAGAGTTCCTCCAGCAAAGAGGAGGAGCGCATAGACTAGCGGCCAGCAACTACGGCAGCTGCTTCAATCCACGCGGATATGTTTTCTCTGCCGTTCTGAGCTGCGTAATCATATCTCAGACAATGGTCTGAGATTCTCGTTACGGCTAAGGTAGTAGGGGCTTTAAACCACAGGTCGGATGCAGGAATAGCCAAGGTATAGTCCTCGTACTTTACCCACTTATTATTTTTAATTTCAGCAAAGTAAATCAGTCCATTCGAACAGTAAACCCCAACTTGGGAAAGTGGATCAGTTCCTTTTACCCCCAAAACCTGCATACTGTTTTTTACGCCGTGAATATCAACTGTCAGTAGGCCATTTTTCTTCAAAACGCTGCGTACAATCTCATATCGAACCCAACGTCTGCTAGCAGTGTACTGACCAGCCAAAACGCAAGTAACCGATGTGTTTTTTAGCCCGTCGCGTAGAAAATCTTTCAGAACGTTGTCACCTTCCTTCTGTGATGCTTCGAAAACGCTAGCATCATAGAATCCCTCAGATTCTTTCTCTTTAGGAACAACCCAGCTGTTTCTGACATTCCACGCACGCCATACATCTTCTTGATAGTGAAAAGAAAAAAAAGTTTTTCTCGGCATACCTTACCTCGTTCCAGATGAATTTCTATCTACGTATTCAGAGCATCCACTGTAAATGTTCAATACAGATCTAGCGAGGTACCATAAGTATGCTGCCCTGTATTGATAAAGACTTAGTGTTTATAAGGTATCACTAACCATACTCCTGTGGCATCATTCAGGCACGCAATATTAAAAATTTTTGTGCGCGTTCCTGCATAGGGTAAATTCGCTTCTAGTCTTCTGTAACTAAGTGCTCACTGAAGTGAAAATGCGAATCGGTTATCCCTTTTATAAATATTGATGCAACTATGCCAGAACTTCCGTTTCATGCTCTTAACGAACATTTCAGCTTTGCCTTTCACCGGACATATGGATTTAACCTGAACATCTCGGGCCAGTTACAATTACTTTTTTGGTATAATCAATACCTCGCTGCATTGCGTAGGCATCGGTTGCGCATTCTGGCAAGTGACCTGAGCTCGTTTGCTGTTGTCGTCATTCCAAGCATCGATGTGTAAACAGTCGCAGCCCGGCGCCACAGCTTTTTGTCTTCCAGGGTCTTCACCAGGGACAGTGCGTCCTGGACTTTTTTCACATCTTCTTCAGATAATTGTGTTGCAGCCTGCGGCACGGCAACATCGGGAACCTTAACGCCAGCAACCACTCGATAGACATACTGGTAGCCGTTATGGGTACGATGGAGTTTTCCCGCGGCATGGAGCTGCCGCAGCAAGTTACCTGCTGTACTGGCTTGCAAGTCGAGCGCATCGCAGACATCCTGCAGGACGCATTCTGGCGTCCGGCTAACGATGGCAAGCACCATCTGTGCTTTGGTTACTTTGGTTTTTGATTGTTTGGTCATGGTCAAAACTCGTTTACTTGGTTAAACCTGCCGCCTTGCGGCGTTTGTACTCTTCCATCAGAATCTGTGCTGGCGTCGGTCCTGCTGGATGTCTCGGTGCTGCCAACTGCTGACGAATTGGCGGAATCGAAAACCCGTTAGCCAGGTGTTTGGTCCATTTCGTGAGTAAGTTTTCTGCCAGCTTTTTCAACTCTCCCTCCGTCAGGTTCCTCTCAACTCCGGTTCTGTGCATCTCAATGCAAATGTGATAGAGAACATCCTGTTTCCATGGGTATTTGTCGCTGCCCGAGTATCGGTAAGACTCATTCCTCCAGCGCTTGTATTCCGCCATTACAGCTTCGGATGTCAGATTGAACGGGTTAGCACCGCTGGCAGACACCAGCGCAACGAACTCAGCAAGATCCGGCGGCCATGTGCTGCCTGCGGCGCAACGTTCCATGCACTGCCGGCAAACAAGCGTAATCTGGGCTTCACTCATCGACCCAATCTGAGCGATCCAGAGTTCTGATGGTTCCTCTCCGTTCTTCAGAATCCATCGGTTCGAAAAGATTTCGCCCATCACTTCCCATAGGTGCCACGACGTTTCTACGGCCTTCTGATCCTGCAACTCGCAACCGTTGCTTACGGGCGGCTCGAATCTGTTGAACAGCTCTGGATGCTGCTGGCTCTGCTCGTACTCCCACATGATCGTTACCCCCATTCACTGGTTTTTTCTGGCGGACTTCCGCACGGTTAAGATGTCTTGCTAGTTTTTGCTCCCACTGCACCTGGTGAAACGCCCTGCCTTCAGCCTGCCAGTACGCGATGAAACTGCTCAACTCGGCAGCAAGATTTATCCCCGGTCTTAATGGCATTCCCCAAATCGTTGCCAGTCGGGGAAAATCCTCGGAAGGTTTCCACCCGAAATACATCGCAAATTTTCCGAATGCTTGTGTTTCGCCAGGAACTATTCCCGGTTGATTCGGATAGTCAGGCATAACTGGTTCGACCAGAACCCTATGTGTGGGGGTTATATCTTTTGGTTCCTCTGGTAGATTCCGGATCCCGTTTTTGGGATCGTTTGACGGAAAAAACGGGATCGTTTGGTTGTTTTGCGTACAGGAAACAGTCCCGTTTTCGGGTGCGTTTAAACGATCCCGTTTTTGGTAATGTTCCCGTTTTTGGGTGTGTTCAATTTCGGCAACGCTTTCTTCCACACCAAGAAGCCTGTAAACCGGGATTTGTTTAGTCTTTCCACGCCGTTCACCTGTATCTTCAATAAGCCCGATCGAAACCAGATACTGCAGGCTCGACTGGACCGTTTTCTTATCCAACTCAGTTGCTTCTGCCAGCGCAGGAATGGATGGAAAAGCACAGAGATCAGCTCCGCACATGTCGGCCATCCAAGTCAGAACAGCTTTTGCAGAGGACTTCCCTGTCTTGACTTTTTTGGCCCATCGCATTGCGTCAATGCTCATGAAGCCCCCCTATTTTCTGTACGGTACTCATTGTCAAAACTCGATTAAAAAAACTGTGGCGCTACGGCGCTTATGCTCGCCAGTAGTGGTCCCGCCGCATCTGCAGGAAGCATGTTAAAAAGTGCAATTGCTGCCTCCCGAATTTCACGCTCTAACTTTTGTAACGGAGCGCCAAGCAATTTTGCCTGGTGCGCTTCGCTACACTCTTTGATTGCATGAGCCACCAGCTCGCTTTCAGTCAATCCACGTTTCAATTTGTGTTTGCGCGCAATCTCAATAGGCATCGCATCAGCGATCGCTCCTGAAAGCTGCATGACGTAACTGGTGTACTTCTCTGATCCAGATTCGTTTTTCAGGTAGCGGTACAGATTTTGTTTATTAACGCTGATGCCACGACCGTTTTGTTTCTCCCACTGTTCGGCCACCTGCTGTGCGACGTGCTCCTGCGCGCGACCAGGTAACGAAGATTCCCATTCCTGAACAGCGGCAAAAATAGCCCTACACTTCTGGCGATCGCGGCGCGTCAGCGAATAGTGATTTTTGGTTTTCAGTTGCACCGCCATGTCTTGGGTATAATTTTCAAAAGAGATGGTTTGCATTTTTATTTCTCCCTAGGATTTGAGGGTTCTGGAGGGAATACATCATCAAGCGAACAACTAACCCCTAACGTATTAAGTGCGGCCACGATATGACGAGAATCAGCCAGGCTTGGAACGCGTAAGGATTTTTCATAGTTGGCTAACCGAGGTTGGTTCCAACCAGCCGCCTTAGCCAAGGCTTGCTGCGAAATGTTGGCTTTTTTCCGTAGATGCGAAATGTAGTTCATACAGTTCTCCTGTTGTGTAAAACGATGTTCACATATCGTGAAATTTCTGTCAATACAAAACGTGAATCACCAATATTCACTCTTCGTGATAAAGTGAGGGTATGAAGACACTTGCTGAAGAAATCGGTGAGCGCATCAAGGCGCTAAGAACTGAGAAAGGAATGAGCCAAGGGCAGCTTGCGAAATTATGTGGCTGGTCTGGGGCGTCGCGTGTCGCCAATTATGAATATGGCAATCGAAACGTTGGTGTAGATGATGCATTGTCCTTAGCGAAAGCATTAGGCACCACGCCCGTTATGATTTTATTTGGCGAACAAAGTGATCCATCGAACTGGTTAACAGACAAACAAAAAAGGGTTCTTTCCCTATTCAATCAATTGCCTGAAGCTGAACAGGAACGCATGATTGATACCTTTGAGCTTAGACTTAAAGAAATTGATGAGTATGTAGAAAAATACCTACGCGGAAGATACAACCCCACCTAACTCAATCAAAAAATAAGCATTGCATAACCGGCCTTGAGCCGGTTTTTTTGTACCCTTACCAATAAATTACACAAAATGAGTAATTTTGATTTCACATTTTGTATTGACAACAATTTCACGACATGTGAAACTTCAAAACACACAAAGCAGTATGGGTCATCGAGGCAGGAAGCCCACGAAGTAGCTGCCGGCGGCATACGAAACACCGGATGAGATGACGACAAGAAGAATTCGCAGCAGGTTTAAACGTTCCGCCGGCCGGCGTTACAGGCATGAGATAGGACATCACTATGAGAATAGATATATCCAAGATAGGGAAAATTTACTTTTTACTCGTCTCCCCAATCAAACTCTCTGTCGCGCAGGATTTGGAGGCCCGATTCGGAGACCGCGTAATCATTGCAGCTTTTGGTACTGATATCACGTCCATGGGCCTGGCACCAGGTGATGAAATCGTAAGTGCTGGCTACCACCTTCACAGCCTGGATACCGCTGTTTTCGTAGCGCTCCACCATGCTATCGGTGCGGATACGCCAGTCGTGGTAGTCAAAGGGAAGGACGTAAGCATCTGAAAGGATTTTTTGGAATTCTTCATAGTGAGCGGGATTTTCGTACCAGAAGACAGGTATAGGGCTACGAGACATTTTGCTCTCTTTTATTTGGCTGTGTGGAAGCGCCAAGAATACCACCGAGCCTGAAGTGGTGAAAAGACAGGCATCACGACTAGTAGGTTTTGCAATGCGGTGAATGCGGCTATGCGCACGCGGCACAGTTAAAAAATAAACATGGCGGTTATTCACATGTTGTGGGGAAAAAGTTGTCGGCGGTAGTTGTTAACTGGCTGCCGTCACCGGGAGGCACCCGGCGCCGCATTGCAAAACCACATGCTAATACTGAGTTAACTGGAGATAACTATGAAGGATTTTGCCCGAGTACCTACCGGCAACCAGGCGACCCGCCTGAACTGGTTCGAGGTGAGACTACGCCAGCTGTGTTACTTGCTGGCGCAGAAAGGAAACCCTGAGGCTGAGGCATGAATACCCTGTTTGCCCTTGTCATCAGCGTATGTGCTCTCACTGGTGAATGCTCTGATGTTCTGATCGGTGTTTATCCATCAGAGGCCAGTTGCAACAGCAACGCCGATGAACAAAAAGTACAGGGCCAGTGCCTCCCCTACCGAAATGCACAAAAAATGGCTGACGACCAACAGCCTGCAGTGAGTTTTTGAATCGAGTTTTGACCAATGGCCATTACGGCCGGAGAAGTGATTATGGAATTTGGAATGAAACGCGTTCTGGCATCTGTCCAGGCCGCCGCCACTTTGAATAAGCTCTATGACGGCTCGCCTGTTTCACTGACGGCCATCAGTAAAGAGTCAAAGCTGTCTACTTCATACCTTGAGCAGATCTTCAAAAAGCTGCGGGCGGGTAACCTGGTAATTTCACAGCGTGGCCCAGGTGGTGGTTATAGCCCCCGCGGCGATGACATCACCGTTACAGAAGTGATCACTGCAGTATCTAAACTGCCAGCCCATAAAACTTTTGAGCCTATCCTGCGAGCGCTTGACGACGTTCGCGTATCGCAGCTGCTGCGGGGCGATTCGCCAGCCCCATAAAGCACAAAACCCGCACAAGGCGGGTTAAGTACCCGGTCAGCCGACCAAAGCTTTCCGGAATCGAGTTTTGACCAATGACCACCACCAGGGCGGCTGCCATCAGCAGCCGGGTATCTTACAATCCAAAGGAGCCCAAACGCAATGAACAACTACCCGTATCTCATTAAAGCTAAGGCAAAAGCAAACGAAGCGAAAAGTCTCTTCTGCTGGTTCTCTGCTAAATCCGATTCTCGCGCCGAGCGCAAAATTCGATAACTCTATTCTGCGTTCTTCTTACGATTGCATTGCTGAAGATTATCCGTGGGAATACTGGAACGATCGGGACGTACGAACAATGTTAGAGCTCGGCCAGGTCATTAGCTTCGACCCCAAAACAACGATCCCGTTTGAAGGGTCTCGTCACAATGCCCTCGCTGATGCTATTCATCAGGCCCGCTATGTATCAGCGATCTGGCAGCGAATAATTACCGGCAATCAGGTGCTGCAAAAATTGATGCAAGACTGATTTTTTATTTTCAGATACTGGCCCAGCATGGGCCATAATGAGGTAAAACATATGCTCCAGATGTTAACCCTTGAAGAGTGGGCAAACGAGAAATACAGAAGCAATCCTCCAAGTGTTTCCACTCTCAGGAATTATGCTAAACAGAATATGTTTTCTCCCCCAGCCAAAAAAGAAGGTCGATTCTGGCGCGTCAGGGAGGATGCTGAGTTGGTCGGTACATTGACCACTCCTGTAGTAAAGAAAAGCGACCCTGTTCTTTTGCAGAGGATTTTGAACGATGGCTGCCAGACCACGTAAAAATAATATATCTATTCCAAATTTATACCCGCTCTTCAGTAGAAAGGTTAATAAAGTATACTGGCGTTATAAGCACCCGATAACTGGTAAGTTTCATAGTCTAGGAACAGATGAAGCAGAGGCCACGGCAATAGCTATTGAAGCAAATAAAAGACTGGCGGAACAACAAACCCGCCAGATAATGGCAATCACTGACAGAATTTCCGCCAGCTCAGGAAAATCAATATCAACTAACACTTGGCTTGAACGTTACTGGAAGATTCAGCAGGAAAGATTAAAGTCTGGAGATATTAAAGAAAACACTATCAAACAAAAAGCAAAACCAGTATCTCTGCTTAAGGAGCGGGTAGGAATGAAATTAATATCCGCTGTCAATGTTCGAGATGTTGCGCAAATTCTTGATGAATATTTAGCGGAGGGACAACCCAGAATGGCTCAGGTCATTCGCTCTGTCCTAATAGATGTTTTTAAAGAAGCTCAGCATGCGGGAGAAGTACCTCCTGGTTATAACCCTGCACTAGCAACTAAACAACCTCGTAGAAAGATCACTCGCCAACGCCTCACTCTTGAGGAATGGCAAAAGATTTTTGATATAGCCGATGAAAATCACAAATACATGGGGAACGCCATGCTTTTAGCCATAGTAACAGGACAGCGACTAGGTGATATATCCCGTATGAAATTCTCAGACATCTGGGACGATCATCTACACGTTGAGCAAGAGAAAACCGGAAGCAAAATCGCTATACCATTAGCTCTGCGTTGCAACGCAATCAACTGGAGCCTCCGAGATGTAATCAGTCGTTGCCGGGATTATGCAGTAAGCCCTTATTTGGTTCATTTCTTTAGAACCACCTCACAGGCTGAGCGAGGAGCACAGGTGAAACCCAGAACACTGACCATGAATTTCAGCAAGGCAAGAGACAGTGCAGATATTGACTGGGGACAAGGTACACCGGCAACTTTCCATGAACAAAGATCACTTTCCGAGCGGTTATATAAAGCCCAGGGTATAAACACGAAAGATTTACTTGGACATAAAACTCAACAACAAACGGATAGGTACCATGATGATCGAGGGAAGGGGTGGACAACTGTGGCCTTATGAGGTTTTTCGGGAGGGGTTTTGATAACTTGTTTTGATAAAATTTTGATAACCGTTCGAAAACTAATAATAAAAACGGGAACCAACAGGTTCCCGTTCTGACATAATCTGGGGGCCAGATTACATGTTCGCGATAATCGCGTCACCAAACTCGCTACATTTCAGCAGTTTAGCGCCTTCCATCAGACGTTCGAAGTCATAGGTCACGGTCTTGGCAGCGATAGCGCCTTCCATGCCTTTGACGATCAGGTCTGCAGCTTCGAACCACTGCATGTGGCGCAGCATCATCTCTGCGGACAGGATGATGGAGCCCGGGTTTACTTTGTCCTGGCCGGCATACTTCGGCGCAGTACCGTGAGTCGCTTCGAACAGCGCGCACTCGTCACCGATGTTGGCGCCCGGGGCGATACCGATACCGCCAACCTGTGCCGCCAGCGCGTCAGAGATGTAGTCGCCGTTCAGGTTCATACAGGCGATAACGTCGTATTCCGCCGGACGCAGCAGGATCTGCTGCAGGAACGCATCGGCGATCACGTCTTTCACCACGATCTCTTTACCGGTGTTCGGGTTCTTGATTTTCACCCACGGGCCGCCGTCGATCAGCTCGCCGCCGAACTCTTCGCGAGCCAGCTGGTAGCCCCAGTCTTTGAACGCGCCTTCGGTGAACTTCATGATGTTGCCTTTGTGCACCAGGGTGAGGGAATCACGATCGTTGGTGATCGCGTATTCAATCGCGGCGCGAACCAGGCGTTTGGTGCCTTCTTCAGAGCACGGCTTGATGCCGATACCGCAATGTTCCGGGAAGCGAATTTTCTTCACGCCCATCTCATCGCGCAGGAATTTGATGACTTTGTCTGCTTCCGCAGAGTCGGCTTTCCACTCGATACCGGCATAGATATCTTCTGAGTTTTCACGGAAGATAACCATATCGGTCAGTTCAGGGTGCTTAACCGGGCTCGGGGTGCCCTGGTAGTAACGTACCGGACGCAGGCAGACGTAGAGGTCCAGCTCCTGGCGCAGCGCCACGTTCAGAGAACGGATGCCGCCGCCGACTGGGGTGGTCAGAGGACCTTTGATAGCAACGCGGTAGTCACGAATCAGATCGAGGGTTTCAGCTGGCAGCCAGACATCCTGGCCATAGACTTGGGTCGATTTTTCACCGGTGTAAACTTCCATCCAGGAAATTTTACGCTCGCCCTTATAGGCTTTCTCAACGGCGGCATCAACCACTTTCAGCATCGCTGGGGTAACGTCAACGCCGATACCATCACCTTCAATGAACGGGATAATCGGATTGTGAGGGACGTTCAGTTTGCCGTTTTGCAGGGTGATTTTTTGACCTTCCGCCGGAACTACTACTTTGCTTTCCATTAACCTCTCCTTCGAGCGCTTCTGGTTCTGCTCTTCCCTCTTCACGCGAGCCTGGTGTTGGCTGAGTCGGCCAGCTCCAGCGTACCGGGTTTTCCCGCTAAGCGGAGCTATCGCGTCCGTGTCGCCTTCCTGCCTGTAGTGCGAATCGGTTTGAGCAATTTTTTGTTAATAATTTGTAATGAGCATGTCAATACTACCTGAATGTTTGCGTCCATGAAAGGCATTCGTAATTAGGCTATAATGCGGCAATTGATAGAGCCTGAAAATACCATGCAGAAAACTTCATTTAGAAAACATCGCGTTGAGCGATTCAGCACACAACAAGTCACCAGACAACGTAAAGAACACCAGCCAAAAACTGTGATCTTGTTCAATAAACCCTATGATGTGTTGCCGCAATTTACCGACGAGGCCGGGCGCAGCACGCTGAAAGATTTTATCCCCGTGGCGGGCGTCTACGCTGCCGGTCGTCTTGACCGCGACAGCGAAGGCCTGCTGGTGCTGACCAACGATGGCGCGCTGCAGGCGAAGCTAACCCAGCCGGGTAAACGCACCGGCAAGATTTACTACGTCCAGGTGGAAGGCGAACCCACCGCCGAGGCGCTGGCCGCGCTACGCAACGGCGTCACGCTCAACGATGGCCCCACCCTGCCTGCTGGCGTGGAAGTGGTGGAGGAGCCCGCGTGGCTGTGGCCGCGCAACCCGCCTATTCGCGAGCGCAAATCGATCCCCACCTGCTGGCTGAAAATCACCCTCTACGAGGGACGTAACCGCCAGGTGCGCCGGATGACCGCCCACGTCGGCTTCCCCACCCTGCGCCTGATCCGCTACGCCATGGGCGGCTATACGCTTGACGGACTGGCGAATGGCGAATGGCGTAGAGCCGAATAACCGAAAAGGAAAAGCGATGTTTAAACCTCATGTTACTGTAGCCTGCGTGGTTCACGCCGAGGATAAATTCCTCATCGTCGAAGAGACCATTAACGGCAAAGCGCTGTGGAACCAGCCGGCGGGCCACCTGGAGGCCAATGAGACGCTGCTGCAGGCCGCCGAACGCGAACTGTGGGAAGAGACCGGCATTCGCGCCACGCCGCAGCACTTCATCCGCATGCACCAGTGGGTCGCTCCCGATAACACGCCGTTTCTGCGCTTCCTGTTCGCCATCGAACTTAGCGATCTGTGCGCCACCGAACCGCATGACAGCGATATCGATCGCTGCCTGTGGCTCAGTGCTGAGGAAATTCTTAACGCGCCGAACCTGCGCTCGCCGCTGGTTGCCGAAAGCATTCGCTGCTACCTGCAGGACCCGCGCCAGCCGCTGTCGCTGATTGGCGCATTTAACTGGCCGTTCACAGGGGGTGAATGAACGGTGAGCGCGTGCTAGAATACGCCGCCTCGAAGTTCAATGTAGCGAGTATTTCCATGTCAGAAAGCCAGAAAAAAGTGATCGTCGGCATGTCCGGCGGCGTCGACTCCTCGGTCTCCGCGTACCTGCTGCTGCAGCAAGGGTATAAGGTGGAAGGCCTGTTCATGAAGAACTGGGAGGAAGACGACGGCGAGGAATACTGCACCGCCGCCGCCGACCTTGCCGATGCGCAAGCGGTCTGCGATAAGCTGGGCATTGAACTGCACACCGTTAACTTTGCCGCCGAATATTGGGACAACGTCTTTGAGCTCTTCCTGGAAGAGTACAAAGCCGGCCGCACGCCGAACCCGGATATTCTGTGCAATAAAGAGATCAAGTTTAAAGCCTTCCTCGAGTTTGCCGCCGAAGACCTCGGCGCCGACTACATCGCCACCGGGCACTATGTGCGCCGCGCCGATGTCGACGGCAAAAGCCAGCTGCTGCGCGGCCTCGACGGTAACAAAGATCAGAGCTACTTCCTCTATACCCTTAGCCACGAGCAGATTGCCCAGAGCCTGTTCCCGGTGGGTGAGCTGGAAAAACCGCAGGTGCGTAAGATCGCCGAAGAGCTGGATCTGATCACCGCGAAGAAAAAAGATTCCACCGGCATCTGCTTTATCGGCGAACGTAAATTCCGCGATTTCCTTGGCCGCTATCTGCCGGCGCAGCCGGGCAAAATTCTCACCGTCGACGGCGAGGAGATCGGTACCCATCAGGGGCTGATGTACCATACGCTGGGCCAGCGTAAAGGGCTGGGCATCGGCGGCACCAAAGAGGGTAGCGAAGATCCGTGGTACGTGGTCGATAAAGACGTTGAGAATAATATTCTTATCGTCGCCCAGGGCCATGACCACCCGCGCCTGATGTCCGTCGGCCTGATTGCCCAACAGCTGCACTGGGTTGACCGTGAACCGCTGCAGGGCACCCTGCGCTGCACGGTGAAAACCCGCTATCGCCAGACCGATATCCCCTGCACCGTCACCGCGCTGGATGAAGACCGTATCGAAGTCCGCTTCGATGAGCCGGTCGCGGCGGTCACCCCGGGCCAGTCCGCGGTGTTCTATCTGGGTGAAGTGTGCCTCGGCGGCGGAATTATTGAACAACGACTGCCTCTGCAGTCCTGAACGCGCGTTATTTCCGTCGGGACGAACCGCCCCGACGGCTGACAAGGAGTATGTGTGGCGAAGAATTACTATGACATCACGCTGGCGCTGGCTGGCGTTTGCCAGGCGGCACGACTGGTTCAGCAACTGGCGCATCAGGGACATTGCGACAGCGATGCCCTGCATGTGTCGCTGAACAGCATCATCGACCTCGATCCCGAGTCGACGCTGGCGGTGTTCGGTGGCAGTGAAGCCAATCTTCGCCTCGGCCTTGAAACGCTGCTCGGGGTGCTCAATACCAGCAGCCGTCAGGGCCTCAATGCTGAACTGACGCGCTATACCCTGAGCCTGATGGTGCTGGAGCGCAAGCTCGCCGCCAGTAAAGGGGCGATGGACACGCTCGGCAACCGCATCGCCGGCCTGCACCGTCAACTGGAACACTTTGACCTGCAGTCCGAAACGCTGCTCAGCGCCATGGCAGGCATCTATGTTGACGTGATAAGCCCGCTGGGGCCGCGTATTCAGGTGACCGGTTCGCCTGCCGTGCTGCAAAGCCCGCAGGTGCAGGCGAAAGTTCGTTCAGCGCTGCTGGCGGGTATTCGCGCCGCGGTGCTCTGGCATCAGGTGGGCGGCGGACGTCTGCAGCTTATGTTTTCCCGTAATCGTCTGGTTAACCAGGCAAAGCAAATTCTTGCTCATTTAACCCCGGAGTTGTGATCTATGGAATTATCCTCACTGACCGCCGTTTCCCCTGTAGACGGCCGCTACGGCGATAAAGTCAGCGCGCTGCGCGGTATCTTCAGCGAATTCGGTTTGCTGAAATTCCGCGTTCAGGTGGAAGTACGTTGGCTGCAAAAACTGGCCGCCCACGCAGCGATCAAGGAAGTTCCTGCTTTTGCTGCCGACGCAAACGGTTTCCTTGACAAAATCGTCGCCGATTTCAGCGTCGAAGACGCGGAGCGCATCAAAACCATCGAGCGCACCACTAACCACGACGTGAAAGCGGTAGAGTATTTTCTGAAAGAGAAAGTCGCTGACGTCGCCGAGCTGCACGCGGTATCAGAGTTTATTCACTTCGCCTGTACGTCTGAAGACATCAATAACCTCTCCCACGCGCTGATGCTGAAAACCGCCCGCGACGAAGTGGTTCTGCCTTACTGGCGCAAGCTGATTGACGCGGTAAAAGATCTGGCAACCCAGTACCGCGATGTGCCGCTGCTCTCCCGTACCCACGGTCAGCCGGCAACGCCGTCCACCATGGGTAAAGAGATGGCGAACGTCGCCTACCGTATGGAGCGCCAGTACCGTCAGCTGAACCAGGTGGAAATCCTCGGTAAAATCAACGGCGCGGTGGGTAACTACAACGCCCACATCGCGGCCTACCCGGAAGTCGACTGGCATCAGTTCAGCGAAGAGTTCGTCACCTCGCTGGGCATTCAGTGGAACCCGTACACCACCCAGATCGAGCCGCATGACTACATCGCTGAGCTGTTTGACTGCATCGCGCGCTTCAACACCATTCTGATCGATTTCGATCGCGATGTGTGGGGCTACATCGCGCTCAACCACTTCAAACAGAAGACCATCGCCGGGGAAATCGGCTCCTCCACCATGCCGCACAAGGTGAACCCGATTGACTTCGAAAACTCCGAAGGCAACCTCGGCCTGGCCAATGCGGTCATGCAGCACCTGGCCAGCAAACTGCCGGTTTCCCGCTGGCAGCGCGACCTGACCGACTCCACCGTCCTGCGTAACCTCGGCGTGGGAATCGGCTATGCGCTGATCGCCTATCAGTCCACCCTCAAAGGGATCAGCAAGCTGGAGCTGAACCAGGATCGCCTGCTGGACGAACTGGATCACAACTGGGAAGTACTGGCTGAGCCGATCCAGACCGTGATGCGCCGTTACGGTATCGAAAAACCGTACGAGAAGCTGAAAGAGCTGACCCGCGGCAAACGCGTTGACGCGGAAGGGATGAAGCAGTTTATTGACAGCCTCGCCCTGCCGGAAGACGAAAAAGTGCGCCTCAAAGCGATGACCCCGGCCAACTATATTGGTCGCGCAACCACCATGGTTGACGAACTGAAGTAATCGCCCTGCCCCTCTTTCCGGCGGAAAGAGGGGCGTTGTGTCGCCGGAAAGCCATCAGATCCAGACGTCGTTTACCGCCGTCCGCTCGCCGCCCTCATGGCCGGTATTCAGTACGCCATGCGGCTCAATCAGCATGAGCTTCGCTTCCGTCTCCGCCGAAGTCTTATGTTCCACACCTCGCGGCACGACGATCATCTCCCCGGCCTTCACCAGCACATGTCCGTCGCGGAAGTCCACGCGTAATACCCCCTCCACCACCATCAATGCCTCATCGGTTTCCGGGTGGCTGTGCCAGATAAAATCGCCGGCGATGCGCACGATCTTGAACTGATAGTCGTTCATCTCAGCCACCACTTTGGGCTGCCATTGTTCGCTGAACAGGGAAAATTTCTGAGCAAGATTAACGAGTTGATACATGGGCTGTCTCCTTGTGATAAAGGCAGTCAGCATAGTTCGCCTCGCCGCGGTCACGCTTGAACGATTGTGCAACCTGAACCGCGCTAGCCGCGGATCGCCCGCAGCCAGCGGCCCGGAGAGAGACCAAAGCGGCTGATAAACTGGCGCGTCATGTGGCTCTGATCGGCAAACCCCGCGTCGGCGGCAATATCCACCAGACGCTCCCCGGCGCGCATCCGCTGGCGGCAAAAATCAAGCCGGCGCATCATGACGTAACGCCACGGGCTGGTGCCGTACAGCGTTCTGAAATCCCGGCTCAGGCTCCAGCGGTCCCGGCCGCTGACCTGCGATAAGGTGTCGAGGGTCATATCCTGCATAAAACAGGCATGGATATACTCCCGGGCCCTCTCCGCCGCCTGATAGTCAAATGCCTGGCGGCGGGAACGCTGCCCGCCGACCACAGCCAGGGTCTGCGCCAGGTCGTACAGAGCATCCTCTTCCTCCAGCGGCTCGAAGGTGTCCGTGACCGCTTTTAACAACGGCTGCGCGGCGCAACGCAGGCGCGGATCCGCCGACAGGCCGCCGGGGATAAACGGCAATGGCCTGCCGCCGAGTATCTTCTGGATCAGCGCCGGTTCGATATAGACCATGCGGTAGTGAAACCCCGCCTCGGTGCCCGCCTCGCCGTCGTGTATTTCGTCCGGGTGAAGCACCATCGTCCCGCCGGGCAGGCTGTGCTGGAGTCCGCCGCGATAGTGAAAGCTCTGCACGCCGGCGATCGTCTGGCCGATAGCATAGGTATCATGCCGGTGCGGCTCGTAGCCGTGGCCGCCGAAGAAGGCTTCGATGCGTTCCGTCTGACTGGGCGACTGCGCCAGCCTGACCCAGTCCGCACTTTTCTGCTGAGACATAATGGATAACCTGCGGCGTCATTGAGAGGTGATCCCAGCACTATTACACAAAAAATTAACATCACCAACCCGCGCACTGCCCGCGCTCTGCCGCTGGGCGTTTGCTGAAATTACGCATAGAATGAAGGAGTTCCATGCACTATGCGCAAAGGGCATCGCCGAAGGCTGCCCTGCCTGGCGGTGTTATGCGCCGATGGTATAAAAAGCTTTATTTAACAGCTGTTTATATTTTGCGTATATAATGAGCGTCAGATTACTATCAACACAGGAAGGGAGAACAGTCATGCGCGTACTCGTGGTTGAGGATAACGCCCTGCTGCGTCACCACCTCAAAGTTCAGCTGCAGGAGCTGGGCCATCAGGTCGATGCGGCGGAAGATGCCAGGGAAGCGGACTACTATCTGGGCGAACATCTCCCGGATATCGCCATCGTCGACCTCGGCCTGCCGGATGAAGACGGACTATCGCTGATCCGCCGCTGGCGCAGCCACGATGTGTCGCTGCCGGTGCTGGTGCTGACCGCCCGCGAAGGATGGCAGGATAAAGTGGAAGTGCTGAGCGCCGGGGCGGATGATTACGTCACCAAGCCTTTCCATATTGAAGAGGTTGCCGCCCGCATGCAGGCGCTGCTGCGCCGCAACAGCGGCCTGGCCTCACAGGTGATCTCCCTGCCGCCGTTCCAGGTCGACCTCTCCCGGCGCGAGCTGTCAGTCAACGATCAGCCGATCAAGCTGACGGCCTTTGAGTACACCATTATGGAAACCCTGATCCGCAACCGCGGCAAAGTGGTCAGCAAAGATTCCCTGATGCTCCAGCTTTACCCGGATGCCGAACTGCGTGAGAGCCATACCATCGACGTACTGATGGGCCGGCTGCGCAAGAAAATTCAGGCTGAATACCCGCAGGACGTCATCACCACGGTGCGCGGCCAGGGCTATCTGTTCGAACTGCGCTGATGAAGGGACTGTTGCGGCATATCTTCCCCCTGTCATTACGGGTTCGCTTCCTGCTGGCGACCGCCGGGGTCGTACTGGTGCTCTCCCTGGCCTATGGCATGGTGGCGCTGGTGGGCTACAGTGTCAGCTTCGATAAAACCACCTTCCGCCTGCTGCGCGGCGAGAGCAATCTCTTTTATATGCTGGCGAAATGGGAGAACGGCGCTATTGACGTCGATATCCCGGAAAACCTGAATATGGAAAGCCCGACGGTGACCCTTATCTACGATGAGAGGGGTAAACTGCTGTGGGCGCAGCGCGATGTCCCCTGGCTGGCGAAACGCATTCAACCGGAATGGCTGAAGCGCAATGGTTTCCATGAGATCGAAGCCGATGTCGACAGCAGCAGCATGCTGCTGCGCAACAACCACGAGATTCAGGAACAGCTGGACGCCATCCGCGAGCAGGGCGATGATTCGGAGATGACCCACTCGGTGGCAATCAACCTCTACCCGGCCACCAGCAAAATGCCCCAGCTCAGCATTGTGGTGGTCGATACCATTCCGGTGGAGCTCAAGCGCAGCTATATGGTGTGGAGCTGGTTTATCTACGTGCTGGCCGCCAACCTGCTGCTGGTGATCCCCCTGCTGTGGGTCGCCGCATGGTGGAGCCTGCGGCCTATCGAGTCGCTGGCGAAAGAGGTACGTGAGCTGGAGGAGCACCACCGCGAAAAGCTCAATCCCAACACCACCCGCGAGCTGACCCGGCTGGTCAGCAACCTTAACCGCCTGGTTCGCAGCGAGCGTGAACGCTATGACAAATACCGCACCACCCTCACCGATCTCACCCACAGCCTGAAAACGCCGCTGGCGGTGATGCAGAGCACCCTGCGCTCGCTGCGCGGCGAGAAGATTAGCGTCGACGAGGCGGAGCCGGTGATGCTGGAGCAGATAAGCCGCATCTCGCAGCAGATTGGTTACTATCTGCATCGCGCCAGCATGCGCAGCGGCGGTACCCTGCTGAGCCGGGAACTGCACCCGATCGCCCCCCTGCTTGATAGCCTGACCTCCGCCCTCAACAAGGTCTATCAGCGTAAAGGGGTCAATATCTCGCTCGACATCTCGCCGGAGATCACTTTTGTCGGCGAGCAGAATGATTTTATGGAAGTGATGGGTAACGTTCTCGATAACGCCTGTAAGTACTGTCTGGAGTTTGTGGAAGTTTCCGTGCGCCAGACCACCGACAGCCATCTGCATATTCTGGTGGAAGACGATGGCCCGGGGATCCCGCAGAGCCAGCGCCGCGCCGTCTTCGACCGCGGCCAGCGGGCAGATACGCTGCGTCCCGGCCAGGGCGTGGGGCTCTCCGTCGCCCGCGAAATCGTCGAGCAATATGACGGGGAGATTATCGCCAGCGAAAGCCTGCTCGGCGGCGCCTGCATGGAGGTGGTGTTTGGCCGCCAGCTGATGGAAGATAAACAGGGTTAATCATTGAGTTTTTTAACGGCGCCTGCATCGCCGGGGCGCCGCATCCGTTATAATCCCTGTCAGACACCTGCAGTGGAATATCAATATGGATTATCAATTAACGCTTAACTGGCCCGACTTTATCGAACGCTACTGGCAAAAACGGCCGGTGGTACTGAAGCGCGGCTTCGCCAATTTTATCGACCCCCTAAGCCCGGACGAACTGGCTGGACTGGCCATGGAGAGCGAGGTCGATAGCCGCCTTGTCAGCCATCAGGATGGAAAATGGCAGGTCAGTCACGGTCCCTTCGAAAGCTACGATCACCTGAGTGAAAACAACTGGTCCCTGCTGGTGCAGGCGGTTAACCACTGGCATGAACCCTCAGCGGCGCTGATGCATCCGTTCCGCGCTCTGCCGGACTGGCGTATCGACGATCTGATGATCTCCTTCTCGGTACCCGGGGGCGGCGTCGGTCCGCATCTGGATCAGTATGATGTGTTTATCATTCAGGGCACCGGCCGTCGGCGCTGGCGCGTCGGGGAAAAGGTGCCGATGAAACAGCACTGCCCGCATCCGGACCTGCTGCAGGTTGACCCCTTCGAGGCGATCATCGATGAAGAGATGGAGCCGGGGGATATTCTCTATATTCCACCAGGATTCCCGCATGAGGGGTACTCGCTGGAAAATTCGCTCAACTATTCGGTCGGCTATCGCGCGCCGAATGCCCGCGAGCTGTTCAGCGGCTTTGCCGACTACGTTCTCCAGCGCGAACTGGGCAGCCAGCGCTACGCCGATCCGGACGTGCCGTCCCGCGACCATCCGGCGGATATTTTACCCGTCGAACTCGACCGCCTGCGCGAGATGATGCTGGGGCTGATTAATCAACCAGAGCACTTTAAACAGTGGTTTGGCGAGTTTATCACCCAGTCGCGTCATGAGCTCGACGTCGCACCGCCGGAGCCGCCGTATCAGCCAGATGAAATTTACGATGCTCTGCAGCAGGGCGACACGCTGGAACGCCTGGGCGGCCTGCGGGTGCTGCGCATTGACGGCGAGGTGTTCGTCAATGGCGAGAAGATCAACTCCCCGCACCGCCCGGCGCTGGACGCCTTAGCCACCCATCTGACGCTGCGCGCCGACCATTTTGGCGATGCGCTGGAAGATCCGTCATTCCTCGCCATGCTGGCAGCGCTGGTCAACAGCGGCTACTGGTTCTTTGGCGACTGAGCCATCATCCTGCCCGGCGGCGCTGCGCTTGCCGGGCCTACAAACAGCACGATTTCCGTAGCTCCTGTATCGGTTTGCAACGGTTTCGACCCGGGAAAAACGTTTGTTCTGTGTTATTTCCGAGCAGATTGCGCTCCCAATATGTATTCTGCGTTATGTTACTCATGAAGTAGGGAGCGCACAGGGGGCGGCCAGTCGCCGCC